>JBJMLC010000124.1:0-12253 GCA_045805485.1 Solirubrobacteraceae bacterium | reverse complement strand
GTTCCTGCACCGTTTCGCCCCGCTGGGCCAAATCCTCCCGCGCCGCCTGGCAGTAGGGGCAGCCCGGCTTGACGTACATGACCGTGCTGGGCATCGCCCTGCACAGCCTAGTGTCAGCTGATCGTGAACGTCTCGCTGGCCGATCCCCGGGCCGAGGTGACCTTGAACCGGTAGTGCCCGCTTTGGATGCCGGAGTATCTGAAGACCGAATTGCAGCGGCGGGATACGACCCTGGACCAGTGGCGGCCGTGACGGAGGCTCAGCGTGCACTTGAGCCTCTCGCCCCGAGGCGCCTGGATGTGGACGACGAGCTTCCTGCCGTGAAGCGAGGCGCCGACGATCTTGACAGTTCCCCCGGAACCGCCACCGGGCCGCTTGACGGGATAGGCGTGGGTTCCCGCGCCATCGGCCTTTGCCTGGGCCCACGTGTAGATGGGCTTGGCCCGGGTGGCCGGGCTGACGCCCTTGGCGATCAGCATCGCGTAGCCCGGAACGCCTCGGGAGTCCTTGCCGGTGGCGACGCCCATGGCGAAGGCGCCAGGGGCGCCGAACTGCCAGAGGATGTCGTGCCGGTGGCCCCAGCAACCCGTGTGGTTGGAGCTGGTGCAATCCAGGTTTCCACTGCCGGGCCCGTCGTCGTACATCCAGGCCTCGTAGGCCAGCACGACGTTGGGGAAGCCACCCGCCCAGTTCGACGTGGTCTCGACGCCTGGATCTCCCAAGATCGGATCGCCGTCCCCTCGCACGCCCGGATTACCGGGCGCACCTCCGAGCGCGACCGTGTTCAGGGCGGCGGTCAGTCCGGGGACGGGAGGAAGGTGGTACTGGATCCGGTCCAGGTTGGTCAGGATCAGGACCTGCCGATCCGCTGACAGCTTGGCGAAGTCGGCCGGGAGCTTGTACGGGGCCTGGTGCAGGCGGCCTCGCGCCTGGTCCAGGTAGTAGACGCCGGCGTTGACGCAGGCCGATCCGGCCGGTGCGCTGTAACACTTGGACGGGAGCGTTTGGGCCCGGTAGTTCGAGCTCGGATCTTTCCCCACGGGGCCAGCCAGAGCGCTCGCCGCTCCCACGGAGAGCGCCGACATCACAGCCGGTACCGCCAGCAGGAGCAGCCTGGCGCGTCTGGCGGTCGCTCCACCGCCCCCCAGGGTCGCTCCACGGGCCCCCAGCGGGAGGGTGCCTGCACACGCAGGCACCTCCCCGCAGTACACCCCCTTGCGATCCATCTGCCAGAAAAGTAGAGCCGGCGTGCCTGATCGTCAATCGGACATTCGTCCAGTGTGACGCCGAGGGGTTAAGTTCTGCGAGTCGAATTTCGGTGTGCGATGACCCGCCCAATCTCAAGGAGCGGTGTCGGGATGCCGACACAAACACCGGCCCGGGCATACCCGCTTGGCGCACCGTACGAGGGGATCGACATGAACGCCGTGACAAGCGACCAGGACACCAACACCAACGCGATGGAAGCCGACGCATTCGACCGGGCGGCCATCCGCGTCCTCATCGCCGACGATCATCCACTGATCGTCGCCGGTGTCAGGCGGACCATCGAGCAGTCAGAGGACTTTGAGGTCGTGGGTGACGCTCGCTCGGTCCCGGAGCTGATGACCCTCGTCGACCGCCGGAGTCCCGATGTGGTTCTGCTCGATCTTCGGATGCCCGGCGCGGCCGGCGTCGAGCACATCGAGGAGATCAGGACCCGGTTTCCTCAGGTCAAGGTGGTTGTTCTCTCAGCATGCGATGACCGGCCGTCGATCGACAGCGCGCTGCACGCGGGCGCCAACGCCTACATGCTCAAGACGACGACGGCCGTGGATATCGCCTCAGTGCTGCGCCAGGTGGCTCGCGGCGCGGTGTTTCACGCGCCCCCGGCTCCGCCGGCGGGGAGTCCGATGGCGTCGGAGCCGCAGAAGCCGATCCTGACCGACCGCGAGCAGACGATCCTGGCTGCGGTGGGGGCGGGCCTGACGACCGCGGCCATCAGTCGTGAGCTCTGGGTCAGTGAGCACACGATCAAGTTCCATCTGACCAACATCTATCGCAAGATCGGCGTGAGCAACCGGGCGGGCGCCGTCAGGTACGCCCTGGAGCACGGCCTGTCTGCGGACTGATCGACGGCCCGGCGCTCAGCGGCCTGCGGGCTTCCACAGGGGCAGGCTGACCGATATCACGGTGGGTCCTCCGGGGCGGCTCTCGATCCGAGCGTGGCCACCCAGCATCCGTACCCGCTCGTGAATCCCCACCACGCCCAGATGGCCCTCACGCGCGGCCTGGACCAGGGTCTGCTCCGGGTCAAAGCCCCGCCCGTCGTCGGTCACCTGGGCGTCGACTCCTCGGTCGTGCGCGGCGATGGTGATCGTCACTCGCTCGGCCTGGCTGTGCTTCTGGACGTTGTTAAGGCCCTCCCGGACCAGCGCCAAAAGCGTGATCTGCTGGGAGTCGCTCAGCGCCGTCAGATCACCGCTGAGCTGCACGTCCGGCTGTATGGCGGTGCGGGATGCGAACGTCTCGGTGATGTCCTGGAGCGCTTCGGGCAGAGTGCCCGCCGGGAGGAAGGGCGACTGCATCGAGGTCGAGATGTGACGCAACTCGGAGTCAAGCGCCACGAGCTGGGCCTCCAGATCGTCCAGCCGGCCCAGCAGCCGCCAGGCATCAGGCTGCCCTTCCAGGGCGGGGGCCACCTGATCACGGAACAGGCGCAGATCCATGGCCAGTAGGTGGACGTCCTGTTGCGGTCCGTCGTGGAGGTCGTAGCGCAGCCGGTCGATCCGGCGCTCCAGGGCGGCAATGACTGACGGACGGTCCCTGGCCGTGGCGGCCAGGAGCTCGATCCGATCAAGAATGACTCCGACGGCGGGGCCGGCAGCCTCCAGCAGGAACTCGGTCGTGGCCGCGGGCTCGCGGCCGTCGTGCAGGATCACCGCCGCAGCCGGGAGCTGTCCGCGGTCGATGACCAAGCCGGTCAAGCTCCGGTCCTGGGCCCAGCGCCGGCGGGGTATTGAGCCCAGCAGGTCCGACGCCATCTGCTCGGCCTTGCCCGCGTCCCGGCCGGGGTCACCGACGTGACCGATGCGGCGGCCATGGGAATCCGAGCCCAGCGTCCAGACCGATATCGATCCCGCGCCCGTAAAGATCAGCAGCATGGTCAGCTGCACGTGCAGCGCCACGTCGGCCGGCAGCTGCCAGACGCGGGCGTTGCGCAGCAGCTCGTGGCCAAGCGCCCGCGCCGGCAGAGCCGCCATCCGTTCCAGGTCGGCCACCAGCCGCCGCGCCGCGGGCACGTCTGCCGCCAGATCGACCGCCAGGTCTCCCAGAAGGGCGGCCACGAAGGCCAGGGCGGGGCCCTGGATCTCCGCCAACTGCCCGTCCGGGGTCTGGGCCAGTGCCACAGCCGCGCGCTGGGCGCGCTCGCGCTCGCTCGCGTCGATCGTGCCAACGCCTGCGGCCTCCACGATGCGCGCGAGCTGGTCCAGCGTCGCGAGGAGGGAGGAGTCGATTTCGGTGTGGCCGGCTGTCTCGGGCATGGGCGACTTTGCTGGAGTAGGTGCGAGACCCCCGACGCCGGGTGCAGGACCGAGGCTACATCTTCATCCGGTCACAACTGACCGGGCTCAAGGCGACTGGCCAGGTGCGCCACCGGTTCCACGGCCCGGCTGGGGCACGATGCACCAGTTAGCAGTATAACGGATGCTGGCGCGGCCAGCGCTCTACGAGGTCTTGATGTGGAAGCCAGCGGCCAGGGCTACCAGCACCCGACGCATGGCGGCGCCGGACGGGGTCCACGCCATGGCGCCGTGGTGGTTGATCGGATCGCCATAGCCGTCTGAGAATCCGATCTCGATGTGCCCGTGCCCCAGGGAGGCGGCGTCGCCGGTGTGTCCGATGACGGCGATGGGCTGGCCGGCGAGCACGTGCTGACCGACCTTGACCAGGCTGGCCGCCACATGCCCGTAGTAGATGTACTGGCCCAGCAGCGGCCCGTGGGTTACTCGGATCACCGGGTAGTTGGGTCCAAAGCCACCGGGGTTACTGGCAACCGCGGTCACGACGCCCGGCGTCATGGAGTACACGGCGGCTCCGTCGGGAGCAGTCTCAATGTCGACCCCGTCGTCCGTCCGACCCAGAACGTGCATGTACCGGACGTCCAGGGGCAGCGAGTAAGCGCCGAGATGATGCACGCCGCGAACGTGGTCGCTGATCATCCCGGCGCGCCACAGCACGTCGTCGACGTACCAGGTGGCGTGGTTGTAGGCGAAGATTGCCTGGCGCAGATGCTTGCCGCCGCCGTTGGCGGCCAGGTATCGCGCGGCCGAGAAGATGGCATCGGTGGGGTCATAGGGGTTCGGGGGCCCGTGGCCATTCACCGACATGCCGTACTCCGCCCAGGTGGAGGGCATGAACTGCATCCATCCCTCGGCTCCGGCGGAGGAGATGTTGAGGTTCCGCCCGTAGTCCGTCTCGATCGAGTTGATCGCGGCCAGGACCTGCCACGGGACATGGAAGCGAGCGCCGGCCCGCTTGTAGATGGGGATCAGGAAGGGCGGAGGCTGGTTGACCTTGCCAAACAGACCAGAGAGGTGGCTCATGAGAGCCACCTCTGCCGGTCCAATGCCCATCCCGGTGGTCCAGAAGCTGTTGGTGGGTGCGGTTTCGGAAGAGGTCGGGGAGCTCTCCGGCTGGGCCTGGCGCACGCCACTCCCCCCGGTTGGGGTGGTGTGCTTGTGGTGCGCCTTGTGAAGGTGGACGGGGGGTGACGGTGTCAGCGTGGACAGGCCGGTGCCGCCGCTGGACGAGTGCCGGGGATGAGCGCCCGCCACACCGTCGTGGTGGGACCCGTGGTGGTGGTGCTGCTGACCGGGCACGCCACCGTGATGGTGCTGCTGACCGGCCACGCCACCGTGATGGTGCTGCTGACCGGGCACGCCACCGTGATGGTGGGCGGGGTGATGGCCGGCCCTGTGCACGCCCGGCGATCCGGTGGTGGAGGAGACCAGGCCATCGGGTGGCGTCGGAGACAGCGACGACAGGCCCGAGCCGTCGCCGTGGTGACGCGGCGGGGTGGAGTGGTGGTGCCGATGCCGGTGTCCATGCGCGGCGCCCGGGGTGGGTGACTGGGTGCTGGTCGTGGTGCTCGTGGGCTGCGATGTCGGGCCAGTGGTCGGCGAAGCGGGCGCGCCTGGCGCGCTGGACCCACCGGTGCTGGAGTGATGGGGCCTCTTGACCGGACGCCCTGGTCCGGCGGATAGCCCTCCCTGAACGGTGTCGGCGACGGCATGCGTGTGGTGGCGAGCCTGGCGAGCAGACCCTGCGGCCTTCGACGATCCTCCAGTTGACGAGGTCGATGCCCTGGATTGACTGCCTCCCGCTGAGGAAGTCGAGTGATGGGGGGACGGAGTCGAGTGATGGGGGGCGCTCGACTGGCTTGGGCTGGCCGGAGAGCCCGGGAGGGGACAGGTGTGGATGGGGGTCGGAACCGAGCACAGGGCCCGGTGATGGATCACGGGGTGGTGCATCTTCATGGACCCTGAGCTGGCCAGGGCCACCGCCGGCGGCACGACCGAACTGCCCGCCACCGCCACCGCGGTGCCCAGTGCCGTGGCCCGCCGCCACGCCACAGCATGCATGAAGGCCCCTAGAAGGGTGCCCACGTCCCAGGGTTCACACAGAGCCGCCAGGTCCGCCAGGCGGGGGTCCGGCAGGCGGGTGGGCAGCAGGCCGTCGGCCACCAGGCCGAACAGCGCCTGCGGACACTCCACCAGCTCCAGCGGAGCCGCGAACGTGACCCGCCACAGAAGCTGATCGGCAGTCCGGCGAAGTCGTGAGGGCTGGTGGGTCACGCTGCCCAGAGCCGGGGCGCGCACGATCGACTGGGGCGTGCCCAGGACGAGCGCCGGTGCTCCGGGACGCCAAGCGTCACGGGGCAGTCCCGCCACCAGCCGGACCACGGCGAGCTGCTGGTCAAGGGGCAGGTATTCCAGACGGTGAGGTCTCATGGAGAGGAGACCGTCGTCGCGGGACTGAGCTGGCCTAAGCATGTAACGCGCTCCCGTTCCCGTTGCTCTGCGCCATCCACGGTTCGGTGGGGTGGCCCCCCCGAGCGTCCTCCACCGCCAGGCAGAGCGAGTCAAATGAGTCCCACTTCGGATGGACGGGTAACGCCGGGAGCTCAGGCCTCGTGCCGTCGGAGACGACCACCACGCCCACCCCGTGACCTCCCCGCTTCAGCCGGGCCACGGCCTCGGCCGCCGCCGTCAGCGAGTGAGTGGCATCCACCAGGGCCACGTCCGGTTCGGCCGTAGCCACGAGTGTTTCCACGTCGTCCTGAAACTGTCCCACGGCGACGGGCCATCCGCGTCGGGTGAAGAGCGCGGCGGCCACGGAGCGGAAGCGCCGGTCGCCTGAGATGACGAGGACCCGGGGAGCCCCGTCCGGGTCCCCCGCGCGTGTAAGGGGGTTGCTCAGGGCCCGGGCCAGCCGAGGCTCGGCCACCTCCTGGACATCCAGCCGGTCCCCGACCGCGACGCCCCGGCGAGCCGCCTCTCCGGCGGCAAGTTCCAGGACGGCATGACCCTGACGGGCGCCGGCGGTGTGCCAGGGCGTCAGTGAGTCGACGACCTTCATCACGCGCATGTGCGTGTCCAGGAACACCACGTCGATGGGAAAGCGCATGAACGCGGTGTGGATCGCGTAGGCGGGCTCCAGCAGGATCCCCTCGCCGTCGGGGAGGTGGGAGCGGCCGAGCAGCCCTCGCATTCGCGGCAGCGCGCGGTCGGCCACGAAGCCGCGCTCGCAGACAACGCGCTCCTTCGTCAGATTGAGGATCAGCACCGGCGCGCGGGAGGTCATATGCAGCTTGTTTCGCCTCGCAGCGGAACACGCTCATCCCACCTTCGTCTAGGTGCGGCTAGCGGTTCCTACAGCGCCGGGGGGAAGCTGCACCTTGGTCTAGTGCCAACTAGCTCTTCTTCTGTGCCGCCCATGTCCCAGAAAGACCGATCTTTCCGGCATGGCCGCAGTGCCCAAACCAGCCTCAACGTGTCTGCCGCGCGGCGGCCTCCGCTCCAGTTCGTGCGCGGACCTACCCATCTATCACCGAGGGAGGAGGTGAACAAGGATGTGGATCAGAATGTCGCTCGGCCTTAACCAGCTGCTTGGCGGCCTTGCTGCACGACTGCGGCGTGAGGAGGGGCAGACGATGGCTGAGTACGCCCTCCTTCTGGCGCTCATCGTCATCGTGACGGCTGCGGTGGTGCTCACGCTCGGTAACAAGATCGTCAGCGTGTTCAACAACGTCACCGGCCAGCTCTAGGTCATCGAGCTTTCCCAGCGCCCGCTCGCGTCCTGCCTCGGCAGGGCTCGAGCGGGCGCTTTTTCGTGCGCGTGGGCGGGGGATTCCTGCGCGCCGGGGCCGGCGCGCAGGAGGCCCACCCTGCACCTTGGTCTAGGTCCGTCTAGCGGTTGTGGGAGTAGACGCGGAGACCCCAGATAACGATGAGAACCCCAGTCAATGCAACGGTCGCCACGCGCGACCTCGGCACCCCCGACACATGTACCCCTATGGTGAACACTCGATCAGGATTCTTGGTGCGACTGCGGAGCAGGCTCCGTGGGGAAGAGGGCACCGCGTTGGTGGAGTTCGCCCTCGTCCTGCCGGTCCTCCTGCTGATCGTGATGGGGATCCTCTACTTTGGGCGTTACGAGAGCTACGCCAACGACGAGATCCAGCTGGCCTCCTCCGGTGCCCGCTGGGCAGCGATAAACGCCAACCCGGGCTCCGGCTCGTCGCAGACGCTCCAGCAGTACGTGGCCGCGCAGGCCTCCCCGGAGCTGACCAACGGGAGCAGCGACGTCTCGGCGATCAAGGTCTACATCTACTACCCGAGCGGGTCCACGGGGCAGGTGGGGCAGGCGGTGAGGGCCTGCGTGACCAACAACCTCAACTTCATTCCGATTTTGGGACTCGCCAAGTCAACCATGGTCCAGACGGCGACGATGAGTGTCGAGCAGGCGCCCAGCGGGAGCTCGAATCCCTGGACGCCGGACGCAAGCGTCCCGTCGCAGTGCCCAACCAACTGAAGCCGTTCCCAATCAACTGACGCAGATCAACAAGGAGAAACTCGGTGGAGCTCACAAAGAAATTCAACGTGCCGAAGGTCCGCGGGCTGCCCGCCAGCCGGCGCGGTGCGGTGGCGCTGGCCGTGGCCTGCGCGTTTGCCGCCGGCGTGATCCTGCTGGTCGCGCTCAGCCAGTACAAGCAGAGCGTGTCCCTGGCCGACAAGCAGGAGACGGTGCTTGTGGCCACGGGGACGATCCAGAAGGGAACCTCCGGCAGCCTGATCGCCCAGGAGCATCTCTATAAGCCGACCCCGGTTCTGTTCAAGAACCTGGCTGTGGGAGCGCTCACCAATGCGGCGGTGCTGCACGGCGAGGTCGCCCTGCAGGACATCCTCCCGGGCCAGCAGCTGACGGCGTCTGACTTCGTGGCCAGCACGAGTGGCGTGGTGGGGCAGCTGACGCCCAGCCAGCGCGCTCTCTCGATCGCGCTCGACCCGCAGCACGGTCTGGTCGGAGAGCTTCAGTCCGGCGACCACGTGGACGTGTACGGGGACTTCGGCGGTAGCGCCAGCTCCTCCAGCTCCAACGGAGCCGTCGTCAAGCTGATCATTCCGGACGCTCTCGTCCTGAAGACCCCGGGCGCGAGCTCAGGCCTCAGCGGCGGCAGCGGACAGGCCGGAACCGTCGTCCTGGCCATCAACAACAGCCAGGTCGGAACGCTGGCCTATGCGGCGGAGAACGGGAAGGTCTGGCTGGCGCTGCGGCCCGGCAACGCCACCGCACCGCCCCAGGGCCTGACGACATTCAACTCAGTGGTCTTCCGGACAGGAGGAAAGTAATGACGCGGGAAATTCAGGCCCTGGTGGCCCTTGACAGCGAGGTCGATCGAAGCCTGATCGAGACGCTCGTGGCCCGCGATCCTCGGGTCCGGGTACTTGACTATCTCGAGCTCGGCGGCCCGTCGGCCAGCGGACTCGGCGTGGGCGATGCCCTTGTCGTGGCCGTGGCCGACTACACCGCTGACGTCAGGGAGTTCTTGACCACGGCCATCCGCCAGCACCCCACCCGCCCCGTGGTGCTGGTCTGCCCGGTGGACGGCAACGGACACCTGGACGACGTTCTGTCGACGGGCGTGGAAGACGTCGTCGCCCTGCCCGCCGAAACCAGCTCGCGGGTCGATCCCGAGCTGACGCGCCATTTGGTGTTCGCGCTGGAGAAGGCGCTGATCCGCAAACGCGGCGGCGGGCAGGCGAAGCCCCGGAACACTCAGAACATCATCTGTGTGCTCGGTCTAAAGGGCGGCGCCGGCAAGACGCTCACCTGCGCCAACCTCGGCGTGGCCCTGGCCCAGCAGGGAGCCCGTGTGGCCATGATCGACCTCGATCTCCAGTTCGGTGACCTGGCGCTGGCCATGGGCCTGCGCCCGGAGCGCACGATCTACGACCTGGTCCGCTCAGGCGGCTCACTGGATGCCCAGAAGCTGGAGGACTTCCTGGTCGAACACCCCTCCGGAGCCCGAGCCCTCCTGGCGCCGGTGCGCCCGGACCAGGCGGCGGTCATCTCGGTCCCGTTCCTGGCTGAGGTCGAGCGGCTGCTCGCCGAGACCTACGAGTACGTGGTGATCGACACGCCCCCGAGCTTCGGCCCGGAGGTGATCGGAGCCATCGACGCGTCCACCGACGTGGTCATGGTGACGATGCGGGACACGCTGTCGCTCAAGAACACGCGGTTGGGGCTCGAGACGCTCGAGCGCATGGACTACGACCGCAGCCGGGTGAAGATCGTCTTCAACCGGGCCAACACCAACGTGGGCATCGAGCGAGAGGACGTGCTGGCCATCCTGGGTCGGGATGTCGACGTGCTGATTCCCTCACACCGGGACATCGCCCGCTCGGTCAACCAGGGCACGCCAATAGTGCTGGACGCGGGGTCGGATGCCGCCAAGGCATTCAGGTCGCTAGCCAATCTCTACCTGGAGAACTACGAGGCACCGGACAGCGAAGAAGTGCCCGAGCCGGCACGGCGGAGCCTGTTCCGTCTGGGTGGTAGGAGGGGCTGATGGAGCTCCACGAGCGACTCTCCAACCACCAGGAGCTCCGCGAGCGCCTGTCGCAGTCCGGCGGCCCGGGTCGCTCTGAGCCAACCTCTGAGCCGTTCTCGGAGGTCAAGAACAGGATCCACCTGACCCTGATCGAGGACCTGGGGCGTCAACTGTTCAACACCGAGATCGACCAGCAGACGCTCGATCTCAAGGTGCACGAGGAGCTTCGGCGCCGCCTGGGCGCCGAAGCAGGGATCTCCCGAGACGATCGCGAGCGGCTGGTGGAGGAGCTCGCCGACGACATCCTGGGCCACGGCCCGCTGGAGCGCCTGCTGGAGGACGAGACCGTGAGCGAGATCATGGTCAACGGCCCCTATGACATCTGGGTGGAGCGGGCCGGACGGCTGCACAAGACCCCGATTCGGTTCACCGACGAATCGCATCTGCGGCGCATCATCAGCAAGATCGTGGCCCAGGTCGGGCGCCGGATCGACGAGGGATCGCCGATGGTGGACGCGCGCCTGCCCGACGGCAGCCGGGTCAACGCCGTGATCCCGCCCCTGACCCTCACGGGCTCACTGCTGACAATCCGCAAGTTCTCAAACAAGAAGCTTGATCTTCAGCGGTTGGCGGCGATGGGGTCACTGACGCCTGAAACGGTCGAATTCCTCAGTCGCTGCGTGCAGGCGCGCCTGAACGTTCTGGTCTCCGGCGGCACCGGTGCCGGAAAGACGACCCTCCTCAACGCGCTCTCAGGCGCGATTCCGGATCACGAGCGCATCGTCACGATCGAGGATGCAGCCGAGCTCCAGCTCTCACAGCGCCACGTTCTCCGGCTGGAGTCAAGGCCCAAGAACATCGAGGGCGAGGGCGAGATATCCATCCGTGACCTGGTGCGCAACTCCCTGCGAATGCGTCCTGATCGGATCGTGGTGGGTGAGGTCCGGGGCGGGGAGGCCCTGGACATGCTCCAGGCCATGAACACGGGTCACGACGGCTCGCTCTCCTCGCTCCACGCAAACTCCCCCAGGGACGCGCTGACCCGGCTCGAAACGATGGTCCTGATGGCCGGTTATGACCTGCCTCTCCGTGCGGTGCGAGAGCAGATCTCCTCGGCCGTCGACCTCATGATCCATATCGAGCGGATGCAGGACGGCGCCCGACGGATCGTGGCCATCACCGAGGTGCAGCGCATGGAGTCAGACGTGATCACCCTCCAGGACCTGTACGCGTTCGAGGTGGAGGGTGTGGCCCGCAAGCACGTGGTGGGCACGCTGAAGGCGACCGGGTTCCGACCCAGCTTCGCGGACAAGTTCGAGCGGCGTGGGATCGAGGTCCCCGGAGGGCCTGCGACGCCCGGGATGGCCGCCCCCGCCGAGCGTGGCGACCAGATCAGAGCGGGCCGTGTGGCGTCCGGCGGCCGCAGGTAACCGGCGGCGGACCGCCGCTGTCCTGGCGGGCGCCCTGGCCGTATTGGCCGGCGGCGGCCTGGCCGGGGCCGGTGTCGCGTGGTCGGCCGGCGGGCCCACGGCGGTCGTGCCGGGTGTGCACGGCGCTCACGGGCACGGGAGCGGCGGCGCTTCCGGGCGCCCGAGGTCGCCGCACGGTGGCACGAGCACGGGTACCCAGTCCACTCCTGCTCCGAGCGGACCGGTCACGGTCACCACCACGACGACCGTCACCACCACGACGCCCACGACTACGACGACGGCGCCGGCCAAGCCCAAAGCCAAGCCCAAGCCGAAGCCGAAGCCCAAGCCGAAGCCCAAGCCAAAGCCCAAGCCGCCGGTAACACTGACGGCCACGCTGTCCAGCACCTCTCCCTTCCCGGTGCGCGAGCTTGGGCTCTGGACCTCCGAGCCAAAGAGCCTCACGGCCGGGCAG
Organism: Solirubrobacteraceae bacterium; assembly: GCA_045805485.1. Lineage (GTDB taxonomy): Bacteria > Actinomycetota > Thermoleophilia > Solirubrobacterales > Solirubrobacteraceae > Palsa-465. The sequence continues at coordinate 273 of JBJMLC010000124.1, read as the reverse complement.
GTGCACGTGAGCGAGAACGGTCAGCCGGTCAATGGGTTGACGCTAACGCCCCTGTCTCAGGCAGGGAGCGGACAGTTCGGAGTGATCGTCGTGCTGGACGAGAGCTCAACGCTCAGCCCCTACCTGCGAGCCTTGGAACTCGCGGCGGCCCAGACCATCGCCGAACATCGCACCGGACATCAGGAACTGGGCGTGATCGGGTTCAGCGCGGCGCCGAGCGTCCTGCTTCCGCTGACATCGGACTCTCAGACGATCGGCAGCGCCATGAGGACG
>JBJMLC010000123.1:0-7680 GCA_045805485.1 Solirubrobacteraceae bacterium | reverse complement strand
GTGGCCGGGATCGGGCACTACGGAAACTCGATCGGTGTTCCCACCGTGGGCGGGGAGATCTACTTCGAGTCCAGCTACGAGCAGAACTGCCTGATCAACGCCATGTGCCTCGGCCTGGCCCCGGCACAGCGCCTGATCCGCTCTGCGGCCACTGGCCCGGGCAACGTGGTCATGCTGCTGGGCTCGCTGACCGGCCGCGATGGGATTGGCGGGGCCTCCGTGCTGGCCAGCGCCGAGTTGGGCGAGGGCGACGAGGCCAAGCGGCCGTCGGTCCAGATCGGCGACCCGTTCACTGAGAAGAAGCTTCTGGAGTGCTGCCTGGAGCTGCTGGATCGCGGTCTGCTGGTCTCGCTCCAGGACCTGGGCGCGGCGGGGTTGACATCCTCGATCTCCGAGATGGCCAGCAAGGGTGAGGTCGGTATCGACATCGATGTCGGCCGGGTCCCGCTGCGTGAACCCGGCATGGAGTCCTTCGAGATCATGATCTCCGAGTCCCAGGAACGGATGGCCTGCGTGGTGGCGCCTCAGCGCGTGGGAGAGGTCGTTCAGGTGTGCCGGCACTGGGAGGTTGGGGCCACGGCGATCGGAGAGGTCACCTCAGAGGACCGTCTGCGCGTGCTCCGGGACGGTGAGGAGGTGGCCGACCTGCCGGTCCACGTGCTGGTGGACGACTGCCCGCTGTATGACCTGGAGCCGACCCGGCCTGCGGTGGAGCTCTATCCCGCTCCCGCAGCCGAGCTGACCGGTGAGGAAACGGCGGCTCAGACGCTCCTGGCCCTCCTGGGCTCGGCCAACATTGCCTCTCGCCGCCCCGTGTTTGAGCAGTACGACCCGATCGTCCAGTCGCACACGGTGCGCCGCCCTGAGCAGGCCGACGCCGCGGTACTGGCCCTGGCCGAGGAGGTCACGATCGCGGTGTCGATCGATGGCAACGGTCGCCGGGTGGCTTGCGATCCCCGCCAGGGGGCCGCCGAGGCCGTGTATGAGTGTGCGGCCAATCTGGCCTGCGTGGGGGCCGAGCCGCTGGGTTTGACGAACTGCCTGAACTTCGGCAACCCGGAGAAGCCGCATGTGGCCTGGCAGCTGACCGAGGCCGTGGAGGGTTTGGCCGAGGCCTGTGAGGCGCTTGAGATCCCGGTCGTGGGCGGCAACGTCTCGCTGTACAACGAGGCTCCCACGGGCCCGATCCTGCCCACGCCCGTGGTGGGGATCGTGGGTGCTCTGCCTGATCCCGCGCGGTCGGGCGGGCTGGGATTTGTCCGGGAGGGCGACACGGTGGCCCTGGTGGGTTCATTCCAGCCCAGGCTGGAGGGCTCGGAGTTGGCCAAGCTCCGCGGCTTGGCGCCTGTGGGTCCGCTCCCGGATCTTGACCCCGAGGCCATACGCCGGACTCACGAATGGGTCCGCGAGGCCGTGCGCGCCGGATTGCTGCGGAGCGCCCATGATGTGGCCGAGGGCGGGCTGGCCGTGGCACTGGCCGAGTGCGCGGTCGCTGGTGGCCTCGGTGCGAGCCTGTCGCTCCCCGAGGGCCTTGATCCATTCGCCGAGGCTCCGGGACGGGCATTTGTGGTTTCCGGGCCGCAGGAGGCGCTGACTCAGCCGGGCGCGCCGGTCATCATCCTCGGCACCGTGGGAGGCTCCGAGCTCCGGATCGAGGGCCACCTGGAGGTGGCGGTTTCCGAGCTGCGCGGGGTCTGGGAGCGCGGCCTGGAGGAATTCGTGTAATGGCCGCTGCTAGCTTTAAAGCAGGCTAAGCCCCCGCTATGCCTCCTCCGAACGACCATCGCGACGGACCGCGCGACGAGTGCGGCGTGTTTGGCATTTACGCGCCTGATCACGACGTCGCCCGCTTGGCCTACTTCGCCCTGTTCGCCCTCCAGCACCGAGGCCAGGAGTCAGCCGGGATCGCCACCGCCCCCCGGGGTGGGGGCATCATGGCGATCCGGGACCAGGGGCTCGTGGCCCAGGTGTTCGACGAGCACATGCTGCGCTCGCTGGTGGGGGAGATGGCCATCGGCCACGTCAGGTACTCCACCACCGGATCCTCGCAGTGGGAGAACGCCCAGCCGATCGTCCGCGACGATCGTCGCACCCTGGCGCTGGCGCACAACGGCAACCTGATCAACGCCGTGGAGCTGCACTCTGAGCTGCGGGGCCGTGAGGTGCCGCTGCACTCCACCTCCGATTCGGAGATGATCGCCGCCCTGCTGGCCTCCCACCCCGCTGAGCGGATCGAGGACGCGGTGGCCGACGTCCTGCCCCGGCTGCGGGGCGCGTTCTCCACCGTCGTCATGACCGATGACTGCGTCATCGCCTTCCGGGACCCGCACGGGTTGCGTCCCCTGGCCCTGGGCATGATCGAAGATCCCGATACCGGCCGGCCTTCCTATTGCGTGGCGAGCGAATCGTGCGCCTTTGACCTGATCGGCGCCAAGTTCCTGCGAGAGGTCGAGCCTGGCGAGCTGATCACGCTGACCGACGGCGGTTTCCAGACCAGGATGATCGTGGAGGGTGAGCGGCGCGCGTTCTGTGTGTTTGAGTACATCTACTTCGCCCGGCCGGACTCGAAGATGGCCGGCACGGTCCTCCAGGCCGCCCGGGCTCGTATGGGCGAGATCCTGTGGCGCGAGGCGCCGGCGGAGGCCGACCTGGTCATTCCGGTTCCTGACTCCGGCAACGCCGCCGCTCGCGGTCTCGCTCGAGCGGCCGGGTTGCCTCAGGACGACGGGTTCATCAAGAACCGCTACGTCGCCCGGACGTTCATCCAGCCCGGTCAGGAGCTGCGCCGCCACGGCCTCCGGCTGAAGTTCAACCCCCTGAGCGAGGTGGTGTCCGGCAAGCGCCTGATCGTCGTCGACGACTCGATCGTGCGGGGCAACACGATGCCGGGGATCGTCCAGATGCTCCGCGACGCCGGCGCCGCCGAGGTCCACGTCCGGATCTCCTCGCCCCCCATCAAGCACCCCTGTCACTACGGGATCGACATGTCCTCTCGCGAGGAGATGATCGCCCACGATCGCACGGTGGAGCAGGTGGCGCAGCAGATTGGGGCCGACTCATTGCATTACCTGAGCCTCCAGGGTGTCTATGAGGCGATCGGTGCCAGCCGTGACACCCACTGCGATGCCTGCTTCAGCGGCGATTACCCCCTGGACGGCACCGATGTGGCGAACGGCAAGCACGCCCTGGAGGGCGAGCTGCCACTGCACCGTCCGCTGGTCCAGGCTTGACGACCGCCCCGCCGCCCGCCTGATGAACGTTGCGGTCCTGGCCTCCGGCGCCGGAACCAATCTCCAGGCCCTGCTGGATCAGGTGCACGGGCAGGACGGCATCCAGGTCGTCGCCGTGGCCTCCGACAAGCCGGATGCGCCGGCGCTGGCCAGGGCCGAGCGAGCGGGCGTGCCCACGGCCTCGTTCCAACAGTCTGATTACGAGAGCCGGGCCGAGCGGGACCGGGCGATGGGTGACTGGCTGTTGGAACTGGGAACGGAGTTGATCGTGCTCGCCGGGTACATGCAGCTCGTGACCCCCGAGTTTCTGGAGCGCTTCCGGGCCAGCGTGATCAACGTGCACCCGGCCCTGCTGCCCGCCTTCCCGGGGCTGCGCGCCATTGACCAAGCCATCGAGTACGGGGTCAAGGTCTTTGGCGTGACCGTCCACTTCGTCGATGAGGGAGTGGACAGCGGGCCGATCATCCTCCAGCGCTCGGTGGAGATCCCCGCGCCTCGGGATGCCGAGGCGGTGCTGGAGGAGCTGCAGCCGATTGAGCACCAGCTGCTGCCTCAGGCCGTGCGCCTGATCGCGGCCGGGGCCGTCCGGTTGGACCCCGCCAACCCGCGGCGCGTTCTGGTTGACGACCCGTCCGTGGGGAAACTCACCGTCAACCGTGATCGCTAGAGTCGGCCCGGCATGGAGCCGGGTACCGAGTCCATGAGCGAGCTGACGCCGGTCCTCCCCGGTGACGTGAAGGTATCGCGCGCGCTCCTATCGGTGTCGGACAAGACCGGGATCGTGGAATTCGCCCGCGGTCTGGCTGAGCTGGGCATCGAGATCGTCTCCACCGGCGGCACGGCCCAGGAACTCTCCGAGGCCGGTGTCCAGGTCCGCAGTGTGTCCGACTACACCGGGTTCCCGGAGATCATGGACGGGCGGGTGAAGACCCTTCACCCCAAGCTTCACGCCGCACTGTTGGCTCAGCGTGATGAGCCGGGCCACCTCAAGGCGGTGGAGGAGCACGACGTGGAGCTGATCGACCTGGTGTGCGTGAACCTGTACCCGTTCGAGCGCGTGGTGGGGCGTCGGGTGCCAGACGACGAGGTGATCGAGAACATCGACATCGGCGGACCCACGATGATCCGGGCCGCGGCCAAGAACTTCGCCTTTGTGGCCCCCGTGGTGACGCCGGCCAGCTACGACGCCATCCTGGCCGAGCTCCGGGAGGCCGATCGCCGGCTGTCTGTCAACACGCGGGAGAGCCTGGCCTCAGAGGCCTTCGCCTATACCGCCCGGTATGACAGCGCCATCGCCCGGTGGTTCCAGGAGCGCCGCGAGGACTTCCCCTCCCTGATGGTCCGGGCCTACGAGCGGCTCCTGGAGCTGCCGTATGGCGAGAACCCCCACCAGCGCGCGGCCTTCTACAGCCAGGTGGGAGCGCGCAGCCACGTGCTCTCGATGGTCTCGCAGCTCGGTGGCAAGCAGATGTCCTTCAACAACCTCCTGGACCTGGACGCCGCCCGCCTGCTGATCAACGAGTTTCAGGTGCCGGCCTGCGTGATCGTCAAGCACAACAATCCGTGCGGGACCGCCGTGGGACGGGACGCGCTCGATGCCTACACGCGAGCCTTTGCCTGCGATCCCCAATCCGCCTACGGGGGCATCGTGTGCCTGAATCGCCGAGCGGACCGTGCGCTGGCCGAGGCCGTCGTTGACCAGTTCGCTGAGGTCGTGTTCGCCCCCGGCTATGACGACGATGCCGTTGAGGTCCTGTCCACCAAGCGCAACCTGCGGATCCTGGACGATCGGGAGCGCCGAGCCATGACGCTGTTGGACCCCAACCTGCGCCAGGTCCTGGGCGGTGTGCTGGTCCAGGATCGGGACTACGGGTTCCAGGAGCGCGAGGAGATGCAGGTGGTCTCAGACCGCAGGCCGACCGAGGAGGAGTGGCAGGAGCTGCTGTTTGCGTGGCGGGTGTGCAAGCACGTGCGGTCCAACGCCATCGTCCTGGCCCGTGACCTGGGCACGATCGGGATCGGGGCGGGCCAGATGAGCCGCGTGGACTCGGTGCGGTTCGCGCTGGAGAAGGTGCTGAGCGACGTCACGGGAGCCGTGCTGGCGTCGGATGCCTTCTTCCCGTTCGCCGACGGCCCGCAGCTCGCAATGGAGGCCGGGGTCACCGCGATCATCCAGCCGGGCGGCTCGATCCGCGACCCCGAGGTTGTGGACGCGGTGAATGCGGCCGGCGCGGCGATGGTCTTCACCGGGCGGCGGCACTTCAGGCATTGAGTCCGCCGGACTCTGGCCCGGACGCGGTTCGGCGCAGTGGGGGCGTTGAGCGTCTCGCCGGCGACCCGCCCTCGCCGTGGGAGGGCGTCTATGGTTTCAGCCGGGTCATCCGGGCCGGCGGGTTGGTGCTGGTGGGCGGGACGACATCGGTGGACGAGCACGGGATGGAGACCCGGGTCTACGTCACCGACATCTCCCGCGCCGACGAGGTCGGCCGGGCTCACGCCGAGGCGTTCGGCGGCGTCCGCCCGCTGATGACGATGGTCGAGGTCTGCGCCCTGATCGACCCCCGGATGTTCGTGGAGGTGGAGGTCGTGGCTGTGGTGAGGAATTAACTCCGAGTCTCCTCCGTCCGAGTGTCGCGCGAACATATGTTCGTCATGGCACATTCAGCGGCAGTCCAACAGCACGCGCGAGAGCTTCGAGAGACGGGATGGTCTCTGAGGCGGATCGCCAGCGAAGTAGGTGCGGCGCTTTCCACGGTCAGCCTTTGGGTTCGCGACGTCGCGCCCGCCGTCTCTGAGCCCGTGCCGCTCTTGCCGGTCGGTCCCGATCTGCCCGATGCCGTGAGCGAAGGCGGTGAGCTTCGGTGTGGCCGCTGCCGACGCGAACTGCCGCTCCACTGCTTCAACCGGAACGGTAATGGCCGGCAAGCGTGGTGTCGCGATTGCTTCCGGGCATATTTTCAGGCTCGCGGCGACCTGCATCGGACTCAGGTTCGAGCAGCGCGCATCCGGCGCCGACGTGCGGCAAGAGCGCTCGTCAGCGAGTATCTGCGGACGCGGCATTGTGCGGATTGTGGGGAGTGGGACCCCCTGGTCCTGGAATTTGACCACGTCGGACAGAAGCTCTGGAATGTCGGGGAACTGGTGGATCAGGGCCCGTCGCGGCGCCGGCTGATGGGCGAATTGGCCCAGTGCGAGGTCGTGTGCGTCAACTGCCACCGCATCAGGACCACAGCCCGCGCAGGTTCCTGGCGCGTGAAGCCGCATTCACTTGACGCGAATCCATGCCTCACTCCAGGGCAGCGCCGAAACATGGCGCGCGTGCGCGACGTGCTGATGCAATCCTCCTGCGTCGATTGCGGCGATCGGCGGCTCGTGGTCTTGGAGTTCGACCACGTGGGCACGAAGCGGAGCAACGTGCCGGAGTTGGCCCGCGCAGGATGCAGCCTGCGGCGGCTTGAGGAAGAGATGTCGGCGTGCGTAGTCCGCTGTGCCAGCTGCCATCGGCGGCGGACGCTGCGAGCCTCAGCCTCGAAGGTCTCTACATGAGCACGTGTCTAGCCGTAGACAGTGCCCCCGGCAGGACTCCAACCTGCAACCATCGGCTTAAAAGGCCGCTGCTCTAGGCGATTGAGCTACGGGGGCTGAGGGACATCGTAGGGCGTCGCGTGCCTACCTAGAATCAGCCCTGCGCCCCCATGGTCTAGTGGCCTAGGACGCCTGCCTTTCACGCAGGAGATCGCCGGTTCGAATCCGGCTGGGGGTACTACTACTGACTGCTGCTGCGCGAGCGAACGTCGTCGGCTTCGCTGCCTGATGCTCCTTGACCGCAGACGCCGGTCCACCGCCACCGAGTAGTCTGGCGTCCTGATGAAGGCGGCCGTGATCTATGAGAACGGGGGTCCGGGCGTCCTGCGCTATGAGGACGTGCCTGATCCCGAGTGCCCGGAGGGATGCGTGCTGGTCGATGTCGAGGCGATCAGCATCGAGGGTGGAGACCTGTTGCACCGTCTCGGTTCGCCGCCGCCGTCGGTGCCGCACATCGTCGGATACCTGGCCGCGGGCACCGTGGCCGAGGTCGGTGCCGGCGTCTCTGATCGCGCCGTCGGCGATCGGGTCGTGACCCTGAACGCTGCGGGGTCGCACGCATCCAGGCGAGCCGTTCCAGCCATGTCCACCTGGCCGATCCCTGACGGACTGGACGCCGCGAAGGCGGCGTGTCTTCCGGTGGCTTTCGGCACCGCCCACGAGTGCCTGTTCACCGCCGGCAACCTCCAGGACGGGCAGACGGCCCTGATCCATGCCGGCGCGGGCGGTGTGGGGATGGCCGCGATCCAGCTGGCCAAGCAGGCGGGGGCGACCGTCATCTCCACGGCGTCAAGCGACGAGAAACTCGAGCGCCTGAAGGAGTTCGGCCTTGACCATGGGATCAACTACGCCACGGAGAGCTTCG
>JBJMLC010000122.1:0-17266 GCA_045805485.1 Solirubrobacteraceae bacterium | reverse complement strand
CACCTCCTGGATCCGCGGCGTCCTGGCGGCCATGTAGTCCATGGGCGGGCTCAGGATCCCGCGCAGCACGGACCCCACCGCCCACCACCGGGGCGCGATCACCCTCGCCTTCCGGCGCTCGATCCCGCTGGCCAGGGCCTCGCCGGCCTGGCGGGGGGTGATGCGCTTGAGCATGAACGCGGGCAGGGCGTCTCCCGGCTCGTGGCCGTGGCGCGCCCGTCCCTGCTCGAACGCCTGCTGCACCATCACGGTGTCCACGAAGCCGAAGTAGGCCACGGTGGCCCCCGCCCCGTGGATCGAGAGCTCCACCCGGAGCGCGCGCCCGAGCTGCTCGACTCCGGCCTTGGCGACCGCGTAGGGCGCGGCCATCATCCCGTTGGCGAAGGCGTAGATGCTCGACACCAGCACCGCCTGGCCCTGGCGGGCCACGATCTGGTCCATGGCCGCGGCCACGGTTCGATAGACGCCCAGAAGATCGACCTCCACCACGCGCTCGAACTCCGACCCGGACATGGCCCGCACCGGGACGGGCGTGGGTGCGATGCCGGCATTGGCCACCACCACGTCGATCCCGCCCAGCTGGCGCACGGTCTCCGCAACCGCCGCGTCGATGGCCGCGCGGTCGGTCACGTCGGCGGCCAGGCCGATGGCCCGCCCGGTGCCCAGCGCGCTCGCGGCCTGCTGGGTGGCCGTCTCGTCCAGGTCGACCAGCGCCACCGAGGCGCCGCGAGCGATCAGCGCTTCCGCGAGTCCGAACCCGATCCCTCGCGCGCCCCCCGTGACCATGGCAACCCGGCCATTCAGATCGAAGCGGGGCACCGGGGGATCGTATCCGGCGCGGGGCGCGCGCAGCGCGAGGCGCTCGCCGAGCGGCCTTCAGCGTCGAGGTGCTGTGATCTTCGACCTGCCCGCGCCGGCGATGACCGGTTGGTTGGCCGACGTCCAGGCCCACACGAAGATGTCGAGTCTCAGCCTGTGATGGCGCTTCAGCGACTTCATGCCGCGGCGCGTCACAGCGATCGGGACGGTCCGGGTGGCGCCGGCCGGAATCGTGAAGTCGCTGGCCGCGATCTTCGGCGGCGTGAAGAAATTGTCCTCCATGTCCACGCCTTCGAATGCCCCTTGGCATTTGGCCGTCCACTGGCACTTCATGCGCACGTCCAGAATGCCGTGACGATTGGGCCGGAAACGGCGGGTCAGCACCTTGACCCGCGGACACGTGATCGGCTCCGGGTAGTGGAGGGCGAGGAGCTGGCCGTTGTGGTTCTCGGACGCCGAGATCGTGGCCGTCCTGTCACCGGTGGCTGATGCGGGATGCCAGCGCTGGATGGCCAAGCCCAGGCGGCTGGCCTGAGGCTGATCGAACACGTTCAGGTTGATCCCCTTCATGCCCTCGGGCGCGGTCCACTTGACCTGGGAGCGGGCCGCTCCGACGAACACCAGCAGCGAGTCCGGATTACTCGGGGTGATCGAGGGGGCCGTCACCGACCGCCCGGACGAGGCGCCCGCACCATACGCATCGCCTTCGATCGGATCCTTGGCGTCGACGCCGTCGGCGAACAGGAACGCCCCGGTCATCGACTGGGCCCTGGCCGAGGTGAACTTGTACGTCCCCGGGATCCGCTCGCCGGCCACCTTGTAGAAGACCTCAACCAACCCACCGTCGGCGCCGACGGTTGAGAACGTCCGCCAGCCCTCAGGAGGCGTCACCGCCTGCTCGCTGGCCACCGCCGCCAGGAGCAGATCACCCGTCGCCGGGAAGAAACCACTGCCGATCTTGATGGTCAGCGTCCTGGAGTCCGAGACGTTCGCGCTCCCGCCGTATTGCGCCGTCTGAAAGCAGGCCCCGTCGGTGCCACCCACGCCACCGAGGCTGCGGCACCTGGAGCGGCAGCCCGGACGTCGGTGCGAGCTGGCCGCGGCCAGGGAGGCGGTCAGCCCCGCTCCTGCCAGCACCACCAGCGCCAGCCTGATCCATCTTCCTGCCCAGAACCCCCTCACCCCGCCGATGGTAGCCCCTACGCCGCCTCCCGGGTCACGGCGAGCAGCACGTCGGCTGCCCGCACCACGGCCGGGAAGCGCTGGGCCGGGTCCTGGGGCACCCGCACCGACAGCTGGGACTTGCCTGATTCATACAGCGCCTCAGGGATCTCGGCTCGCAGCTTCTTGGCTCGGACCGAGTCCAGCTCCACCGGCGTCACCGCCAGCCGGTCGCCTCGGAAGGAGACCGCCCGAGCCCCCGCCTGGCCCAGCTTGATCCGCGCCTGCTGGAGCGCGATCAGATTCGCCAGCGGCTCGGGAATGTCTCCGAAGCGGTCCTCGAGCTCCTCGCGCAGCACGACCAGGTCGGCGACCTCCCGAGCGGCGGCGATGCGGCGGTGGACCTCGACCTTGGCCTGCTCGTAGGGGATGTAGTCCGGCGGCACGTATGCGTTGACGTTGACGTCCAGCCGCACCGGCTCCCAGTCCTCGTCCGCGCCCGCTCCGTCCGCAGACGCGGCCACGGCCTCGTCCAGCATCTGCATGTAGAGCTCAAAGCCCAGCGCCGCGACGTGCCCTGACTGCTCGTCGCCCAGCAGGTTGCCGGCCCCGCGGATCTCCAGATCCCGCATGGCGATCTTGAACCCGGCCCCCAGCTCGGTGTAGTCAGAGAGCGCGGACAGGCGCTGCGCGGCGTCGGGTGTCAGCGCGGCCGCGCTCGGATACAGCAGGTACGCGTAGGCCCGCTCGCGGGAACGGCCCACCCGGCCCCGGATCTGGTAGAGCTGGGCCAGCCCGAAGACATCGGAGCGCTCCACGATCAGCGTGTTGGCCTGGGGGATGTCAATGCCTGACTCGATGATGCTGGTGCACACGAGCACGTCCGCGTCTCCGCGCAGGAAGCCCAGCATCCGCTCCTCCAGCGCCTTCTCGTCCATCTGGCCGTGGGCCACCTCGAAGCGCATCCCCGGGCACAGGCCGCGCAGCCGCTCGGCCGTCTCGTCGATCGTCTCGACCCGGTTGTGCAGGAAGAAGGCCTGCCCCTCACGCGCCTTCTCGCGCTCCAGCGCCTGCTTGACCAGCTCCTCGTCGTACTCGCCGACGTACGTCTTGATCGGCCGCCGCCCCTCTGGGGGAGTCTCGATCACACTGATGTCCCGCACGCCGGCCAGCGACATCTGGAGCGTGCGCGGGATGGGCGTGGCGCTCATCGCGATCACGTCCACCCGCAGCTTGAGCTGGCGCAGGAGCTCCTTCTGCTTGACCCCGAACCGCTGCTCCTCGTCGACCACCAGCAGCCCCAGCTCCTTGGCCCGGACGTCCCGGGAGAGCAGGCGGTGTGTCCCGATCAGGATGTCCACCTGTCCCTTGGCAAAGCGTGAGATGGTGTCCCGCTGCTCGGCCGCCGAGCGAAACCGGGACACGTGCTCGATCGTCACGGGATAGTCGGCCAGCCGCTCCGAGAACGTCCCGAAGTGCTGCTGGGCCAGGATCGTCGTCGGCGCCAGGATCATCACCTGCGTGCCGTCCTGGACCGCCTTGAACGCCGCCCGCAGCGCCACCTCGGTCTTGCCGTAGCCCACGTCGCCGCAGATCAGCCGGTCCATCGGCCGCTGGGACTCCATGTCGGCCTTGACCATCTCGATGGCCTCGCGCTGGTCCGGGGTCTCGGTGTACGGGAAGGCGTCCTCGAAGTCGCGCTGCCAGTCGGTGTCCGGCGTGAACGTGTGGCCCTCCCGGCGCTTTCGCTCCGCGTACAGGTTCAGGAGCTCGCCGGCCAGCTCCTGGGCGGCTCGCCGGGCCCGGGCCTTGATCGTCTCCCAGCGCGTGCCGCCCAGCTTGGAGAGTGCCGGATGGGCTCCCCCCGCGCCCACGTAGCGGCTGATCTTGGCCAGCTGATCCACGGGCACGAACACCCGATCCGAGCCCGCGTACTCCAGGTACAGGTAGTCCCGGGTGACCCCGGCGACGGTCTTGGTGTCAAACCCGGCAAACCGGGCGATCCCGTGGTCCTCATGGACGACGATGTCGCCGCTGCGCAGGTCGGCGAAGCTCCGGAGGATCCCCCGCCGGCGCTCCGGACGCTGCGGCGCCGCCCGACGCCGGCGCAGCAGACGGTGCTCCGGAATCACGGCCAGCTTGAACTGAGGCGCGATGAAGCCCTGCTGGAGCCGGGCCTCTGTGAGGAATAGGGACCCCCCCTGTGACGGGGGGGTCCCTGTGTTTGTGGCGCCATTCAGCCACTCCACAGCCAGCCGTCCGAGGTTGTAGGCGAACCGCTCTCCCTCCCCGCGCTGCGCGAAGGCCAGCACCGTCCGGTAACCGGAACGGGTCAGCTTCTCCAGCTCAGGCTCGGCCTCCTTGATGCCCCGGGCCTGGACGTCGGCCGCCTGGGCGTGGAACTCGAACCGCTGGTTCTGGTCAAGTCCGCTCAGGCGGATCCGGGCGCGGTCGGCCAGCGACTCGTGGATGGCGTCCGGCGAGACGTAGAGGTGGTGGGCGTCCTGGTCGTGGAAGGCGGCGCACACGTCCTGCCAGTGGTCGGCCAGCGCGGGGCTCACGTCCTCGTCACCGGCGATCAGGATCGGGGCGTGCGCGGGCGCGAGCTCCAGGAAGGGATGGAAGTCCTCCACGGGCAGGAGCTCGGCGATGTCCGGCCGGTCGGAGGCGTCCTCCAGGGCGGCTATCTCCGCCAGCTCACGGTGCTCCTCGTCCAGCTCGGCCGCCGGCGCCACCTCCACCGACTGGGCCTCTCCCAGCGAGCGCTGGGTGAACGTGGAGAACCAGCGCAGCGACTCGATCTCATCGCCGAACAGCTCCACGCGCACGGCCCGGTCCTCGGTGGCGCTGAAGAGGTCCAGGAGCCCGCCGCGGATGGCGAACTGGCCGCGGTCCTCCACCTGATCGACCCGCTCGTACCCCGCGGCCACCAGGCGCAGGGCCACCTCGTTAAGCTCGATCTCCTCCCCGGTGCGCAGCACGAACCCGTGTGGGCGAAGCGATGGGTCAGGGACCTTCTCCGAGAGGGCGACCGCGCTGACCACCACGACCGGCGCCCCGGTCTGGCTGGAATCGGAGTCCAGCAGCGAGTCCAGAGCGGCGATTCGCAGCCCGACCAGGTGGGGAGGCGGGGCCAGATGGGACTCGTAGGCCACGCCGCGGCTGGGGTAGTAGCGCACGGGACGCGGGTCAAGCCACACCCGGAGCCCCGCGGCCAGGTCCCGGGCCCGGCGGTCGTCACCGGCCACCACGATCGCCGGCTCGCTCGGCGTGCGGTCCAACAATGCCGCCAGCAGGAAGGGCTGAAGCGACTGGGAGACGAACGCCGATCCGCCCTGCTCGGCCAGCTCGATGGCCTGGGGGTCAAGGTCGGCATGCGAGAGAAGGCTGGACAGCATTCCTGCTCTGACTATAGGTCCGGCTCTCGGCCCTCCGTGACCAGTTCCTCGGCCGCGTCCGCCGCCGATCTGATCAGTGCCTGGACCTCATCCTTGGGCTCCTGAAAGCGGCCCAGGACGTAGGCCGATACACGCTCCGGGTCGGTGGTATCCGGGCGGCCCACGCCCACCCGGATACGGCTGAAATCGGTGGAGCCCAGACCGTCCCGGACCGACTTGAGCCCGTTGTGGCCCGCCACCCCGCCGCCGGCCCTGACCTGGATGCGCCCGAACGGGAGGTCGATCTCGTCGTGGAGGACGAGCACGCGATCCAGAGGAACCTTGAACGCCCCCCTGGCTGGTCCGACGGCCTTTCCGGCCTCGTTCATGTAGGTCTGGGGAAGGAGGACGGCCACCCGCGGGCCACCGGGTCCGATACGGCCGTCGGTGAGGAGGCCGAGGTACTTGGACTTGGGCTTGGGGAGGCCCCAGCGCTCGGTCAGCGCCCGCGCGATCTCGAAGCCGAGGTTGTGACGGGTGCCGGCGTACTCGGATCCCGGATTGCCGAGACCTACGATCAGCCAGTCGGCCGGGGCTGTGCGGAAGCGCACCGAGTGCGCCCGCTACTCGCCGCTCTCGCCCTCGCCGCCGGACTCCTCGCTCGGCTGCTCGGCGCCCTCCTCGCCCTCCTCGGCGCCCTCCTCGCCCTCGCCCACCAGCTCGGTCTCCTCCTCCAGCTCCTCCTCTTCCTCAATCTGAAGCCGGGGCGGCGAGAGCGTGGCGATCACGGTCTCCGGTTCGGTGAGGATGGTCACGCTGCTTGGCGCCTGAAGCGCCTCCACGCTGACCGTGTCCCCGATCACGAGCTCGGACACGTCGTAGTGCAGGGCATCCGGAATATCGGTGGGCAGCGCCTCGACCTCGACCTCACGCGTCACCTGCTCCAGGACGCCACCCTCCCGCACGCCGGGGGCCTCCTCGGAACCGTCAAGCTCGACGATCACGGTGGCGTGGATGGGCTTGTCCAGGCGGACCCGGAGCAGATCGATGTGCGTGGTCTCACTGGTCACTGGGTGGCGGATGAGCTCCTTCAGGACGACCGGGGTCGCGCCCCCGCCGTCGATCGTCAGCTCCAGGACCGCTCCGGCATGGGCCAGGGCCAGGCGCAGCTCACGCGAGTCCACCTCGAAGGCCACGGGGTCATCACCGCCCCCGTAGACGATGCCGGGGACCTTCCCAGAACGCCGCAGCCGCCGCGCGCCGCGAGAGCCGTCGGGCTCCCGTGACTGGACTGACAGGGCTGTGGCCTGGGCGGTGGTCATCGAGCGCCGATGGTAGCGAGGGGCGAGCGGCCGGCGCTCGGGAGGGTGCGGGGGGGCGGTGCTGGGCGTTTTGCGCGTCGAGCGCGACGCCTGGCGAGCGCGGGCGCGACGCGGGCGCAACCACAACGTCGAGAGTTACGTCGGTCGGGGTCCAAAACCCGACGTCGTGGTCGCATAGCCACCACAACGTCTCGTTCTGCCACGCTGGTTTGGCGAAACTCGACGTTGTGGTCGTTGACGACGGCCGCGCTCGCGGTGTGCGAGCGCCCTGCCGAGCCCTCACAGAAACCGCCCTCCCGGCTTGCCCTGAGGAGTACGATTTTTGTCATGTCCAGCGCAGCGCAGCTGGTACTGATGGTCGGGGGGATGCACATCCTGGGATTGGCTTGTGCTCTGGCGCTGATCATCCCGGCGCTCCGGGATCGCCCCGAGCCTCCGCAACCCCCCAGCGACGGGTCCGATGGGGGCGGCGGCCTCCACCGTCCGTCCCCGGATGCTCCCATGCGTCCCCGGGGCGGGATTCCGCTGCCTGATGCCCAGCCGGCGCGCATCCGGCTGCGGGAGCCGGGACGGCTGGCCGACCAGCGACCGGGCCGTGAGCGGCGTCCGGCCCGCGAGCCGGTGCGCAGCCCCACACGCGTGGTTCGTTAGCCGCTGGCCCAGTTAGCCACTGGCACCGTTAGCCACTGGCACCGTTAGCCGCTGGCGCAGACGCCGTTGGTGCTGATCCGCGGGCTGATGGCCAGGAGCTGAATGCTCAGGCCGCTGATCACGTCCCCCGCCCGGCGGACGCGCACGCACTGAACGACCGGCAGCGATTTGCCCGCGCGCCAGGCCACCCGGGCCGTCCCCAACGTCCCGGTCAGGGAGAACCCGGCCGAGGGATTCACCGTGAGGATCAGGACCCGGCCTGGTCTGTGCAGCTTGGCTGCGTTCTGGGCCACTCGGACCCGGCACCCCGGTTTCTGCCGGCATCCCTTGATCAGCGCAACCATCCCCGGGGCATCGCCCTTGGCCTCGTCCTGAACGAGCGTCGTGATCGCAGCCCGCTCGGAGCCGTCGACGCTCAGGGCGCGCGCCAGCAGGGCGGTCACGACCACGAAGGCGATGATGCACAGCGCGATCAGGAACAGGCGAAGCCAGCGGGCCACGGGCGCAGGCTAACCACAGCGACGACCGATCGGGCTACTGGAGCTCCAGGAAGCGCTCCACCGAGGCCTCCTGGTGGTCCAGCCGCTCGGCCAGGGTGCGGGCGTGGTCGGCCACGAGCCCCAGGAAATCCTCCACGCACCGCTCTGGATCGTCGGCCAGCGCATAGACCCGGGCCACGTCCTGCTGGGCGCAGGCGATGCCCATCGGGGGCTTGCCCTCGGCCAGCGTCCGCGCGCTGCACACCGGAGTCACGACCAGTTGCGTCTCCGGGGCGATCAGGGCCGTGGGCAGCAGCCGGTGCGCGGGCAGGCGCACCGAGAGCTCCAGGGAGTGATCGACCGCCACCTGGGTCCCGATCAGCTCACCCAGCGGCTCTCGCCACACGTCGAGGACGATGTCGGCACCGACGAGCGCGTCGCGCAGCGCGCTGGCCTGCTCCACGTACAGCCGCTCGGCTTCGGCACGGTCCTCGGCGTCCGCTAGGTCCAGGTCGCACGGGACGCGCAGAAGCTCGCTGGCCGCCACGGTCGTACCCGCTCCCAGGCTGCCCCGGGTGACGTATGTCTGCAGCGTCCCCAGGTCACGCCTTCCGTGGAAGATGACCGTGACGGCCTCGCTGAGCGGAAGGCCATTGACCTTCAGCGACACCGCGGCCGACGACGAGTCATCCAGCAGGGCCCGCCGGAGGAGCTCCTCAGCTGCGTTCTGCTCGTCGTCCCAATCCTCGTCGATCATGCGCTGCCACCGGATCGAAAACTCCGTTAACAAATACCCTAATCGGCGGCGGCTTCCCATACGAAAAGTTCGGGGGCCGGGTTTGCGCAGGTGGTCGAGCCCCGCGGGCTCGAGCCCGGGTAAAGACGGGTTCGCGCCGCGATACGCTCACCGGGCATGCAGCTCCTCTACAAGCCCTTCTCGCTCATCTTCACGATGACCGCCGCCTGGATGGGCCGGGGGATCTTCCGGTCCCTGTGGGAGAGGATCGACTCAGAGGAGCCCCCACGGCCCACCTCGTACGAGTCCAGTCTCGGGAAGGTCGTCGGCGCGGCGGCGCTGGAGGCGGCCACGATGGCCACCACGGGGGCCGCGGCCCATCGCGCCGCGGCTCGGACATTCCACTACCTGACGGGGATCTGGCCAGGCGACAAGAAGGCGAAGGAGAGCCGGCGCCGGGCGAGGGCCCGGGACCGGTCCTGACTCACTCCTCCACGTAGGGCGCCAGTCCCTCCCGGATCCAATCGGGGATCGGCGCCTTCGACCTCGTCCGTAGATCCACAAACACGTGGTGGAGCTCCCCCTCCAGGATGAGCTCGTCGTCACGGCTGATCCGGTGGGCGCTGGAGATGCTCGTGTTGCCCAGCCGGGTCACGCCGACCTCCAGCCTCAGCAGGTCATCGAAGTGCGCGGGCTGGTGAAAGCGCAGCCGGGTCTCCACCACGACCATGTCCAGTCCGCGATCGATCATGGCCTGGTACCCGTCCAGGGCCTCTCGCCACAGCTCGGTGACGGTCGTGTCCAGGTAGGCCAGATAGTGCGCGTTGAACACCACACCCTGGGGATCGCACTCGGCGTAGCGGACGCGCAGCGAGTGGACGAAGGGCATCGCTCAGCCCGCCCTCAGCACGAAGCCCCGCTCGGCCAGCTCGTCCAGGGCGTTCTCGAAGCGGGCGAAGTCCCGGCTCAACAGCGCGTCTATCGGCCGGCCATGCGAACCGGTGGCTCTGATCCAGCGAGCCAGCACGCCGGGCGGCATCCGCTCGGCCGCCTCGCGGCAGAGGTCGAGGAGGATCGGGAGTTGGCTGGACTGATCGACCTGGCCTGAGAGCAACGACAGCGGATCGACATCAAGCACCTGGCAGAGCTCGTCCTCACTTAACCCCAGCAGGTCCATCAGGCGGGCGGCGCGGCCGCTGCTGGATTCACGCTCGGAGCTCATGCGGGATCGTCGTCGGGGAGGGATTGCGTTCTTGGCTTCTCAACCCGGCGGATATTCTCCCCTGAGTGACCAGCTGGCGACGCCTGCTCCATGTGGCTGCCGGCGTGCTTGTGCTCGTGGCCGGCGGATGCGGCGGCGCCACATCGCAGTCGTCGACCAACCGGGTGCGATTCACGCCGGTCTACGTGCCCGCGCCGACGACACCCGCCGCCCACCACGCGGTCAAGAGCGCCAAGGTCCAACGGGACAAGCTGCTGGGGCTGGCTGCTCCGGGGACGAAGGTGACACCGCGGGACACGGTGCCGGGCTGGCCATCGGCCAACGGGGCGGCCATCCCCGCCACGACCAGCCAGGTATCAGGATTCGGATTCCTGGTGGACCAGACCAAGCGCGTCCAGTACCTGGGGTTCGCGGTGACCGACGCAGCCGGGCACTGCGCCGGCGGAAACATCGAGGCCGACCTGGCCGGCAAATTCGTCCTCTCGAGCGCGCGGGTCACCATCCCCCGGCACGCCGCGTGCACGGGGGATGAGGCGGCCAAGGCGGCGGGGCACGGCTGATCGGTCTGCCCATAAAGGCCCTACCCCTCGATTCCCTCGCTCAGACGTGAGTCCTGAGCAGGCGTCCGGGGATCCTTTCGGCCCCCGTTTGACCCGAGTACCGCGATCGCGGTACAGTCGGGTCCGGATGAAGAGGGCATTGGGGCTGTGGGTTGGGGCGCTAGTCGCGGGCTTGGCGCTCGTCCCTGCCGCCACGGCGTCGACCACGTACTACGCCAAGCCGACCGGCGGTGCGACGAGCGGATCGTGCACACAGGGCGCCCCGTGCACATTCGCGTTTGCCTACTCGAAGCTCGGATCAGGCGACACGCTCAAGCTCTTGCCGGGGAAATACGACGTCCCAGCGCTGGGGTCGACCTGCAGCAACGTGACTGAGACCTCGGGGGTCATTCTCACCAACGAGACGCTCGAGGGCATACCGGGTCGTCCGCGGCCCACGCTGGATCTGAGCAAGTGTCAGCAGATTGCGGCCGAGACGGGTGGCGTGGTCCGGGACGTCAGCGTAATCGAGCCCAGTTCGGACAGCGGCTCGCCGGGGTTACCGGTCACAGCCAGTGACGGCGGCATTCTGGACGGGGTGGTCGACCCGGGCGGGTTCGGTCCCTTCGTCTTCGGAGCCGGGACGATCGAGAACTCCTTCATCAGCGGGATCACTTTCATGGGCTCCGGCGGTGTGGCGATCAACGACACGGCGAACATCATCCAGGTCGAGGGCCAGAGTGCCAATGGGTTGACCCAGGATGCCGCCGCGACCGTGGTCAACTCGATCGCCAGCAAGTTCAAGGCCTTCAGCGTCAACTTCGAGAACACCGACCCGCCGACCACCACGGCCACCATGACGCTGTCCTATTACGCCGGCGACACTGACGCATCGGCGCCCGACGGCCATGGGCAGTTCGGCACCGCGGGCGGCACCATCAACCAGTCGCACCAGGTCGCCCCTGCGTCCACGCCGCTCAATCTGGCCTCCGACGGGGTCCACGAGACGGTCAATTCTCCGACGATCAACGCCGGGACGCTCTCGAGCAACCCCCCGCTGCCCACAGACGACTTTGACGGCGGCTCCCGCGCCTCGGGAACCCCCGACGTGGGCGCCGACGAGGCCGGCAGCGGTCTACCGGCCCTGAACACGCTGGCTGCCACCGGGATCACCGCCCACGGCGCCACGATCCACGGCACGATCAACACCAACGAGGTCGACAACCCGAACGTTCGATTCCTGTACGGGAAGGGGGCGTCGCGCACCCTGCACTCGCCGGCGCACGATGTCCCCGCTGGCGTCTCGAATGTGGCTCAGCAGGTGACTCTCACCGGCCTCACGCCGGGTACGACCTACACCTTTGTGCTCGTGTCCGGCTCCCAGCAGGCTCAGGTGCTGAGCTTCCGCACGCGCCCGCTGAACCCGTTCAAGGGCGTCGTCTTCGAGCAGCACACCACCACGGCAAACGCCAAGCACGTGGTCGCCCTGCAGATGTTCTGCCCCACGAGCACGATCGGCTTCTGCAAGGGGATCCTGACCCTCACCCGCGGAACAACCAAGCTGGGCAGCGCCGGCTTCCTGGCCGACCACGGCCACCTGTTCACCGTTCACGTCACTCTCACCGCCGCCGCCTTCCGCCAGCTGGTGACCAAGCGCACTGAGAGCGCGATCGGGACCGCCGCCGCCCACGACGCGAACAACAACCGCAAGACGACCTCCGCCAGCATCACGCTCAAGGCACCGCCGAAGTAGCGAGCGCGCGGGAGCGGGCGCTCCTCAGAACAGCTGGTTCTCGCCCCCGAATACGTCGCTGACCGATCCGTCGGTGAAGATCTGACGGATCGAGCTGGTGAGGAGGTCGGCGCACGACAGCACGCGGACGTTGTCTGGAGCGCCTGGCGGAAGGGGAATCGTGTCGGTGACGACGATCTGCTCCAGGTTCGCCGCGGCCAGGTTCTCCCAGGCATTGCCTGAGAACACGCCGTGGGTGGCCGCCGCGTAGACGCGCCGAGCGCCGGCGTCGTGGACCGCGCGCGCGGCTGCCTTGAGCGTGCCGGCCGTGTCGATGATGTCGTCGACGAGGACGGCCGTCTTGCCAGCCACGTCACCGATGATGTACCCGATCTCGGCCACCTGTTGAGCGGGACGCTCTTTGTTGAGGATGGCCAGGTCGGCGCCGATCTTGGAGGCGAATCGCTTGTTCAGCTTCACCCGGCCGGCGTCCGGGGCCACAACCACCAGGTCCTCGAGCCCGAGATCGGCGAAGTATTGGGTGAGCATGAACATGGCGGTCATGTGGTCAAGTGGCTTCTGGAAGAACCCCTGGATCTGACCGGAGTGGAGGTCCATGGTCACGATCCGGTCGATCCCCGCCGCCTCCAGCATCCGCGCCACCAGCCGGGCGCTGATCGGCTCCCGCGGGGCGGACTTCTTGTCCTGGCGTGAGTACCCGTACCACGGGCAGACCGCGATCACCCGGTGAGCCGACCCGCCGACGGCAGCGTCGACCATGACCATCAGCTCCATCAGGGCGTCGTTGGCCTTCAGCCCCGTGTGGGTGTTGAAGCAGGTGGGCTGGACGATGAACACGTCGGCACCCCGCACCGACTCCTCATAACGACAGTAGACCTCGCCGTTGGCGAATGTCCTGAGCGTCATTCCCCCGAGCTCGACGCCCAGCTTGTCCGCGATCCGGTGCGCCAGCCCCGGGTTCGCCCGGCCCGAGACGAGCATCAGCCGCTTGTTGTACTCGACCCTCATGTCGGTGCCAGCAGGCTCCGTTTGAAGAATGCTCATCCGCGATCCGAGTTTACGTCCGGGGGCTGACGGAGCTCCTCGGATGACTCGCCGTCTGGGGGCGCTTCCCGCTCCTTGCGGCGATCGGTATAGCCGTCGATGTTCCGCTGCCGCTCGCGGGCGATCCCGAGCGCACCCTCCGGCACGTCCTTGGTGATCACCGAGCCGGCCGCCGTGTATGCCCGGTCACCGACGCTAACCGGGGCCACCAGCATCGTGTCGACGCCCACGAAGGCGTCCGAGCCGATCTCGGTGCGGTGCTTGTTCGTGCCGTCGTAGTTGGCCGTGATCGTGCCCGCGCCGACGTTCGTGCCCTCTCCGATCGTCGTGTCGCCGATGTAGGAGAGGTGCGGGACCTTGGATCCGGCGCCGATGTCCGAGTTCTTCATCTCCACGAACGCACCCGCCTTGGCTCCCTCGTGAAGGACGGTGCCCGGCCGCAGGTAGGAGAACGGACCGACCTTGGCCCGGTCGCCGATCTCGGCGCTGTCGGCGTAGGAGTGCACGACGCTGGTCCCCTCCCCCACGCGGGTGTTGATGAGCGTGCTGAGCGGCCCGACCGTCGTCCCGGCTCCCACGCTGCTCTTTCCGTGCAGGCTGGAGAACGGCGCGATCACCGCGTCAGGGGCGATCTCCACCTCGGCGTCGATCACGGTGGTTATGGGGTCGACGATCGTCACGCCGGCCAGCATGTGGCGGTGGTGGATCTGGCTCTGGGCCAGCGCCCGAGCCTGGGCCAGCTGGGCGCGGTCGTTGATGCCGAGCATGGCCCCGGGATCGGAGATCTCATGGGCCACCACGCTGCGACCGTTAGTCCGCATGATCGGCAGGACGTCAGGTAGGTACAGCTCCTGCTGGGCGTTATCGCTGTGGACTCGCTCCAGCGCGCTCAGGA
Organism: Solirubrobacteraceae bacterium; assembly: GCA_045805485.1. Taxonomy (GTDB): domain Bacteria; phylum Actinomycetota; class Thermoleophilia; order Solirubrobacterales; family Solirubrobacteraceae; genus Palsa-465. The sequence continues at coordinate 3,268 of JBJMLC010000122.1, read as the reverse complement.
GCTGCTCCGCTTCGAAGGCGATGATGCCGGTGTTGACCTCCCGGATGTGGAGCTCGTGCTCGGTGGCATCACCGGGCGACTTGGTCTCGGCCACCCGCTCCACCGTGCCGTCCGGCGCCCGGACGATCCGGCCATAGCCAGCCGGATCATCCAGCACCGCGGTGGCCAGCGTGGCCGCGGCGCCCGAGCGCGTGTGGACATCCGCCAGCTCCTGAAGCGTCCGGGGGCTGGTCAGAGGGTGATCCCCGTTGACGACGATTACCGTATCGGCGTCCCGGATCTGCTCGGCGGCCGACCTCACGGCATCGGCCGTCCCGCGCGGCTCCTCCTGGACCGCGACGGCCACGTTGTCGCCCAATAGCGAGTCCAGCTCGCGCCGCGGGTTCTGGACCACCACCACCCTCTGCGCCCCGGCCTCCCGCGCCGCGGCCACGGACCAGGCGATCATGGGCCGCCCGCACAGGAGGTGCAGCAGCTTCGGCGTCTGCGAGCGCATGCGCGTGCCCTCGCCCGCAGCCAGAATGACGACGACCGGCGGGCTCACACGACGATGGTATGGGATGGAGGGGCGGCGACCGGGCGCGGGCTCACAGGAGCCTCAGGCAGCGACCGTGGGCGGCTCCGGCTCGTCGGCTCGCGGCGGGGCCACCACGCGAAGCGCGGGGCGCCGCTCCACGGCCTCCTCGTACCACCGAATCCACTTGCGCACGGCGTTGTCCGAGACGCCGTACTTCCGGCCCACAGCGCAGTAGCTCATCGAGCTCAGGTCCTCCATCAGTTGCTCGTATGAGGGACGGGGGACCTTGCGCAGGTGGGGCTGAGGGACCCCTCGTTTCAGGCGCGAGGCGACTGCGCCCCAGCAACCCAGCGAGCAGTAGCGATGCAGCAGGTGTCGCGGAACAAACATCTCGCCACAGCTCGGGCAGTTCCGTTCCCGCGGGATGTTCCGCCCGCAATGGGTGTCAAGCGTCGCGGCACAGTTCGCACAGACCATCCGCAAATTGCTGAGCCGGTTGTCGTTGGAGACACCATTGATGTGATCGAGCACGAGCGACATCCGCTTGCCGTGCCAGAGCTCCCCTTGACCGCAGAGTTCGCAGATTGGCTGCTTCAGTCCTGTGGCGAGTAGTCGGCCTTTGAGCTTGCCGCGTGGATAGGTCGAGTTCTCGACCAGAATCTCGTTGAGGGGAATGCGCCGCGAGAGCCCAGCTCGTTTGCGCCCAGTATTGGGGTCGAAATGCTCGGTCGAGATCCCCCACTCGCGAACGTAGCGCTTGAGCGTCCGGTAGTTGTGGCCCTTCGGCTCATAACCGAGCGTGCGCATGGCATCCGACCAACAGATCGCCTCGGCGATCGCCGACCGGAGATCAGCTTCGGAGAAGGGAGAGTCATGCGACATCGACGAACGGACGTTCGCATTTTGCCCGGACGGAAAACCTAGCTGGGGAGGGAGGAGTCGGACCTCCGCCTACTCGTCCAAAGCGAGTCGTGCTGCCGTTACACCACTCCCCAACGGCGGACGTGCTGCGTGATTTGACGGTACCTAATTCAGCCTTCGCACCGCTGCAAGGAGGCCGGAGCACAACCTCGCCGAGGGGCCGCGACCCGGCTGCCCTCAGCTATTCCCCAGCACCCGGAACGTACTCAGCGCCAGCGATGGCGCTGAGTAGGTCTTGAATCCGTTGAAGACCTTGGTGTCGTAGTTGATATCGAAGCCCGAATCACCGACCGTGGCGGTTCCGCAACGGTCGATGAAGAGGCCACCGGAGATCGCGCCGCTGCCTCCGATCGTGATCACCTGATTCTGCTGGCTGGAGGTGCAGAGACCGCTCGTCGGCTTGCTTCCCTGGCCGTCGACCATGTAGATGATTCCGTAGATGTGGCTGGCGTTGATGGACAGGGTGCCACTGGCCACAACCAGGGCCACAGGGTTGGTCTCCGAGCCCCAGGTGGCGTTGGTCGTGTAACTGCAGTTGGCGTTCTCGATGAACATCACGCCTGAGGTGCCGAACGTGGGGCAGGTGCCGGTGGAGTAGTACGTCCCACCGTATTGGGCACTCTGGCGCAGGGCCTGGATCTCGCCATTGGAAAGCGTCTGGTAGGACTGGATTGGGTCGACGTAGCTGAGCTGGTAGTTGCTGGCCGGGTCCAGCTGGCCGTGCTTGGGATCCCAGCCGGCACATGGATCTCTCCAGTCCGGGGCGCCGCCGTCGGGAGTGCAGCGCACGTCGACCGTGCCGCTCAGGCCGGAGCCCGCGTCCTTGGCCTCGATGATGATCTTGTTCCCGTTGTTGGCGGTTGTGACGCCGCCGGAGGTGAGAACGTTCTGCGGCAAATCGACCACGAATGACTGACGGGTCACAAGAGCGACCACTGTCCGCGTCTGGCCGGCGATCGTGGACGAGGCCCGGATCCAGAGCTTGTTGTCGCCGTTGGCGTCGTAGTGGGCCAGGCCGGCGTTGGTCAGGATCGAGTCCGCGTAGTAGTTGCCGTCGGACACACCGCTGACGTTGTCGTCAACCAGCTGAACGCTCCACGTGGGCGTCTTGTACACCGAGCCGGCGTACGTCGTGGTGTAGCCGGTCGCGATGCCGCTCTTGGGGCAGGTCGAGCCGGTGGTTGAGGCCTGGGTGCATACCGGCCATGCGTTGGCCGTTGTGGAGGGCCAGCTCTGGCCCAGAAGCGTGCTCTCGGAGTCCAGCGCGCTCTCGGCCACGTTGAACGCTGCCTCGCCCGCCCGCTCGGACGCGGTCTGATGGCTCTGGACGTTGGCGGCCTGAATGGCCACGGAACCCAGGAGCATGATGACCATGAGGACGATGACCCCCGCGATCAGCGCGGATCCTGATTCCTGGGCGACACAGCCGATTCGTTTCATGTCACGGTCACCGATTGAGTTGAAGTCGCGGTGAGTCCCGTCTGATCGGTAACGGTGAGCTGCACTGTGTAAGTGCCCGCGCCGGGTGACCAGTCGACCAGGCCCTGGTTCGACAGGGTCAGCCCCGCGTTATCCGGGCAGGCGTCTGACGTGCAGCTCCAGGCGAAGGTGAGGTCCTCGCCGTCAGGGCTGTACGAGGTGCCGCCGTTGAGGAGCACACCGCCGCCGCCGGTGGCGGTGTAGGTGAAGTTGACCACCGGAGAGCGGGGCTGGTTGCGCAGGAAGGCTCCGCTTCGCACCTCGGACTCCGCGGCGGCCACGGTGGGCGTCGGGTTCACGAACACGTCGATCTGCACGGTGAACACCGAGCCGAGGTCGCTGGGCGCGGTG
>JBJMLC010000121.1:0-12690 GCA_045805485.1 Solirubrobacteraceae bacterium | reverse complement strand
TTCGACTCCAGGTACGACGACGTCGAGATCCTGGGCAAGCTCGTGACGCGCGGCGAGGCCTGGCAGCCCGTCGGCTTCGCGCTCCACGTGCAGAACGGCGCGATCTTCGGCGCCGCATACGCGCGGCTCAAGCCGTCGCTGCCGGGGCCGGCGGTCCTCCGCGGCCTGCTCGTGGGACTCATTGAGCACGTCGCGACCTGGCCGATGACTGCGCTGGTCGACCGCTACCACCCCGCCCGCACGGAGCTACCGAAGCTCGCCGCCAACCGCCGAGCCTTCGGTCAGGCGACGATCCGCCACGCAGTGTTCGGCATCGTCCTCGGGCTCCTCGAGGACGCGCTGAACAACCGCAGCGCATAGCGTTGCAGCTCGGCTCTCATACCAGCGCGAGATCGAGCTCGACGCTGTCTGGGGCTGTTGTGTAGACGGTCACGTCGTATGCATCCGCCAGTGGCGGACTGATGCGCACGATGGCGGATGTGGGGAGATTCAGTTGTTCTTCGATGGACATCACCGCTAGCGCGGTGCCCGTCGGCCATACCTCTATGCGATCGATGAACTGTCCTCGGACCTCGATTTGCAGTCCTTGTGAATGTGACTGTCTGAGGTGCACGACCGCTTTGGTGATATGTCGCTCGGCCTGTTCGCGGTTCTCAAACGCCAGTCGCACATCCAATTCTGGCTCCGGTGCGGAAAGGCTCACTCGGACAAGGATGGCACGTCGCAATTGTTGTCGAGTGACAAGATGGCTGCAGCGCGAGACCCTGGGGATCGCCCGGACAGACTGCGGACCGCTGTGGCTTCATCCCGGTACCTGCATGTCTGACGCTGGGGCTAATCCTGGGGTCGGACCCTTAGGTCCGCCCCAGAGAGCCCAGCACCAGATCGTCGTGCTCGGCGGGCTTGACCTTCCGCAGGATCTCCTTGATCTTCCCGTCCGGCCCGATCACGAAGGTGCTGCGTTCGTTCCCCATGTACTTCCGTCCGTACATCGACTTCTCCACCCACACGCCGTAGGACTCAGCCACCGCGTGATCTGAATCCGCCAGGAGCGGGAATCCCAGCCCGTACTTCTGGTCGAACTTCGACACCGCCTTGACCTGGTCGGGCGAAACTCCCAGCACGACCGCGTCGGCCCCCTGATAGTCGGCTTGATGATCCCGAACCCCGCAGGCCTGGGTGGTACACCCCGGCGTGTCGGCCTTGGGGTAGAAGTACAGGACGACCGTCTGTCCGCCGAGTCCCGAAAGCGTCACAGGCTCCCCGTTCTGGTCGGGCAGCGTGAAGTCAGGGGCTGGGTCGCCTGGTTGGAGCATCGCTCCGAGATGGTAGTTCCAGCGTTTTTGTTGTGAGCAGCCGCATTTCGGGAGTACGATCGGCTCTCGTGTTCGACCGGGGCGATGAACAGCAGAAGGGTCCGATCCGTCGGTACCGCAAACGCGGCAGGTACGGACATGCGTCAGGCAAGCGACCGGAACCCGCGCGCGACCTCAATGCAGGAGAGCCGAGCCCGCCGACCGGCTCCGGCACCCCGGGACTGACCGGCACCCCGACGCCGGGGCCGACGTCTCTTGGCACCCCCACGGTGACCCGGTGGATCACCGGCAGCCAACGGTCCGGCAACGGGCTGGCCTGGGCCGTGGCGATAGGCATCATCGTGCTCGTCACCGCCGGGATAGCCATCCCATTGGTAAGCGTGGGCACCTCGATCCACGTCCCAAGCCCCTCGGTATTCACAGAGCCCGCGGCGAACAACCCCGCACCGACCACCCCTCAGCCGAACACCTCCACGCCGTCCCGACATATCTCCTACCTGGCCGTCCCCGGCCTGCGCACGGGCCTGGCACACATCTCCAAGCTCGCGCCGGGCGCGCGCTACGCGCTGGTGCGCATAGCGGCCACCTCGCTCATCGCCACGGCTCGCCTCCCCAATGGGAACAGCAAGGAGATCATCCTGTCGCCCACCGGAACGTTCGTGGAGTCCGGAACGGCGACCGGGGGGCGAGCCATTCCCCTCTCTCAGATCAGGCCGCCGGCGATCGCCCGGATCATCGCCGGGATGCGCGCCCGGTTTCACGTCCCCGTGAGCAGGATCGACTACATCGTGCTCAGCACTCCTCCAGGGCTCCCCGCCCAGTGGATCGTGTTCTCCAAGGCTCCGGGGCATCCGGGCTATACCGCCACCCTCAGTGGGACGAGGCTCGCCCGGTTGCCGGGCAGCTAGACCCCGTGACGAGGGCGCGGCGAAACTGCCGGCCCTCGTCACGAGCCAACGGTCAGCGTGAATAGCCGGGAGGAGGCCCTCCGGGTGGGCCACCCGGACGCGGTCCGCCGGGCCTCGGCATGACGTTGTAGGAGCTGTCCATGTGGACCTCGACCTTCGTACCGTCGGACTTCGTCACCGTCACCTCGAACCCCTTGCCGAAGTAGTCCGTCGTGACCGCTCCGGCGGTTCCGCCGCCGAGGGCCTTGACCGCCGCGGCCTGAGCCTTGGCGGCATCGGTGCCCGTCACGGGCTTCTCAGCGTCCTCGTGCGCAGCGGTGCCAGGAGCCGGGCAGTTGAACGGCAGGGGCGGGTGCGTGCTGGAGGTGCCTTGCCTGGGAGTGCTGGTACCCGACGACGCAGCCGTCGCAATGGCCGAAGCTCCAAGCGCCAGCGCCGCGAGCGCCGCCACGCCGGCCAGGGCCTTCTTGCCGTGCTGGAACATCGTGTCAGTCCTTTCACTCGTCCGGGGCCTGCCCGGGTTCGCGGTGCAGGATGCGTCCGAGTTGTAGGACGTTGGTTTGAACGCGCTAAGAGTCGTGGCAGAGGCGACCGCGCCCGCGCAGGGACGGCGTGCCGCGCGACCGCGATGGCAGCCGCGCGGCGCGCCAGGTGGCGCTACGTGGTGGTGCCACCGCCGCCGTGCACCTTGAGCAATGCGGTGGAGATGTCTCTCAGGAGGGCGAACAGGCTGCGTTGCAACGCCAGCGCGTCCTTCTTGGCGGCGGCCTGATCCTGGTTCTTGAGGTCGTTCCCGATGGCCGTGGACTCGTCGGGCAATGGAGCCAGGCCGGATGCAATCGCGGCATTGACGTCCGTGGCCACGGCCGGAGGCTTGATCGCCGCCACCTCGCTGTTGATGTGCTTGAGCGTGGCGGCCAGCGTGAACCAAGTCTGCGGGTTGCTGCCCTCGGTCTTCACCGGTTGGAAGGCCGCGGTGAGCTCGCTGGAGATGGCCTGCATCTTGGTCTGCCACTGCTTGGGGGTCAGCGTGGGTCCACTGGCGCTGCCGCCATTGGTCCCAGAGGATCCAGACGATCCACCGCATCCGGCAATCGCCAGTGCGCCGATGGTCAAGACCAGGGCGGGGGCATAACGACGAAATCGTCCAGACATCCTCATAGCTCCTTTTCGTGGACAAGCCGGTCCGCGGCGTCATGGCGGCCGACCGCGGCGCGCTTGGCCGGATGGGCAGCCGGGAATGGTGGCAGATCCGGCCCGGAGGCTACTTGAGCAGCCGGGAAAGCCGGCGGTCCTTGAGGATCCGGCCCTCGGTCTGGCAGGTCGGGCAGTAGCACATCACGTAGTCCTCGTAGAACACGGCCTCCAGGCGATCTCCGCACCGCGGGCACGGCTCGCCGTTGCGGCGGTGCACGGTGAGCGGCATCGGAAGCTTGTCCGGAATCGGCAGGCTGAGCGTCTGCTCGTAATGGTCGATCGCACCCCCCAGGCGGCCGATCATCGCCTCCCGGAGCCGCTGAGCCTCGTCAGCCTCAAGCTCGGAGCCACGCTTGAACGGCGAGAGCCGAGCCGAGTGGAGGATCTCATCCACCCACGAGCGCCCGATCCCCGCGATCGCGTGCTGGTCCCGGAGGAGCGCGTAAAGAGGGCGGGGTTGGTCGAGCAGCTCGGGGAGCGGCGGGGGGTCGGGCCAGGCCTCGGGGCCCAGCGCCGCGAGCGTCTCCTCCTGCTCCAGGCCTTCGGCGGCCAGCAGCTTGACCCAGGCCCGCTGTCTGGTGCCGAACTCCCGCAGGCGCAGCTCACGTCCGTCGCCCACCCTGACCAGCAGCCGAGAGGTCCTGTCGCGCAGGGAGGCTCGGGAGTCGAACACCTGAAGGCGCCCAGCCGACATCAGGTGGATCAGGAGCACGAGGTCATCCAGCTTGATCGTGAAGAGCTTCCCGCGGCGTCCGACTCCGTCGATCCGGCGGCCCTCCAGCGCGGAGAGCGGCGGGTCGAACGTCTTCAGCGCGTTCACCCCGGGAGCCGCCACGGACTCCACCTCCGCGCCGCTCACGGCACGGTCGATCAGGCGGCTTGTGATCTCCACTTCCGGCAGCTCTGGCATGACTCTGAATCGAGGTTATCCCGGTGAATTCGAGCCGCGGCCGCGCGCCCATCGCTAGGCTGCACGCACAGTGCCCACGCTGGCTCCAGACGACGTCGTTCGCACCACCTCAGAGGCGGAGGCCAACACCCGCGAGCCGCTGCTGGTGATGGAGCCGCTGACGGCCTTCCTTGGGGACAGTGGCCTCGACGCCCCGAACGACCTGGACGCAGCGCCGGTCGGCGAGGGCCATTCCAACGTCACCTTCCTGCTCTCCACCGGAGTCGTGCTGCGCCGCCCGCCACGTGGCCCCCTGCCGCCGAGCGCGCACGACGTGCTCCGGGAGGCGCGCCTGCTCAAAGCCCTGGAGGGCACCCCGGTCAGGGTGCCGCGAGTGCTGGCGGTATGCCCAGATCCCGAGGTGATCGGCGCCCCGTTTTACGTGATGGAAGAGATGCACGGCGAGGTGATCACCGACACGATGCCGGCGGCCCTGGACAGCGACGAGCAGCGGGGGCTGATCGCCGATCAGCTGATCGACGAGCTGGTGGAGCTGCACGCCGTGGACTGGTCGGCCATCGGCCTGGAGGGATTCGGAAAGCCCAGCGGGTATCTGGAGCGTCAGCTTCGGCGCTTCACCGGCCTGTGGGAGCACAACCGGACCCGTGAGCTGGCTGAGGTGGAGCAGCTGGCCACGTGGCTGGCCGAGAACATGCCCCAGTCGCCGCCGGCCACGATCGTCCACGGCGACTACCGGCTGGGCAACACGATGTTCGCCGCCGAGGCGCCGGCGCGGCTCGTGGCGATCTTGGACTGGGAGATGGCCACGATCGGCGACCCGCTGGCCGACCTGGGCTACATGGTCATGCACTGGACCCGGCCCGGGGATCCGGACTCCAAGTTCAACCTCCACACGGTGACCCGGCTGCCCGGATTCCCCACCCGTGAGGAGCTCGTGCAGCGCTACGAGGAGCGCTCGGGCCGCTCGATGCAGGCCCTGAACTGGTACGTCACGCTGGCCCTCTGGAAGGCAATCGTGTTCATGGAGGGCAACTACAAGCGGGCGCTCGCCGGATCAACCGACGACCCGTACCTGAAGGCGTTCGGAGACGGCGTCGTGGAGATCTCCCAGCGCGCCCTGCACGTGTCGCAGCACGGGCTGTAGACGGCTCACGGCACGTCCTCGAACACGTCCTGGCGTGTCCTCTCACCCTGGCGGATCCTGAGCTTGACCGGGTTGGAGGTGTAGCCGCTTGAGAAGTGACCAACCAGGTTGTACGTGCCCGGCGCCAGCCGGAGGTGAGCAAGGTGGCCGTTCCTGACCGCCCGCCTGGCCACGACCGCGCCGGTCCGGCGATTGGTGACCTTGATGGTCCCGGCGTAGGGGCCCCGCGGCCTGGGCTTACACGGGGGCGGCGGAACCGCCCCACCCTGGACATACAGGCCGCTCACCAGCCCCGTGGAGCCGGAGCTGTACACCGGCTCGTTGGGCGGGACGCCAATCGTGGGGCGGGGACAGCTGCCGGCCGCGCGGGACAACCGTATGAAGGCCGACGACTGTCCCGCCACCAAGGCCGCTGCTCCCACGGTTAGGACGAGCGCACCTGCGCCGAGCCACCACATCCGAAGCCTGGGCACAGACTGATGTTCTCACAGCCACCCGGAACATTTGGCATCCTGCACCGTCCAGTGGCCAGCGACAATCACGATTACCAGGGCCTGCTCGTCGATTGGGGCGGCGTCCTGACGAGCAACCTGTTCGAGTCCTTCAGCGCGTTCTGCGTGTCTGAGGGGCTGGAGCCGGACACCATCCGCCGCCGCTTCCGGGAGGACCGGGCCTGCCGGGCGCTCCTGATCGATCTGGAGACGGGGAAGCTCTCAGAGGAGGACTTCGAGCCGCAATTCGCCCGTTTCCTGGGCGTGGAGCCCGCCCAGCTCATCGACAAACTGTTTGCCGGCTCCGGCCCTGACGAGGAGATGCTCTCGGCGGTGCGGGCCGTGCGGGGGGCGGGAATCCCCACGGGGCTGATCTCCAACTCCTGGGGAACACGCCGCTATGACCGGGCCCTGCTCAGCGAGCTCTTCGATGGCGTCGTGATCTCCGGTGAGGTGGGGATCCGCAAGCCCGCTCCGGAGATCTACTCGATGGGGGCGCAGAGCATCGGCGTCGAGCCGGGGGCCTGCGTGTTCGTGGACGACCTGCCGTTCAATCTCGAGCCGGCGGCCGAGCTCGGAATGGCCACGATCCACCACACCGGGGCGCCTGAGACCATCGCTGAGCTCGAGCGGCTGTTTGGCATCGAGCTGACGTGAGGCGCAGCGCGCTGCCTCTGCTCACGGTGGCGCTGCTCACCGGCTGCGGCGGCACGCCGCCTTCCCTGGCCGACCTGCGTCGAGACGCGGGCCGCATCTGCACCCGAACCAACCGCGCCGTGGCCAAGGTCTCACCCCCCAGCTCCTCCGCCCCGTCGACCAGGTTCCTGACGGCCGGGATCGCCCGTCTGGAGGTGGAGCTGCGGCAGCTCAGCCGGCTGACGCCCTCATCCGATGTGGCTCCCGTCTACCGGGCCGGACTGAAGGCCCTGGCCGACGAGCTCAGCGCCCTCCGGGCAGCCGCCCGGGCGATCCGCCGAGGCGAGGATCCGGCAATCGCGTTCCGAACGCTTCAGCGCCGCCTGGCTCCCCTGGAGAGCCAGGCGGCCAACGCCTGGGAGGCGCTCCAGATCCCCGCCTGCGTGAGCGCGTGAACCCCCGGCGTGAATGCCTGTTTAGTCCCGCTTGCCCCGGCCGTACAGGAACCTGAGCATGCGCTGAAGCGCCTTGGTGCGCCGCCGGGTGTAGGGGAACATGTGGAGGTCACGCTTGGGTGCCAGCTTGGTCACGAGCAGTGACTGGGTCTTGGTGTACTTGCGGACTCCGCTTGAGCCGTGGCGGGTGCCCAGCCCTGAGGTCTTCCAGCCCCCCATGGGCAGGTTCAGCGCGGAGTAGTTGACCTGGGCGTCGTTGACGCACACCACGCCGGCCTCGACCCGCCTGGCCAGCGCCTCGCCGCGCTCCACGTCCTGTGTCCACACGCTGGCCTGAAGACCGTAGTCGGTGTCGTTGGCCAGCCGCAGCGCCTCCTCGGCGTCTGAGACCCTCATGATCGGCAGCGTGGGTCCGAACGTCTCCTCGGTCATGATCTTCATCGAGTGGTCGACGTCCACCAGCACGGTGGGCTCAAAGAAGCGTCCGTCGCCGTGCCGGCGGTGCCCACCCACCAGCACCTTGGCGCCCTTGCGCATGGCGTCCCGCACGTGGTCCTCCACGATCTCGATCTGGGGCGGGAAGGTCACCGCACCCACGTCCACCGAGCCGGCGCCTGCCGCCGGCCCCTGGCGAAGCTTGCGCACGTTGTCGGTGACCTTCTCCACGAACTGGTCGTAGACGGGCTCCTCCACGTACACGCGCTCCACCGAGATGCACACCTGGCCGCCGTTGTTCATGGAGTAGTAGGCCGCCGCGTTGGCCGCCCGCTCCAGGTTGGCGTCGGCGCACACGATCATGGGGTCCTTGCCCCCCATCTCCAGGTAGCACGGGATCAGCCGCTCGGCCGCGGCCTTCATGACGGCCTTGCCGGTCCGGGTGGAGCCGGTGAACATCAGGCAGTCCACGTGGTCGATCAGGGCCGCTCCCGTGGAACCCTCGCCCGTGGCCACTGCGAACACATCCTCGGGCAGGCCGCATTCCCGCATCATCTCGGCCATCAGCAGTGAGCTCAGCGGCGTGACCTCGCTCGGCTTGAGGATCACGCTGTTGCCCGCCATCAGGGCCGGTATGCAGTCTCCGAACGAGTTGGCGATCGGGTAGTTCCAGGGCCCGATCACCCCCACCAGGCCCACGGGGGCGTACCGGATGATCAGGCGCTTGCCGGCCACGACCGGGTTGTTCCACGAGGGCACGTGCTCGTCCTGGAGATAGCCCTCAGCCTCCTTGGCCCAGAAGCCCAGCGCCCCCACGGTGTAGCCGTAGTCGGCCAGCTGCGCGTCCTCGTAGGTCTTGCCTGATTCCGAGACCACCACGTCGATGATCCGCTCGACGTTGTCCACCATCCACCTCTGGGCCCGCCGCATCACGCGCCCGCGGCCCTCAAAGCCCAGCTGCGCCCACGCCGGCTGCGCCGCGCGAGCCCGCTCGGCCAGGCCTCCCACCTCCTCGGTGCCCAGCACCGGGACGGTGGCGATGACGAGCCCCGTGGCGGGATTCTCAACCTTGATCGTCGCCTGCTCGGTCGGCCGGTCGGTAACCATGGCCATGCAGCGAAGCCTACTCCAGCGCCAGCAGCAGCTTCCCGCGCACCCCGCGCTCGGCCAGGCGCCGGAACGCCTCGTTGACCTGATCCAGGGGCAGCACCTCGTCGATCACCACGCGCAACTCACCCGCGGCGAGCGCGCCCAGCGCCGCCTGCAGGCCCTGCCGGCGCTCCTCCGGCCCCACGATCAGGCCCGCGTAGCCGCGCACCGACAGTCCCTTGCGGTACAGCGTCTGCATGTTGAGCTCCACCTGGGGCCCGGCCGAGGTTCCGAACGAGACGATCCGGGCCCGGGGTGTCACGGCGTCCAGCACGGGCGCGACGTAGCCGTCGCCCAGCGGGTCGAACACCACCGTGGGCTGGAGGGAGCCCAGGGCGTCAGCCAGCTCATCGGGCCCGGCCACGACCACCCGTTCGGCTCCCTGCTCCCGGATGACATCCCCCTTGTCCTCTGACCCCGTCTGCCCCCACACCGTGGCCCCGGCGGCGCTGGCCAGAGACACGATCATCGTCCCCACCCCGCCCGAGGCGCCCAGCACCAGCACCCGGTCCTCGGCTCCCACCTCCGCCAGGTCCCGCACGACGGTGTACGCCGTCAGTCCGGCCACCCCCATGGCCGCCGCATCCTGAAGCTCCACGCCCTGGGGCAGCTCCAGGGTGGCGCTCGCGGGCACGACGGCCGCCTGGGCCCAGACGCCGTCGCGCCGGGATCCCAGCCCTCCCCCGGCCACCAGTACCGCCCGCCCGTCCACCAGCCCGGCGGCCTCGGCTCCCAGCGTGCGGGGCAGGGGTCCGTCCGGGGCCACCCGTCCCTCCGCGACATAGCGGTCAACCGGGTTGACCCCTCCAAAGCGCAGCTCCACCAGGACCTCGTCCGGCGCCGGGTCGGGCAGCTCGACCTCCTCCACCACGACGGGGGCGCCGGGTTCACGCAGGCGGGCGGCGCGGATCATGCTCCCAGGCACGGTAGCGCCCACTGGGTTTGTGGCCGGGGCACATGTGCCCCGGCCCGGCGGGGTGCATGCACCCCGCCGCGGGGCGGCGCATGCGCCGCCCCGGCCCCCGGCGCATGCGCCGGGGGCAACACCCACATCTACACCCGCTGGATCAGCGTGCCCGTGCCCAGACCGCCGCCGCAGCACATGGTCACGAACCCGATCTCCTTGTCGGAGCGCTCGAGCTCGTGCAGCAGCGTGGTGATCAGCCGGGCGCCGGTGGAGCCGAGCGGGTGACCGAGGGCCATGGCCCCGCCGTTGACGTTGACCCGGTCCATGTCAGGCTGATGGACCCGGCGCCAGGCGGCCACGACGGGCGCGAAGGCCTCGTTGATCTCGATCAGATCGATGTCGTTGATCTGCATCGAGTTGCGCTCCAGGATCTTCTTGGTGGCGGGGATCGGGCCCTCCAGCATCTTGACCGGGTCACAACCCACGGTCGTCTGGTCGACGATCCTGGCCCGGGGGGTGAGGCCGAGCTCGTCCGCCTTGGCGGCGCTCATGAGCAGCACCGCGGCGGCGCCATCAGAGATCTGCGAGGAGTTGCCGGCGGTGATCACGCCGTCCGGCTTGAACACCGTCTTGAGCTGGCTGAGCGCCTCCAGGCTCGTGTCCGGGCGGATGCCCTGATCGCTCACATACGTGTCGCCATTGACCTGCATGGGGATCATCTCGCGCTCGAAGCGCCCCTCCTCGGTGGCCCGGTGGGCCAGCTGGTGGGAGCGCAGGGCCAGCTCGTCGAGCTCGGGGCGGGGGATCTCGTACTCCTCGGCGATCATCTCGGCACCGAGGCCCTGGCCGACCACGTTGTGCTGGGCCAGCAGCTCTGGGGTGAACGCGGGACCGAAGTCCTGCTGGGTCTTGATCGTGGCCGCGAACGGGAGCTTGCCCATGTGCTCCACGCCGCCGCCGATCACGATGTCGTGGACGCCCGCGGCGACCTGGGAGGCGGCCAGGTTCACGGCCTGCTGGGCCGAGCCGCACTGCAGGTCGATCGTGGTTGCCGAGGTCTCGACCGGGAAGCCGGCCTGGAGCCAGGCGTTGCGCCCCACGTGCAGGCCCTGGGGGCCGAACTGGGCCACGCACCCGGCGATCACGTTCTCCACCTGCCCGGGCTCGATCCCGGCCCGCTCGATCACCGCCCTATAGGCCGCCCCGAGAAGCTCATTGGGATGGGTGTCCTTGTAGTACCCCTTCTCCAGGTGCCCGCGCCCAATCGGCGTGCGGGCCGCCTCGACGATCACTACCTCACGGCCATTTGCCGGCATCAGTTCTCCTTGTCAATGTCTTCGGACCCGCCACGCGGGCCCGCCGGTCCCTTGCTCTATCAATTACTGTACCCCGGCGCGTGGGGCGGTCCCTGCGCCGCGGAGACATCACATGAGGAGCTGACTTGGAGGAACAACTCGGAATCGCAGGCTCGGGCACGATCGCCTGCGGACTTGCTGCCGCGGCGGCTCGCAACGGCGACGTGCTGCTCTGGGCCCGCTCAGACGACTCGGCCAAGCGGGCCCACTCCTCGATCTCTCGCAACTGCGCCAAGCTGCTGGGTGGCGAGGTCGATCCGGACCGGGTCCGCATCGTCACCGACCTGGACGACCTGGCGCAGGCCACCTTCCTGGTGGAGGCGGTGGTGGAGCACCACGGCCTGAAGGCGGACGTCCTGGCCGAGCTGGGCGAGCTGTCTCGTCATGCGGGCGCGGACACGGTGCTGGCCACCACGACGTCGTCACTTTCGGTCGCCGAGCTGGCTCAGGCCAGCGGGCACCCGGAACGCTTCGTGGGCTTTCACCCCTTCAACCCGGTTCCGCGGATGAAGCTGATAGAGCTGGCGTTCCCGCCCGAGGCCTCGGCGCAGACGCGTCAGCGGGCCCGCGAGCTGGCCACGGCGATGGACAAGACCCCCGTGGAGGTGCCTGACACGGCGGGGTTCGTGGTCAACAAGCTGCTCTTCCCCTACCTGTTCGACGCCGTGGAGCTGATGGGCCGCGCCGGCATGCCCCCGGAGGACATCGACCGCTGCATGACCCTCGGCGCCGGCATGCCCATGGGCCCCCTGGCCCTGCTGGATTACGTGGGACTGGACGTCGCCCAGGCCATCGGCGAGTCGATCGAGGCCCCGGTGCCCCAGCAGCTGTTGGCGCTCGTCGAGGACGGCGCCCTGGGGCGCAAGTCCGGGCGCGGGTTCTATACGTACGACTGATCCCACCGTTGGCGGGCTGCGCTGGGAGTCCCTGAGGGCCAAAACGCGGGCCCGTTTGAGGCCGAACGCCGGGCCGTTTGAGGGCCAAACGAAGGCTCAAAACGACCACAACGTCAAGTTCTTCGCATTCCGGGCTGAGGAGTTCGACGTTGTGGTTGATAAGCGACAACAACGTCGGGTTCCGGCGCACGAAAAGTCCAGATCGCGACGATATGGCTGTTCCCGAGTGATGAGCGGCTAGTGGCGCTCCGCGTTCGCCGAGCAGGGCGGGCGCGTCGGCGTACTGAAGAACCTCAGAGAAAGTATTTAGGGTCCATTCATGTGCCGGGCCGACACTTCCTAACGCGACGTACCTCATAGCAGCACCTCCTCCCCAGAAGCACAGAGCCGGCCCCTAGCGGGCCGGCTCTTTTTTTGGCGCTGCGCCGCTGCCGCGGGGCCGCGCGGGCGATCACCCCGCGCGGGCGATCACCTAAGCCGACGAAGCCGGCCCAAACGGGGCCGGCGCAATCCTTAATCCTGATAACTATCGACTAATAACTGATAGCTGCCTTTATCGCGCTTCTCTCGGGATCGTCGGCCTCGGCGTGGCCGGGAAGTCCTCTTCGTCCGCCATGGAGAAGATCGACTTGAGTTCCGGTTCCGCCTGCGGTGCCAGCGGCGGGAATGCTTCCAATCCCTCCGGCGGCTGCAGGTCGAGATCGACTTCCTGATACCGGTACATGCCCGTGCCAGCCGGAATCAGGTGACCGATGATGATATTCTCCTTCAGTCCAAGCAGATCGTCCTTCGCGCCGCGAATCGACGCGTCGGTGAGAACACGCGTGGTCTCCTGGAACGACGCGGCCGTGATTAACTTATTTGTGTTGAGCGTCGTGTTGGTTATTAGTT
>JBJMLC010000120.1:0-34240 GCA_045805485.1 Solirubrobacteraceae bacterium | reverse complement strand
TGGGCGAGTACTGCGTGACCTTCGAGGATCGCGATGAGCCCTACGGCGGCGGGCGCATACCGAACTCCGACGAAGTGATGTCCAAGTGGATGGCCATGACCGCCGACGAGCCGCGGCTGATCTCGATGGCCAACATGCACCTCCCGGGGCGGCAGGTGGACATCCAGCAGGTTGAGCGTGACCTGCAGCGCCTGGCGCAGTGGGAGCAGGCCCGCGCGCGCCGGCTGGCGGCCGCCACCGCCCCGCCGAACCCCCACGCCACCGCCCCGCCGGACCTCCCCGCCACCGCCGCGCCGAACCCTCGCGCCACCGCCCGGCCGGACCTCCACCCGACCAGCGCAAGCTGACCACTCGGCCAAGTGCCTGAGCTCGATCCCAAGCACCGCAGCCGCGCGCTCACCGAGGGCCCGGAGCGGGCTCCCGCCCGGGCCTACCTGAGGGGAATCGGCTTCGACGACGAGGCGCTCAGCAAGCCCCTCGTGGCCGTGGCCAACACGTGGATCGAGACCATGCCCTGCAACTTCCACCTCCGTGCCCTGGGGGCCAAGGTGAAGGAGGGCATCCGGGCAGCCGGCGGCACCCCGATGGAGCTCAACACGATCGCCATCTCCGACGGGATCACCATGGGCACCCCGGGGATGCGAGCCTCGCTGCCCAGCCGGGAGGTGATCGCGGACTCCATCGAGCTCGTGTGCAGCGCGCACATGTTCGACGCGATCGTGGCCATCAGCGGTTGCGACAAGACGATCCCGGCCACGGTTATGGCGCTCTGCCGCCTGGACGTGCCCTCCCTGATGCTCTACGGCGGCTCGATCATGCCCGGTCACTTCCACGGTGAGCAGGTGACGGTCCAGGAGGTATTCGAGGCTCTGGGCTCCTACACGGCCGGGAATATGACCGAGCAGGAGCTGGGCGAGCTCGAAGCGGTTGCCTCCCCGGGTGTGGGAGCCTGCGGCGGCCAGTTCACGGCCAACACGATGGCCATGGCCTTTGAGGTCCTGGGCATTTCCCCGTCAGGGCTCTCGGGGGTTCCAGCCACCGACCCCCGCAAGTCCGAGGTGGCCGCCCAGGCGGGGGCGCTGGTCATGGACGTCCTGGCTCGCGGCCAGCGGCCCAGCGACATCGTCACCCGGGAGAGCCTGGAGAACGCCATCGCGGCCATTGCGTGCAGCGGCGGCTCCACCAACGGAGTGCTGCACCTGCTGGCCGTGGCCGGAGAGGCCGGCATCCAGCTGACGATCGACGACTTCGACCGAATCAGCGAGCGCACGCCGCTGCTCTGCGACCTCAAGCCGGGCGGCCAGTACGTGGCCACTGACCTCTATGCGGCGGGCGGCGTCCCGCTCGTGCTCAAGCGCCTGCAGGAGGCGCAGTGCCTGAATGAAGATGCCCAGACCGTCACCGGCCAGACGGTGGGCGAGATCGCCGACCAGGCTGCGGAGACCGAGGGCCAGAAGGTCGTACGCAGCCTCCAGGACCCGCTCAAGCCCACCGGTGGGCTGGTCATCCTGCGGGGCAATCTGGCCCCGGAGGGCTGCGTGGTCAAGGTCGCGGGCCACGAGCGCCTCAAGCACATCGGTCCGGCCCGCGTCTTCGAGGGGGAGGAGGCGGCGATGGAGGCCGTGCGCCAGCAGGCCATCAAGGGCGGCGATGTGGTCGTGATCCGCAACGAGGGCCCGGCCGGTGGTCCGGGGATGCGAGAGATGCTGGCCGTGACCGCGGCGCTCGTCGGGGAGGGACTGGGCGAGGAGGTTGCGCTGATCACCGACGGGCGCTTCTCCGGGGCCACCCGCGGGCTGATGGCCGGCCACGTGTCGCCGGAGGCGGTCCGGGGCGGTCCGATCGGGCTCGTGCGGGACGGCGATGAGATAACCCTGGACGTCGAGGCCCGCCGGCTCGACGTGTCCCTGTCAGATGAGGAGATCGCGGCCCGGGCTCGGGACTACCGGGCTCCGGAGAAGCCGCATCCCGGCGCGGCGCTGGCCAAGTACGCCCGCCTGGTCTCGAGCGCTTCCGACGGCGCGGTGACGCGCTAGCTCCGAACCGCCGGCCCCTGGTAGGTTCGGCCCGACATGAGGGCTCGCTGGAGGGCACCGCCAACGCAGACGTGACGATCACCGGAACGCAGGAGACGATCAAGAACGGCAAGCTCAGGCTGACCAACGGCGCCGGCTCCCAGAAGGGCCACTCGCTGATCGGCACGTTCAGCGGTTCGGGGAGCACGACCAGCAACCAGTTCACGATTCACTACAAGGGCAAGTACAGGTAGCCGGCCCCGCACGCCGCATTGCATATCCGCCTCCCGGCGGGTCCAGGTTGAGCGCGCTCCGGCTGAGCCGCTACGCTCTTTGCCTTAAGTGGCAATAGTCTCACCAGGGCGCTCTCGAAGCACGAAGCTGATCTCCAGCCCCCCGGGGGGGCCGCGCCGGCGAGTGCGGCCGCTGTACGTGGTGCTGGTCGGCGTGCTGCTGCTGCTCGCGGTGGTGGGCGCCGCCCTCGTCGTGTTCGCTACCTCCAAGGCCAGCCTGGTGCCTGACTCCCGGGCTCTGGCCCGGGTGGAGATGCCGCTCGGAGGCGGGACTGTGGAGAGCGTGACCGCCGTCACCGGACCCCACAGCCGACGCGTGCCGGTGGAGATGCAGGGGAACCTCGTCTTCCCGCAGAACAAGCTCTGGGCCGGCCGGACGTTCACGATCGACGTGGTGGTCAAGCGGCCCGGCTGGATCAGCTGGCTCTCCGGCGACCGGCAGCATCTGGAGCTGACCGTGACCACGCCCGCGGCCAATCTGAGTCACAGCTACGTCACCCTGGCGCGTCAGGCGCCGCTGCGTGTGACCTTCAGTCGTCCCGTCACGGCCATCTCCTACGGCGCCAGCCGGTCCCATGTGACCAAGCACACCCTGGCGTCTCCGTCCCGGGTGGTCACCCTTCACCGCACTGCGTTGGCCGGCTCGATCTGGGTCTCCGGGCTGGCGCTGGGCTGGGAGACAGCCCGTCCCCACCTTTTGAGCTGGTTCCCCGCGGGTGCCGCCACTGCGGCCGTGGCCTCCCCGGCTCCTGGGCGAGTCATCCGCCCCCACACTCCGATCACATTGACCTTCTCAAAGCCGGTCTCAACGGCGCTTGGCAGGTCCCATCCGGCCGTCCTACCCGCCACGCCGGGCACCTGGCGTCAGCTGAACAGCCACGCCATCATCTTCCGCCCCGAGGGTTATGGGTATGGACTGGGTGCCCACGTCAAGATCGCCCTGCCCTCGGACATCAGGCTCGTCGGCGGGCAGGCCGGCTCCGCCTCGTCGAGCGGCAATTGGACGGTTCCGCCGGGCTCCACGCGGCGGCTCCAGCAGTTGCTCGCCACACTCGGCTACCTCCCATTGAACTTCCACGGCCCGACCGTGCCCTCCACGACAGCCGCCCAGGAGGCGGCCGCGGTCAAGCCTCCGTCAGGCACCTTCTCCTGGCGCTACGGCAACGAGCCCAGCGCGCTGCGAAACATGTGGTCGCCGGGGACATTCGGCACGATGACCCAGGGGGCCGTGATGGCCTTTGAGAACGACCATGGCCTGACCACCGACGGAACGGCCGGCCCGGCCGTGTGGAAGGCCCTGATCTCCGCGGCGCTGTCCGGAAAGAAATCATCGTTCGGATACACGTTCGTCATGGTCAGCGAGGCGACGCCGGAGAGCCTGACCCTGTGGCATAACGGCAAGAACGAGTTCAGCGTGCCGGTCAACACGGGGATCCCGTCGGCGCCGACCGCGACGGGCACATATCCGGTGTTCGAGCACCTTCCCGTCACCACGATGAGCGGCACCAACCCGGACGGCAGCCACTACAGCGACCCGGGCATCCCGTGGGTGAGCTACTTCAACGGCGGTGACGCGCTGCACGGCTTCACCCGCGCCCAGTACGGCTTCCCCCAGAGCCTGGGCTGCGTCGAGATGACCGCCACGGACGCCGGCCGGGTGTACCCGTTCACCCCGATCGGCACCCTGGTCAACGTCGCCTGAGCCATCTCCCGGGGCAGGCATGAGCCTGCTCGCGGCGAATAGCGTCGGCGTTATGTCCTCACCGGAGTGGAGCGATGCCCTGCGGGCCTTTGATCAGGATCTCGTGCGGCGGGCGGTGGCCGCCGGCACGCGTGAGGCGTACCTGACCGACGCCCAGCAGTTCGCGGCCTGGGGCTCCGAGCGCGGCCTTGATCCCAGGTCGGCCTCGGTCCGTGACCTGAGGCGTTATCTGGCCGTGCTGTCTGACCGGGGGAATACCGCCACCACGGTCGCCCGCAAGCTGGCCGCCCTGCGAGCGCTCTTCCGGGTGCAGGTGGAGCGCGACCTGCGTCAGGACAACCCGGCCGAGTTGCTGCACACCCCCAAGCGCCCCCGGCGGCTGCCCCGGGTCCTGAAGCCTGACGAGGTGGCAGCCCTTCTGGAGCGCATCCCTCAGAGCGAGCCGCTGGAGCTCCGTGACCGAGCGCTGTTCGAGCTGGCCTACGCGTCCGGGCTGCGCGCCCAGGAGCTCGTGTCGCTTCGGGTGGAGTCCCTGGATTTCGACTCCGAGACGGTGAGGGTCCACGGCAAGGGCGACAAGACCCGGGTGGTGCCGGTGGGGGAGCACGCCCGGCGGGCACTGGAGCGCTATCTGGCCGCGGGCCGCCCCCGGCTGGCCAGGCCCGCCCAACCCGACCCTGCTCTGTTCATGTCCAAGTCAGGCCGCCCCCTGTCCACCTCGGATGTGAGACGCCGACTGCGGAGCTGGGCCCGGCGGGCCGCGGCGGGGGCCCCGGCGGTCATCGACGCGCATCCGCACGCCCTGCGCCACTCCTTTGCCACGCATCTCCTGGAGGGGGGAGCCGACCTGCGAGCCATCCAGGAACTGCTTGGCCACGCAAGCATCTCGACCACCCAGGTCTACACTCGGGTAGAGTCGAGGCGCCTAAGATCCGCTTACGCCCGCGCTCATCCCCGGGCCTAGCAAGCGGGGGATCCGTGGAAACGAACGTAAAAGCGATCGAGCTCCAAGAGCTGTGGCGGAAGTACAAGGCCACCGCCGACGAGCGCGCCCGTGAGCGCCTCGTCGTGGCCTACTCGCCGCTGGTCAAGTACGTGGCCGGCCGGATGAGCTCTGGGCTCCCCGGCCACGTGGAGGAGGCCGACCTAATCTCCTACGGGCTCGGTGGCCTGATCAGCGCAATCGAACGTTTCGATCTCACGAGAGAGATCAAGTTCGAGACCTACGCCATCACCCGAATCCGGGGCGCGATCATCGACGAGCTGCGCAACCTGGACTGGGTGCCCCGGTCCGTCCGGGCCCGCGCCCGAGAGATCGAGCGGGCCAACATGAAGCTGGAGGCCAAGCTCCAGCGGGCCCCCACAGACGAGGAGATGGCCCAGGAGCTGGGCGTCGAGGTGGACGAGTTCCAGGAGACCCTGCTTCAGATCTCAAACTCCACGATCGTGGCCCTGGACGAGCTCTGGAGCGTCCAGGACTCCACCGGCGACTCGGTCTCACTCCTGGACACCCTGCCTGACCGGGACGCCCCGGACCCCCAGCAGCTGGTCGACCAGTCAGAGCTCCGGGACCGCATCGCCGACGCCATCGCCGCCCTGCCTGAGCGCGAGAAGCTGGTGGTGGCGCTCTACTACTACGAGAACCTGACCCTCCGGGAAATCGGGGAGGTCCTGGGGGTCACCGAGTCCCGCGTCTCCCAGCTGCACACGAAGGCGGTGCTGCGGCTGCGCTCGAAGCTCCAGGGCGAACTCGATTAGAGGTAGCGCCTGATGTCGGCGGCGACCGCCGCCGGCGCGTCGATCAGCTGCTGCTCGATGTAGCGCAGAACCACATAGCCCGCCGCGCGAAGCTCCAGGTCGCGCTGGTGATCGGTGTACAGCTGGGCCGGTGTGCGGTGACCCGGCCAGCCGTCGATTTCCACGACCAGTTTCTGTTGCGGCCAGTGCCCGTCCACGAGCCAGCCGTGGACGTAGACGTTCACCTCCGGAATCGGAAGGCCCTGCGACTGACAGAACGTGAGCATCAGCCGCTCGCCGCGGCTCCGCGTGCGCGCAAGCTCCGGGAGGTGGGTCGCCAGCGCGTCGTTCAGAGCGACCGTGCCGGCAATGCCCCGCCCCGTCATGCTCGAGAGCTCGTGGATGCGCAGAAGGTCGTCGTGGTCGGCATTGGCCAGCACGAAGCGCAGAAGATCCGCCGGCCCGATTGCTGCGAAGTCGACGATCGTCTGGGACGGAGTCGTCACGGGCAGGCCCTTGTGCCAGATCCGCTCGAGCTGACGCCGTCCGTGAATCACGAGGTTTCTGCGATTGAGGACTCGCCGCGGCGTGCTGATGTAGATCTGCCGCGGCGGGTACTTCAGCAGTCCAAGCCACCAGGCTGCGCTGGTGTGGCTCAGCATCGCGCCAGGGCCTGCGTACAGCACAGCGGCCATCAGATCCGATTCGATCGACCGGCCCGGATGGCCGACCGCGTAGACGCGTGGTAGCTCCAGGTGCACGTAGCCGCTGTCACGCCAGTTTCGGACCGTCGTTCCGCTCACGCCCAGGCCTCTAATCTGGTCGACGCGCACACGTCCGAACTGTCTCGCCGCTTGCGCAGCCACCCGAAGTTTGGCGTTTGCGCGCACCCCCTCTGCGGTGAATTGGCATTCATCGGGCGGACGCGGTGGCATCAGCGCAGAATGCGCCCCGACCGCGTCACAGAACAAGACCGATTCGTGACAGGTCTGTAAAAGCCGGCGGCGCATGCGCCGCCGGCGGCCGGGCCGCATGCGGCCCGGCCCAGCCCCGCGCATGCGCGGGGCTGAACTGCTTCGGTATCGTCGCTCCTTCGTACCCGGAGAGAGGAGAGACGGCATGCACAAGCCCGCGGATCGGATTCGTAACGTGGCGCTGGTCGGCCACCGCGGTAGTGGTAAGACCTCGCTTCATGAGGCGCTGCTGTTCAGCGCCGGAGTCGTCAACCGGCTCGGCTCGGTGGTGGATGGAACCACGGTCTCCGACGCGGACGACGATGAGAAGTCACGCCAGATGTCGATCTCCGCGGCGCTGTCGAGCTTCGAGTGGCAGGACCGCAAGGTCAACCTGATCGACACTCCGGGCGACTCGAGCTTCGTGGCCGACGCCCTGTCCGCGCTGCGGGTCTGCGAGTCGGCGGTCTTTGTGGTCAACGCGGTGATGGGCGTTGAGGTTCATACGAACCGCATGTGGCAGCGGGCCGCCGAGCTTGACCTGGCGCGGCTGGTGTTCGTGAACATGCTGGACCGCGAGCGGGCGGACTTCTTCCGGACGCTCGATTCACTGAAGGCGACCTTTGGCCAGCACGTGGTGGCCACCGAGATACCGATCGGCTCAGAGCATGAGGTCCGGGGCCTGATCGACCTGGTGGACATGAAGGCCTACGAGTACGACGGCACGGGCAATGACAACTGCAAGGAGATCCCGATCCCGGACGAGCTGGCCGACCACGCTCAGGAGTACCGCGAGAAGCTGATGGACGAGGTCTCGGAGTCCTCGGACGCACTCATGGAGCGCTACCTGGAGGGCGAGGAGATCTCCCACGAGGAGATCGTGACCGCCCTGAAGGAGGGGACCAACCACGGCGCGCTGTTCCCGGTCACGTGCGGGGTGGCCACGCACAACCTGGGGACCAACCGCCTCCTGGACGCGGTCGTCGAGGACCTGCCCTCGCCGGTTAAGCACGGCGGCCTGGATATGGGCGAGGTGACGCTTGAGCCCGTGGAGGACAAGGAGCTCTTCGCCTACGTGTTCAAGACCCGGGCCGACCCGTTCGCGGGCCGGATCAACCTATTCCGGGTCTACCAGGGAGTGATGAAGCAGGACTCCCAGGTCCTGAACACCCGAGCCCACGCGAAGGAGCGGATCGGGCAGTTGGTCACCTTCGAGGGCGGCCAGACCGGCCACACCACCGAGTTTGGCCCGGGCGACATCGGCGCCGTGGCGAAGCTGAAGGAGACCCGGGCCGGCGACTGGCTGGCCGCGCGGGACGAGCCCATCTCGATGCCCCAGATCAAGCTCCCGGCGCCGGTGATGGCCTTCGCCATCACCCCCAAGAGCAAGGGCGACGAGGACAAGGTCTTCTCCTCGCTGCGCCGCCTCCAGGAGGAGGACCCGACGATCGACCTGCACCGGGATGCCCAGACCGGGGAGCAGATCGTGGCCGGGCTCTCGCAGGTCCACGTCGAGGTGATCGTGGAGCGGCTGAAGTCACGCTTCGGGGCCGAGGTGACGCTGAAGCCACCTCGCGTGCCCTACCAGGAGACGATTCGCAAGCCGGCCAAAGCCCACGGCCGGCACAAGAAGCAGACGGGCGGCCGCGGTCAGTTCGGCGACTGCCACATCGAGATCGAGCCGCTGGAGTCTGGGGCGGGGTTCGAGTTCGTCAACGCGATCAAGGGCGGGGTGATCCCAACGGGGTTCATCCCGGCCGTGGAGAAGGGCGTGGTGGAGGCCATGCAGGATGGCGTCGTGGCCGGCTACCCCGTCAAGGACGTCCGCGTCCGGCTGTACGACGGCTCCTACCACACGGTCGACTCCTCCGAGATGGCCTTCAAGATCGCCGGCCTGACCGCCATGAAGGAGGCCCTGGCGCAGGCCGGACCGGTCCTGCTGGAGCCGATCATGCAGGTCACCGTGACCGCGCCTGAGGACGCCGTGGGCGACGTCATCGGCGACCTGAACTCGCGTCGCGGCCGCCCTCTGGGCATGGAGCCCGTGGGGGCCGGCACGACCGAGATCAAGGCCGAGGTCCCGATGGCCGAGATGCTCTCCTACGCCCCTGACCTACGGGCCATCACCGGCGGCCAGGGCGAGTTCACGATGGAGTTCGAGCGCTACGAGGAGGTCCCGGGCCACCTGGCCTCGAAGGTCGTGGACGAGTCGCGAGAGGAGGCCGTGAAGGCGTAGCGCCCTAACGGCAGGCCACGCGGGGCGCGGCTGGGCCGCTTGACGCCCCCGCGCCCAGCGTCGGATCGCCCTGGCGAAGCGACGCCGCCGAGACGCCATCGAGCTTGCGAGCCAGGTCGGCCAGCCAGGCGATCTGGCGGGCGGCCAGGCGGGCGTCCAGCTTGTCCAGGTCGCCACCCTTGGAGACCGTGAGCAGGTACTCGGGTCCGGCGATGGCTCCGATTTGGGGCACACCGTTGGACTGGAAGGCAGCGCCCACGCCGAACTGCGCGGGCGGGCGCAGCAGTGCGGTCCGAGGCAGTCGGTGGGCGCGAACGGTGTCCCGCGTGAGCTCGAACATCTTGCCCTGGGTCGTCCACACGCCGAAGAGCTCGGCCTGCCCGGTGGGGTGGTAGCCCTTATCCAGCGTGTCGATCCATTCGCTGCACCCAAGGTGCTCCACGGTCAGCGCGGCGGCCGCCCGCCGCACCAGAGCCGGGTGGCTGTCGATCCAGCCCTGGGTCTGTGGGAGGTCGGCCACCATGTGGCCCGGCCAGGCGGCGAACACCAGCGTGCGGCGCAGGCGCCTGTGCGCCGGGAGCGATGCGAAGTACCGGGCCAGCTGCACGAAGGCCACTCCGCCGTTCTCCTCCACGAACCCCTGTCCGTCAGTGTGGGTGTTGAAGATCAGCGCCTCCTTGCTCTGACCCGGGAGCACCGCCGTTATCGCCCGGGTGGGCGCCTTGCGGCGCCGCGACGCGGTCAGCGTCAACCGGGTCTGCGGCCGGCCGGAGGCGGCAGCGCGCAGTGCGCGTCCGGTGTCCCGGTCGACGTACAGGGCGGGCAGCGGCTCGAAGCCGTGCGTGAACGGCAGATAGCCCCCCTTCAGCGCGGCAAACGAGGAATCGCACACGAACACCACACCGCGGGCTCCCAGCGCCTGAAACGGCGCCAGAGGCACGCCCAGGCCGGGCTCAATCCAGACGCGCTTGTAGTCGATCTGGGCCCAGTCGGCCATTGTGTGCCCCGGCCAGTTCAGGTACGTGGCCAGGGGCAGGAAGGCCGCGGCGGTCAGGGGCACTGGCATGGGCAGGTCGACGATCAGGATCGAGCCCTGGGTGCCGCCCTGCACGGTCCCATTCAGGCCCTCGGCCCAGGATTCCAGCTCCGCGGGGTAGCGCTGGACGGCCGCGGCCACCGCGGCCAGGTCGCTGCCGCTGACGCTCAGCGAGGGCGCGGTGCCGCCGTACACCAGCGGGCCCGTCACCCCATGCTCGCCCGTCTGGAGGGAGCGCGGGTAATAGGTGGCGATCTTCACGGGGCCGGCCTTGGGCCCGTGCAGGATGTCCAGTCCGAAGCGTTCGGCCAGCCACCGGTCGGTCGTGTAGCCGTCGCAGTCCATGACCCGCAGCCCGGCCCGCTCGAACTCGTCCTCCAGCCACGCGATGTAGCGCCCGTGGCTCCGGGAGGCGGTCAGCCGGGGCCCGAACTCGACCATGCGCGTGAACTCCTCACGCACCTGTCCGGGGCTGGGCAGGTGCACGCCGTGCCGCCGCCTGACCGGGCGGCCGCGGGCCAGCTCGGCCGGAACGACCGCGCCCGCGGCCCCCACGGCGGCGGCGCGCGACAGAAACGTCCGGCGGTCGATCAGGCGGGCCACAGCAAGTAAACGCCTCCCTGGGTGAGGACTTGCAATCGGCTCCCGGCGCCGGGGCACCCCGACGGCGGTCATGCCCCGTCCGCTACCTTCACGGCAATGAAGACCAGGGACATCCGGACGTCCGGGGTCGAGCTTCCCGCGTCCTGCGACGTGTGCGGCCGCACGCTGCTCCGCGGCGAGCGCGCCCACCCCTACCTGGAGGGCGGGGACCGGCGGATGGTCTGCGAGCTGTGCACCGCCCGGGCCCAGCAGGGGGGCTGGCTCAGGGAGGGGGCCCTCCCGCCATACGACGGCCGGGCCACCTCGGCCCGCCGCCGCCCCCTGTTTCGGCGCCTGCGCCGCGGCAGCCCGGCGCCTGAACCCACCGAGTCCGAGGCTCCGGTGGAGGAGTACGAGCCTCCGCCGCCGCCCGCCCCGCCCCCGCCGCCCGCGCCGCGCCCGCGGCCCTCGGTGAGCGAGCCGCGTCACGTCCGGGCGGTTCCCAGCAGCCCGGAGCAGCGGATGGCGGCGGCAGCGGAGGCGTTCAACGCCTCTGAATTTCCCCGCACGATCGCGGGGATCGCTCGATCTCTGGGCCCGCCGGGGGTGACCATCAGGGTGGCGGATACCTCGCCCAGCACGGTCCAGATCGTGGTGGCCTGGGAGCTCTGCTGGTACCGCTACGAGGCCGATCTGCGGGATGACCCGGGCACGATTCGGCTGAATGAGCAGGGCGCAGAGTTGGACGAGCTGGGCCCCGGGGAGCTGGAGCCCAACGCCACGGCCGACGAGGCCGGCATCCTGTCGCTGAGCGCGTGAGGTGGACGAAGGTTCGAACCGCGCACGGCCACCGAGGCCCATGATCTGGACGAAGGTTCGATGGTGCCGCCGGCTGTGCGCCAATAGCATTCCCGCCTCGTGATCTACTGCGTCATCCCAGAACCGCTGGCCGACGAGCTGCTGGACAAGCTCACGGCCTACTACGCCGATGACCCCAACGTCACCGTCATGGTGGATCGCCGCAAGGCTTCTCGGCGTGAGCGGGGATCGGCCGCCGGGGGAAACCGCGAGCTCCGTGACCGCCGCCGGCACCGTGTGCCCGGCGAGCTTCCGCCGCTGACAGCGGATTGAAACTGATCCTTCACGTGGACGGGGGCGCACGTGGCAATCCCGGTCCCGCGGCCATCGGCGTCGTCATCTCCACGCCCGGAGGCGAGATCGTGGAGGAGACCTCGGAGAGGATCGGTCCGGCCACGAACAATGTGGCGGAGTACCGGGCCGTCCTGAGCGCGTTGGAGCGCGCCCTTGGCCTGGGGGCCACGGAGGTTGAGATCGTGGGCGATTCGGAGCTCGTGGCTCGCCAGATCAGCGGGGCGTACAAGGTCAAGCATCCGTCGATGAAGCCGTTGCACCAGCAGGCCAGTCGGCT
Organism: Solirubrobacteraceae bacterium; assembly: GCA_045805485.1. GTDB lineage: Bacteria > Actinomycetota > Thermoleophilia > Solirubrobacterales > Solirubrobacteraceae > Palsa-465. The sequence goes on along the minus strand of JBJMLC010000120.1, from coordinate 22,257 downwards.
CCTGGACGGGTTTCAGAGCTGGAGCATCCGTACCGTGCCCAGAGCCGAGAACGCCCGGGCCGACGAGCTGGTGAACGAGGCCCTGGACGCGGCCTGATCTGCCGCAGGAGGCGAGGATTTGCACCGCTTTGGTGGCTGGGCGCCCTCTTGCGGTTCTGAGGCCTTAAGCGAGGGATAACCGGACCCGCTGTACTCTGTTCCCCGTGCCGGCGTCGGATGTCCTGGTCGAGCTCAAGGAGCGCCTGGAGGAGGCGAGCATGCGCCTGCGCTCAGGTGAGCTTGAACCGGAGCAGGCGCTGGCCCTGATCGACGAGTGCACGCGGCTCGCCTCCGAGGCTGCGGCCCAGGTGGAGGAGCAGTCCCGCGCGGCGCTCGAGCCGCTTCCCGACCTCCCGGGCCAGCTTCCGCTGCCGGCCGCATAGGGTGCCGTCGACGACGACTTCGCAGGTCCCCCCGGATCTGCCTGCCTACCCCGAGCATCTACGCGATGAGGTCGAGCGCTACCTGGCCTCTCTGCGCTTCACCAGCGACCGTGCCGTGACGGGGCTGGAGGAGGCGATGCGCCACTCGCTCCTGGCCGGCGGGAAGCGCATTCGACCCGTTCTGACGCTGTCCACGGCCATGGCCATCGGGCGGGACCCGCTGGAGCTGCTGCCTCTGGCAGCGGCGGTGGAGCTGATCCACACCTATTCCCTGATCCACGACGATCTCCCGGCCATGGACGACGACGACCTGCGCCGCGGGCAGCCCTCCTGCCACAAGGTGTTCGGCGAGGACGTGGCCATCCTGGCCGGTGACGCGCTCTACGCGGAGGCCATCCGGCTGCTCCTGTCAGAGCAGGCCGGGGACCCGGCCAACCTGCTGGCCGTGGGACGCGACCTGGCCGCCGCCACAGGGGTCGAGGGCATGGTCGGGGGGCAGTACATCGACGTGGCCGGCACCGCGCCCCAGGGTGCGGAGGGGTTGCGGCGGTTGCACGAACTGAAGACCGGGCGGCTGATCGCCGCCAGCATCGACTGCGTGCTGACCCTCGATGGGCGGGCCGGACGTGACACAATCGAGTCATTCAGCGCATTTGCTACCGAGCTTGGCGTGCTGTTCCAGATCGTCGACGACATCCTCGACGTGACGGGATCCCAGGATGCGCTTGGTAAGCGAGGAGGCAGCGACGAGCGGTTGGGAAAGCGCACCTACGTCACCGAATTCGGGGTGCCGGGAGCTCGCCGACTGGCCGCGGATTGCCATGACCGCGCGCTGGGAGCGCTCGCTGAGGCGGCGCCCGGCCGGGCCGCCGAGCTGGAGCAGATAACCAACTTCATCGCCACCAGAACCCACTGATGACAGGCCTACTGAACAGCATCGACAAGCCCCAGGATCTCCACGCCCTGAACGACGAACAGCTTCAGGCGGTGGCGCAGGAGTTGCGGGAGTACATCATCGACACCGTGGGGGAGATCGGGGGCCACTTCGGCGCCAATCTGGGGGCCTGCGAGATCGCCGTGGCGGTCCACTCGCTGCTGGATTCTCCTAAGGACAAGATCCTGTGGGACGTCGGCCACCAGGCCTACCCCCACAAGGTCCTCACCGGACGCCGGGACCGTCTGGACACGATCCGGCAGTACGAGGGCCTGGCGCCGTTCTGCGCCATCCATGAGTCAGAGCACGACATCATGGGCGCCGGCCACGCCTCCACGGCGATCGGCTATGCGGTGGGCATCAAGGAGGCCATGCGCCGGGGCGCGGGGCCGGATGGGCAGGTTGTGGCCGTGGTGGGCGATGGCGCCATGACGGGCGGCGTGGCCTTCGAAGCGGTCCACCAGGCCGGCGGGTTGGGCACCCCGCTGGTGGTGCTGCTCAACGACAACGGGATGTCGATCGCCCCGAACGTGGGCGCGCTGTCTCGGTACTTCAACCGCATTCGCCTGAACCCCAAGCTGTGGCACGCCCGGGAGGACATCGAGGGCGGCCTGACCAAGCTTCCGGCCGGGATCGGGGCGGCCTTCGAGCGCTTCGGGCCCTACGTCAAGGAGTCGATCAAGGCCTTCTGGGCGCCCGGGCTGTGGTGGGAGGAGTTGGACTTCGCGTACATCGGGGTCATCGACGGCCACGACGTGCGGGCCCTGCGGCGGGCCCTCCGGGACGCCCTGGCCGCCCAGCGGCCGGTGGTGGTCCATTGCGCCACGGTCAAGGGCAAGGGGTTCGCCGCCGCCGAGGAGGGCGGTCTGGAGGGGATGGAGAAGTGGCACGCCGCCAAGCCCAAGTCGATCCACAACGGCGCCCCGGCCAAGAAGAGCTCCTCCAACGGCAAGGCAGCGTCCAAGCCCGCCCCGCCCACGTACACCGAGGTGTTCGGGCGGGCGCTGGTGAGCGAATGCCAGCGGGACGAGCGGGTGATCGGCATCACCGCGGCCATGAACTCCGGCACGGGCCTGAACATCCTCCAGCACGAGGTTCCCGACCGATACTTCGATGTGGGCATCGCCGAGCAGCAGGCCGTGCTGTTCTCGGCCGGCCTGGCCCTGGAGGGTGGCAAGCCGGTGGCGGCGATCTACTCCACGTTCCTGCAACGGGCCTACGACCAGATCGTCCACGACGTCTGCCTGCAGCGCCTGAATGTCGTGTTCGCGATGGATCGGGCAGGACTGGTGGGCGATGACGGTCCGACCCACCACGGAGCCTTCGACATCGCCTACCTGCGCTGCCTGCCCAACATCGTGCTGATGGCCCCCCGGGACGAGGCCATGCTCGTGAACATGCTCCACACGGCCCTGCGCTACGACGACGGACCCATTGCTCTGAGGTACCCCAGAGGCTCCGGCGTGGGGGTGCCGCTGCCGGATCGGCCGGCCGCGATCGAGATCGGCTCTGGAGAGATCCTCCGGGAGGGCGACCGAGTGGCCCTGCTGGGCTATGGAACGGGCGTGGCCAAGGCGCTGGAGGCGGCGGACATCCTGAGCACGCAGGGCGTGTCGGCCACCGTGGCCGATGCCCGCTTTGCCAAGCCGATCGACGCCGGCCTGGCCGCCCAGCTGGCGGCCGAGCACGAGCTGCTGGTCACCGTGGAGGAGGGGGTCAGGGCCGGAGGGTTCGGCTCGGCCGTGTGGGAGACGCTGTCCGATGCCGGGCTGGCTCCTCGGATTCTCCGGGTCGGCCTGCCGGATCGCTACGTGACCCACGGCGCGCCCAAGCTCCTGCACGAGGAGGTCGGCTTCACGGGCCAGCGGATCGCCGAGCGCGTGCTGGCGGCCGTGGAGGGCACCGTCTCTGCCGAGGACGCTGAGCCTGAGCCCTGGCGGGGCCGGATCACCCGGGCGCAGAGCTGACGACCGGTTCCGGCGCCCCATAAGCGAAACGACCCGCCGGGGGGCGGGCCGTTTCCAGGGAGGGAGGAGAGATGTGTGTCTCTGTAGGGGAGCCTGCGAGAGGCTCTGGAACCAATGATTCCCCTCAGGTACCGCCCGGTATGTGACGTAGCTCACGGTGCGCTCCGGCAGGCCGCAAGATGCGGGGATTTGGGGCCCGCCGCGCCATTTGACGTACCGTTGCACCCCGTGAAGCGCGTCAGGGTGGACTCTCTGCTCTCTGACCGAGGGATCTTTCCCTCCCGAGCCCGCGCGGCGGCGTCCGTGATGGCCGGCGAGGTGCTGCTGGGGCCGGCCCGCGAGCGGGCGCGCAAGCCGGGCCAGCTCGTGGCGCCGGACGTCCAGCTCGAGCTCCACCGGCCGCGCGAGTTCGTGTCTCGGGGAGGGATCAAGCTGGCCAACGCGCTTGACGCCCTGGCGTTGGACGTCCGGGATCGCCGGGCGCTTGACGTGGGCGCCTCCACCGGTGGATTCACCGACTGCCTGCTCCAGCGCGGAGCCAGCCATGTCGTGGTAGTGGACGTGGCCTACGGCGAACTCGATTGGCGTCTGCGCAACGACCCGCGCGTGACGCTGATGGAGCGCCAGAATGCCCGGAGCCTCGATCCGGCGGACCTCCCCTACGCCGCCGAGCTGGTCGTGATCGACGTGGCCTTCATCTCGCTGAGCAAGATCCTGGGGCCGGTCCTGGCCTGTGCGGCGGGAGAATTCGACTGCCTGGCCCTGGTCAAGCCTCAGTTCGAGGTGGGTCGCCGGCAGGTCGGGAAGGGCGGAGTGGTCAGGGACCCCGCGCTGCGCCGCCAGGCCCTGGTCGAGGCGGGCCTGGCCGCCGCGGGGCTCGGAGTGTCCGTCCTGGGGTACGTGAGCTCCGGGCTTCCGGGGCCAAAGGGCAACCGCGAGACGTTCATGTGGCTGGCCGAGGCCGGGCGCGGTGGTGTCCAGGACCTGGAATCAGCCGCCCGGGAGATCGAGCCGTGAGCGACATTCGCACGGCCACGGTGATGACCCACCGCCGTCCGGCGGAGACGGCCCCCGCGCTTAAGGCCCTGACCGAGATGGCCAGGCAGGCGGGCGCGGTTCTGCGTCTCGATCCTGAGGAGACACGCAAGCTCGGGCTCTCGCCCGAGCCGGGGCTCGAGCTGGACGCGGACGCGCGCCAGGATGTTGATATCTGCTTCGCCATCGGCGGGGACGGGACGATCCTGACCGCCCTGCGCACGTACGCGGGCACCGGAGTCCCCGTGTTCGCGGTCAACTTCGGCGAGATCGGCTTCCTGGCCACGGTGGAGGGGGACCAGGCCATGTCGGGGTTCGAGCGGGCATTTGCGGGCGCCTTCGAGGTGCTGGCCCTGCCGGGTATCGAGTTTGCGGCCCAGCGGGGGAGCTGGCTGGGCATCAACGACGTCTCCATGCACCGCCAGCCCGGGAAACGGGTGGCCGACCTCCAGTACTCGGTGGGTTCCGAGGAGATCGGCCGGGTGCGCTGCGACGGCCTGGTCGTGGCCACCCCGGCCGGCTCCACGGGCTACAACCTGGCCAACGGTGGTCCGGTGATGGCCTGGGGGGTGGAGGGCGTCGTGGTGTCATTCATCGCGCCCCACTCGCTGACCGCTCGGGCCCTCGTCGTGGCGCCAACCGACGTCCTGAACGTAACCAACTGCTCCCGGGAGGAGCCGGTGGACGTGGTCGTGGATGGGCGCCCGGTGTGCGTCCTCTCGCCGGAGGAGCGCATCTCCGTGAGCTTTGTCCCTGACCAGGGGCACCTGGCCCAGCTGCCGGGGTCGAGCTTCTACCACCGTCTGGGGCAGAAGTTCGGCCGACTGGCCAGCGCCCCGTAGCGCCCGCACACGCGGGGCCCGGCGGCGGCACGGACCCAGCCACCGCGGATCTGTCGGGGGCGCCTGGTACACCCCGGCGGTGCTCCACGAACTGCGCGTCGAGAACCTGCTCCTGGTCGCCCGGGCCGAGCTTCGCCTGACCCCTGGGCTCAACGTGATCACCGGGGAGACCGGCGCCGGCAAGACGATGCTCGCCCACGCGCTGGACCTGCTCCTGGGCGGCCGCCCGCGGGCTGGCCTCGTCCGCACCGGGGCCTCCGAGGCGTACGTGGAGGGAGTCTTCGCCCGGCCCGCGGGGCTCGCCCATCCCGCGCTGGACCGGCTTCCCGCGGACGCGGAGGAGCTGGTCCTGGGACGACGCGTGTGGCCGGATGGCCGGACCCGTGCCTACCTGTGCGGGCGGTCCGTCACGGTGAGCGATCTCCGCGAGCTGGGCGAGCGGCTCCTCTCCTTCTACGGCCAGCACGAGCACCGCAAGCTGATGCTGGGGGCAGTGCAGCTGGACATCCTGGATGGCCACTGCGGTTCGGCGACCCTCGCGCTCCGGGATCAGGTGGGTGAGGGGCACGGCCTGGTGCGCCGGCTCCAGGACGAGAGGGAGTCGCTCCGGGAGCTCGGTGGTGCCCGGGAGCGCGAGCTGGACCTGCTGGACTACGAGCTGGGCGAGATCGAGGCGGCGGGGCCGAGTGAGACCGAATGGGATGAGCTGACCGCAGAGCGTGACCGTCTCAGGCATCTGGACACCCTCCGGACGGCGGCGGAGGTCGGCATCGAGGCGCTGGCCGGGGAGTCAGGTGGAGTGGGGGAGACGCTCGCCCGCGTTCTGCCCGGACTGGAGGCGGCGGCCGCCATCGACTCCCGCGTCCAGGCGCTCGTGGCCCGCCTGCAGTCACTCCGCTACGAGGCCGAGGACATCGCGGCCGAGTTACGGGGCTACGGCTCCGACATCGAATCCACCGCGGGGCGCCTGGAGGAGGTCGAGGAGCGCCTCGCCCTCCTGTCCCGGCTGGTGCGTAAGTACGGCGGATCGGTGGAGGCGGTCCTGGCCCACGCCCGGGAGTGCCGGGAACGCCGGGAGGAGCTTGACCGGGCGGAGGTCCGGACCGAGGAGGTGGAGGCGGCGTTGACCGCGGCGGAGGCCGAGCTGGCCCAGCTCGCCGCCTCGCTCACCGACGCCCGGCGGACGGCGGCACCCCGGCTGGCTGAGGCGGTTCGCGAACGGCTGGCCGAGCTGGCCATGCCGGAGGCCGAGTTCGAGGTCCGCGTCACCCCACGTCCGGATGGCTGCTCGGCCCGTGGTGCCGATGCGGTGGAGATGGTGATCACGCCGAATCCGGGGATGCCCGCGGGGCCCCTGAAGGAGATTGCCTCCGGCGGCGAGCTCTCCCGGGTCATGCTCGCGCTGCTCAGCGTGGCCCATGACGGGTCCGCTGGGCGGGGGTCCGGCAGGCGCGGCGGCAGGCCGCGCGGGCGCGCCGGGCGTCAGGGGGCGGCCGAGGAGGCTCCGCTGCTCGTCTTCGACGAGATCGACAGCGGCGTCGGTGGCCACACGGCCCGGGCGGTCGGGCAGTACCTCCGAGCTCTGGCCCGGGGGCGGCAGCTCCTGTGCATCACCCACCTGCCCCAGGTGGCGGCTCTGGCCGACAGCCATTTCACGATCGCCAAGGATGGCTCGGCGGCGCCGGCCCGGGCCTCGGTGCACCGCCTGGAGGCCGACGAGGTGGTGGGCGAGCTGGTCCGGATGCTGGGGGCCAGCAGCGACGACGAGGCGGCCGACCAGCACGCTCGTCAGCTGCTGCGCCAGGCGGCCTGAGCGGAGGCTTTGTCGGCCCGCCCGTGGTGGACGGAGCGGGCCAGCCTGTCCGGGCGCCGCGCTACTGTGGCCTGACTAGACTCCAAGCGAAGGAAAGACCCGATGCCCGCAGGCGAGACGCGTTTCATCTTCATCACCGGCGGGGTCGTCTCCTCGCTTGGCAAGGGGATTGCCGCCGCCTCCATCGGGCGCCTTCTGGTGGCGCGGGGGCTGCAGGTCCAGCTCCAGAAGTTCGATCCCTACATCAACGTCGACCCGGGCACGATGTCGCCCTACCAGCACGGCGAGGTGTTCGTGACTGAGGACGGCGCGGAGACGGACCTTGACCTGGGGCACTACGAGCGCTTCACCGATGCCAACACCAGCCGGGCCTCCAACGTCACGGCGGGCGGCATCTACAACACGGTGATCCGCCGGGAGCGGAGGGGGGACTATCTGGGCGCGACGGTGCAGGTGGTGCCCCACATCACCGACGAGATCAAGCACCGGATCATGCTCATGGCCGACTCGACCGACGTCGACTTCGTCATCACGGAGATCGGCGGGACGGTGGGCGACATCGAGTCGCTGCCCTTCCTGGAGGCGATCCGGCAGTTCCCGGTGGACGTGGGACGGCGGCGGTGCATGTTCATCCACCTGACTCTCGTCCCCTATATCGGCCACGCCGGTGAGCTGAAGACCAAGCCCACCCAGCACTCGGTCAACGAGCTGCGCCGGATCGGAATCGCCCCTGACATGGTCGTGTGTCGCTCGGAGTCCGCGCTCTCCCACGACATCCGCAAGAAGATCGCGCTGTTCGCCAGCCTGCCGGTGGAGGCCGTGGTGTCAGCCCGGGACGTGCCGGACATCTACCAGGTGCCGCTGGTGTTCCAGACGGAGGGCGTTGACGACTTCATTCTGAGTGAGCACTTCGGGCTGGAGGCGCCCGCCCCCGAGCTCTCCCGGTGGCAGTCGATCACTCAAAGGTTCAGCGAAGCCGATGAGCAGGTCCGGATCGCGCTGGTGGGCAAGTACGTTCAGCTGGAGGATGCCTATCTGTCGGTCGTCGAGGCGCTCAAGCACGCCGGCGTCCACCACGGTGCCAAGGTCGAGGTCGACTGGGTGGACTCGGAGGCAGTGAGCGATCCCGCCGTGGCCCGCCGGCTGGAGACCGCCGGCGGGATCCTGATTCCCGGTGGGTTCGGGGGGCGCGGGATCGAGGGCAAGATCAGGGCCGCCCAGATCGCCCGGGAGCTCCGCATCCCCTACCTGGGGATCTGCCTCGGGATGCAGATCGGGGTCGCCGAGTTCGCGCGTCACATGGCCGGGATGGACGGCGCCAACTCCACCGAATTCGACCCTGAGACTCCCTTCCCGGTCATCGATCTGCTTCCTGAGCAGAAGGAGATGGCCGACATGGGTGGGACGATGCGCCTCGGGGCCGACCCGATCAAGCTGCACGAGGGGACCCGGATTCGCGAGCTGTATGGCGAGGCAGTGGTCTACGAGCGTCATCGCCACCGCTATGAGGTCAACAACCACCTCCGGCGCAAGCTGGAGGCGGCGGGTCTGATCTGTTCGGGAACCTCGCCTGATGAGCGCCTGGTCGAGGCGATCGAGCTGCCCGCCCACCAGCATCCATTCTTCGTGGCCTCCCAGTACCACCCGGAGTTCAAGTCGCGGCCTGACCGCCCCGCGCCCCTGTTCGACGCCTTTGTGGGGGCTGCCCTGAAGCGCTCCCGCGGTCAGGACGAGGAGCCGCAGGCCGGCGAGCACGTCGCGGCGCCCTCGGGCACGCCGTCCGCTCACTAGTGGTCCGCTCCCCGGGTCAGCACCCGTGAGGCGCGCCAGCGAGGCCGAGCGCCACCAGCTCGGCGAGACCTTCGCCACGCTGTGCCGGATCGAGAGCCCGTCCGGCCAGGAGCGGGAATGCGCCGACTGGGTCACGGCCGAGCTGGTGACCATGGGCCTGACGGTGCAGGAGGACGAATCGGGCCCGGCAGCGGGGTCCGACGCCGGGAATCTTCTGGCCAGGCTGGAGGGGCGAAGTGGCCAGACCATCCTCATCTGCGCCCACCTGGACACGGTTCCCCTCACTGCCCCCGTGGAGCCGATCGTGACCGGCGGCGGCTGGGAGAACGCCTACGAGGCCATCCTCGGTGCCGACAACAAGGCCGCTGTGGCCGTGGCGCTGGAGCTGGCCAGGCGCCTCACGGGCAATGACGAGGCACCCGAGGTGGGGCTGGAGCTGCTGTTCACCGTGTGCGAGGAGGTGGCGCTTCGGGGCGCCGCAGCCTTCGACGTCGGAAGACTGAGCAGTCCGTTCGGATACGTGTTCGATCATGCCTCTCCGATCGGCGAGGTCGTGCTCGCCTCCCCCACCTACTACCGGGTCGAGGCCGACGTGCTGGGGCGCTCCGCCCACGCCGGCATCCGGCCTGAGAACGGGCGCAGCGCCATCCAGGCTGCTTCCCGGGCGATCGCCGCCATGCCCCTGGGGCGGCTGGACGCTGAGACCACGGCCAACGTGGGCAAGATCGCCGGCGGCACCAACACCAACGTGGTCCCCGAGCGCTGTCGCGTGGAGGCTGAGGCGCGGAGCCTGGCCCAGGGCCGCGCCGAGGAGGTGGCCACGCAGCTCGTCGACCATCTCCAGGAGGCCGCCGACGCGGGCGAATGCGACCTGGACGTCACCGTGCAGCGCATGTTCGACGGGTACCGGGTGCGCTCCCGGGAGCCGATGGTCAACCTGGCCGAGCGCGCGCTCCGAGTCTGTGGCTTCGAGCCCAGGCCGATCGTCACGGGTGGAGGCTCGGACGCCAATGCCCTCATGAGCTCCGGTTTTCAGTGCACCAACCTGGCCAACGGCACCGAGCGCAACCACGAGCCCGGGGAGCGGGTGAGCGTCGACGCCCTGGAGGGGATGCTTGAGGTCGCCATCGCGCTGCTTGAGGAGGCGCCGGCCGTGATCGGCGAGGTGCCGGGTTGACCGCCGGCTTCGAGCCTCTGGATCGCAGCGTCGATTGGGAGGGGAAGTTCATCAAGGCCGGCACCGAGCGCTTCCGCCACTCCGACGGGGCGGAGGTCACCAGGGACAAGGTGTGGCACCCGGGGGCGGTGGGGATTCTGCCCGTGGATGACACCCACGTCTGGCTGACCCGCCAGCCCCGCGAGGTCGTGGGCGAGCCCCGTTCACTGGAGATCCCCGCCGGCAAGCTCGACGTGACCGACGAGCCGCCCCTCCACACCGCCCAGCGGGAGCTGCTGGAGGAGATCGGCCGTCAGGCGGAGCGCTGGACCGAGCTGTTCTGCTTCCACACCAGCCCCGGATTCAGCGACGAGCGGGTCTGGCTGTATTTGGCCGAGGGACTGAGCGAGTCGCCCCAGGGCGCCGAGCCTGAGGAGGACGAGCGGATCGAGATCGTGCCCTGGCCGCTTGGGGAGCTCCAGCGGGCCGTTTCGGAGTGCCGGGACGCCAAGTCGCTGGTGGCCCTGCTCTGGCTCTCCTCGCGGAGGACCTAGGGCAGGACAGCACGGCAGGACAGCCCCAGCCGGGCGCGAATAGGGGCCCATGGCCATGGACGCCACGGCCCCGCGCCTGACCGACCTCGTGCTCGACTTTCTTGGCTACCTGGAGCTGGAGCGCGGCCTGTCCCGAAACACGCTGGAGGCCTACCGGTCTGATCTGCAGCAGTTCGGCGAGTTCCTGAACCGCAGCGCTCTCTCGCCCCTGCAGCTCACACCCGCGCAGCTGGCGGAATTCGTATCCGAGCTGGCCGAGGGGCGCGACGGGCGCCCGCCCTGCGCCCCCGCCACGCTCCAGCGCAAGATCGCCTGCCTGCGCTCCTTCTACCGCTACCTGCGGCGTGAGCAGCTGATCGACCACGACCCCGCGCGTGAGCTTCGCGGCCCCCGGACGCCCTCGCGCCTGCCCCAGGTCCTGTCGCGGGACGAGGTGCTCAGGCTGCTCGCCCAGCCCCCGGGCAACACTCCGGCCGGGCTGCGTGACCGGGCGCTCCTGGAGACGATGTACGCCTGCGGGCTCAGGGTGTCGGAGGCCATCGGACTCCGGCTCTCTGATGTCGATCTGGAGGTGGGGGTCCTGCGGGCGCGCGGCAAGGGGTCCAAGGAGCGGCTGGTCCCGATCGGCGGGAAGGCCGTGGCCAGCCTGCGGGCGTACCTGGAACTCGGGCGGCCCCGCCTGATCGGGCTCCGGGAGGAGACGCATCTCTTCGTCAACCGCCGCGGGGCGCCCCTGTCGCGTCAGGGCCTCTACAAGATCGTGCAGCGCCATGCTCGCAGCGCCGGGCTGGAGCAGCGCATGAGTCCCCACACGCTGCGACACACGTTCGCCACTCATCTGCTGGCCGGAGGGTGTGATCTGCGGGCCCTCCAGGAGATGCTGGGGCACGCCGACATCGCCACCACCCAGATCTACACGCACCTCACGGTGGAGCGCCTCAGGGACGTGTACTTCGAGGCCCATCCGCGGGCCGAGGTCGGGACCTCACCCCCTTCCCGGGCGGACGAGCAGGAATCTCCATAGCATCCCCTGCGTGGGTATCACGCACTTCGATGACGCGCCCGCGCTCGATTACGAGATCGGCCACATAAAGGGGCACTGGACGGCGCTGGGCGAGGCGGCCGGCTCGGTGACCGCAGGCGTCCGACGCATTCAGGTCCCGGCGGGGGGCTGGTCCACGCCGGCCCATGAGCACGGCGCCGACGAGGAGATCTTCTATGTGCTGGCCGGCCGCGGACGGTCATGGCAGAAGGGGCGGACGACCGAGATCGCCACCGGCGACTGCATCGTCTACCTGGTGGGACGAGGGGCCCACACTCTCCATGCCCTTGAGCCGTTGGATGTGCTGGCCTTCGGGACGCGCAGCCGGGATGCGGGCGTCGGCTTCCCCCGCCTTGGCATGTCGCTCGTCGGCAAACGGGCTGTGGAGTCCGGGCCTGGCGCCGTCGACGGGGCACCGTTCCAGTTCGTCCGTGAGGCAGAGCTTGGGCCTCCGGAGCTTTCTGAGCCCGGCGAGCGCCCGGCCACGGTGGTCAACCTCGGCGATGTGGAGGCGCGGCATTTCGGACGGGGTCCGGTCTCCTCCAGCGTGCGAGATCTCGGCGTGGCCGCGGGGTCTCAGAGGACCGGCATCCGGCACTACGAGGTCGATTCGGACATGAACGCCACGCCGGCCCACTGCCACTCTCTGGAGGAGGAGATCTTCGTCATCCTGGGCGGCGAGGGCCTGCTCGTTCTGGACGAGGAGGAGACCCCGGTGCGTCCGGGTCACGTGATCGCGCGGCCCGCCGCGACGGGCGTCTCCCACATGTTCCGCGCGGGCTCTGGCGGGCTGGAGTTCCTGGCCTACGGAACTCGCGAGTCCGGGGACATGTGTTTCTACCCGCGCTCGAACAAGGTCTCGTTCCGCGGCCTGGGTGTTGTGGCCCGGGTCGAGCGCCTCGACTACTGGGACGGAGAGGACTGAGCAGCAGGGCGTCTAAACGGTGCGGTGTGGTGGCCGCGGTCGGGTCGCTGATGCTCACGGCGTGCGGAGGCGGAGCACCCGTGCCCCAGGTGGTCGGCCCGGCGGCACCGGACGGATTTCACGTGCTCCGGTACCCCGCCTACGGCCTGACTCTCATGTCTCCGCGCTCCTGGAGCACCGTCCCGGCGACCGCGCCGCAGGTGGCCCTCGTGACCTCAGGAGGCGCCGTGATCTCGCTGTGGCGCTATCGCCGGTCCGGACCGTCCCCGAACACTCTGAGCGAGCTCCAGAGCGCCCTGCGGCGGCTGATCTCCAGCGCGCGGGCCCGCCAGCCCACGCTGAGGCTGATCGCCTCGCGTGTCGAATCGGTGGACGGGCGGCCCGCGCTGGAGCTCGAGACGATCCAGCGGATCGGCCAGGCGATCCGGCAGGTCACCTCGACGCATGTGTTCAGCCCCGCCGGCGAGATCGTGCTGGAGGAGTACGCGCCGCAGCCCGTCTTCCCGGGTCTGGAGCGGACGGTGTTCGCCCCCGTGCGCCGCTCCCTGACCGTCTCAGCGCGTTGAAACGGGCCTTCGTGGTCGTCCTTGATGCCTGCGGCATCGGCGCGCTCCCCGATGCTGCGGACTACGGGGATGAGGGGGCGAACACGCTGGAGCACGTGGCCGAGGCGGTGGGCGGGCTCCGACTGCCCGCGCTGGAGCAGCTCGGTCTGGGATCGATTCTTCCCCTGGAGGGCTTGGCCCCGGCGGACGGACCGGCGCTTCACGGCCGGCTGCGGCCCCTGGGCCCCGGGAAGGATTCCACCGCGGGGCACTGGGAGCTGATGGGCGTCGTCATGTCTCGCCCCCTGCCAGTGTTTCCGAACGGATTCCCGGACGAGGTCATCGATCTGATCCACAAGCTCAGCGGTCGGGGCGTGCTGTGCAACCAGCCGGCCAACGGGGTGGAGGCGATCGAGCGCTTTGGGGCCGAGCATGTCCAGACCGGCTCGCTCATCGTCTACACGAGCCAGGACTCGGTGCTCCAGGTCGCCGCCCACACCGACCAGGTGGCTCCGGAGGACCTCTACGGCATCTGCGGCGGTCTGCGGACGGGCCTGCCGGAGGAGCTGGCCGTGGGCCGCGTGATCGCCCGGCCGTTCACCGGGACGCCGGGAGCCTTCCAGCGCACCGATGGCCGGCGTGACTTCTCGGTGTCACCTCCGGGGCGCAGCTACCTGGAGGAGCTCCAGGCCGACGCGGTCGAGGTGCACTCCGTGGGCAAGGTGGGCCAGCTCTTCTCCGGGGTGGGCATCGACGTCCAGCATCCCGGTCCCACCAACGCTCTGGCGCTGGAGCAGACCACCGAGCTGATGCGCGACCTGGAATCCGGACTCGTGTTCACGAACCTGATCGAGACCGACCAGGTGTATGGCCACCGGCACGATGCCGCGGGATTCCACGCCGCGCTTCAGGAGATCGACCGGAGGGTGAGGGGGTGGCTCGGCATGCTCGGGCGAGATGACCTCCTCGTGCTGACCGCTGACCATGGGTGTGATCCCGCCTCTCCCAGGACCGATCACACCCGCGAACACGCTCCCTTGCTGGCCTGCTTCGATGGCCACGGCGGCCGCCGCCACGACGGGCTGCTGGCCGATGTGGGGGCCAGCGTTCTGGAATGGATGTGCGGGCGGGCGGCGCCCGCCCTGGCGGGTCAGTCGTTCGTGTGAGGGGTCGGTGGCGCGTGCGAGGGCTTCGTCCTCGTGCGGGCGCTTCGTCCTCGTGCGGGCGCAATACGCTCGTCGGGTGCCCGAGTTACCTGAGGTCGAGACGATCCGCCGCCAGCTGGCCCCTCACCTCCAGGGCCGGCGGATCCGGCGGGCCGAGATCCTGGACTGGCGCTGGACCCGTCCCTTGGAGCCCAGGACGGTGGAGGAGCATCTGCAGGGAGCCGTGGTGCGGCAGGTCGGGCGGCGGGGGAAGTATCTGGACCTCTCGCTCTCCGGTGAGCGTCACCTCCTCATGCACCTGCGGATGACCGGATCGCTTCTGTTCGACCCTCTCGATGAGCCCCAGCACACGCGGGTCCGCTTCCACCTCGATCAGGGGCACCGGCTTCTGTACGTGGATCCGAGGCGCTTCGGCACCGGTCACCTGGTCGCCGGCGAGGCCGAGCGCGACGCCTACCTGGCGGTTCGCCTGGGGGCCGAGCCGTTCACCCCGGCGTTCACCGCCTCCTACCTCCGCCAGGCTGCCCGGGGCCGCCGAGCGCCCGTCAAGGCGTTCCTGCTGGACCAGCGCCGGATTGCCGGAGTGGGCAACATCTACGCCGACGAGGCGCTGTTCCGGGCGGGCATTCACCCCCTGCGCCCCGCAGGGACGCTCAGGGGCGGGCAGTGGGAGCGCCTGCACGCCGCCATCGAGGAGGTCCTGACCGCCGGCATCGACGCCCGCGGCGCCACCATCGACGACTTCCGTCACGTCAACGGAGCTCGGGGCTCATTCCAGGATCGCTTTCTGGTCCACCGCCGGGCCGGCGAGCCGTGCCCGGTATGCGGGACCGTGGTGCGCAAGATCGTGGCCGCGGGGCGGGGGACGTACGTGTGCGAGCGCTGTCAGCGCAAGCCAAGGCGACCGACGGCAGGCTAAGCGGCCAGCAGTTCGCTCAGGCGATCTTCGCGGTCGGCGGCCAGCAGCTCCGCGAAGCCACCGAGCGTCTCGCCCTCGATCACGATCTGGGGGAACGAGAACATCCCCGTCCGCTGTTGAAGCTCCATCCGGCCGTCCGGATCGCGTGCCAGATTGACTTCCTCATATGCGATCCCACGCCGTTCGAGCAGCGTCTTGGCGCTCGTGCACAACGAGCAGCGATCCGTGGTGTAAACAATGATCTCCCGCATTGCTTCAGAAAGTATAGCTCGAAAATCCATTCACCTGGTTGACGGGGGCCATGGCCAGATCGCTTAAGACCGAGGCCATCGTCCTGCGCTCCATCCGGTATGGCGAGGCCGATCGCATCCTGCATCTGTACACGCCGGATCATGGCCGCCTGGGAGCCATCGCCCGGGGGGCTCGCCGGGCGCGGAGCCGATTCGGCGCGCGGCTCGAGCCGTTCCTGCACATCCGGATCGTTCTCCACGAGGGGCGAGGCGAGCTTCACACCGTGACCAGCGCCGACACCGTGGCCGCCCATCCGGGGCTTCGAGAGCATGCGGCCACGCTCGACGCCGCCGCGCGCGCCTGCGACGCTGTCTCCCGGCTGTTCGAGACCTCCGAGCCCCATCCGGAGGTGTTTCGTCTCCTCACGCGAGAGCTGGCTCTGCTGTCCGCCGACCCCGCGCACGCCCGCCCGGCCACCGGCCTGGCCTTTCGCCTGAAGCTCCTGCTGGCGGCGGGGATCCTGCCCCAGCTGGCCAGCTGCGCGGGCTGCGGTGAGGCGGAACACCTGCGCGGCTTCTCGGCCGCGGCCGGAGGCATGGTCTGCGACTCCTGCCAGGCTTCGGCCTTCCCGCTGGGTCAGGAGTCGTACCTCTTCCTGGTGACCGCGCTGGGCAAGCCTCTGGCCGAGGCGCCCGAGGCCTCCGAGCTGGCCCTCCGCCAAGCCGAGAGGGCGATCGACGAGACGGCCGAGCACCACGCGCACGTCCGGCTGCGGCCGCTGCTCACGATGGAGTGAGCTCCGGCTGCGCCTGCTCCCCGGCGGCGAGTGACGAGATCGTGACAACTCCCCGCCGCCGACCCCGCTGACTGTCAGAATCGGCTCATGGGCGACCAGCTCCTGAGCGCCGGATACGAGCACCCCGGGGGGCCCGTGGCCTCGTCGTTCCCTGATTGGATCCGGGAGCGCGAGAAACGCGAGCTCTCGGCGCTGGCCACTCGCTCCTACCCGGCCGATCGCGCCCATCCGGAGCCGGATTGCGGCCTGCGGACCCCGTTCCAGCGCGACCGTGACCGCATCGTCCACAGCAAGGCATTCAGGCGCCTCAAGCACAAGACGCAGGTGTTCGTGGCTCCGCGCGGTGACCACTACCGCACCCGGCTCACCCACACGCTCGAGGTCACCCAGGTATCCCGGACGGTGGCCCGGGCGCTTCGGCTGAACGAGGACCTGGTCGAGGCGATCGGCCTGGGCCACGACCTCGGGCACCCGCCGTTCGGACACATCGGCGAGGAGGCGCTCGACAAGTGCCTGGGCGAGCGCTTCGGTTCCTCGTTCAAGCACCACGAGCATTCGCTGCGGGTAGTGGACACGCTGGAGCGGGACGGCCGGGGGCTGAACCTGAACCGTCCAGTGCGGGACGGGATCGTCAGCCACTCGGGCCGGGCCCCAGAGCCGTCAACGCTGGAGGGCAGGATCGTCCGCCTGATGGACCGAGTCGCCTACATCAACCACGACATCGACGACGCGGTGCGGGCCGGCATGATCTCATCGTCAGCCCTGCCCGCCGGACCGATCGAGGTGCTGGGAGACACCGGGCCCCGGCGCATCGACACGCTCGTGCACGATCTCGTCGAGCAGTCGGGTGCAGCCGGCGACATCGTCCAGGGAGAGGTCGTGGGAACGGCAATGGCCGAGTTGCGCTCGTTCATGTTCGAGCGCGTCTACCTGGGGCCCGAGGCCCGTCGTGAGCACGCCAAGATCGAGCTCGTGATCCGCTCGCTGTTCGACCACTACTGCGCCCATCCGCAGGACATGCCGGAGTCCAACCCGCACGAGTCGCTGGAGCGCAGGGTGACCGACTACCTGGCCGGGATGACCGACCGGTTCTGCATTCGGGCCTTCGAGGAGCTCAGCATTCCCGTGGCGTTCGCGCCGTGAGCCGCTACACGGCAGACTCACGCGACCGGGTCAAGGAGGCCGTCGACATGGTGGCCCTGGTGTCCGCGCGCACCGAACTGCGGCGCGCCGGGGCCAGCGAGTGGGTGGGACTCTGCCCCTTCCACGAGGAGCGGACCCCGTCCTTCGGCGTCAATGCCGACGACAAGGTCTACCACTGCTTTGGCTGCCAGGCCTCCGGTGACGCGTTCACGTTCCTCATGGAGACCGAGGGCCTCGACTTCACGGGGGCGCTGGAGACGCTGGCCGACCGCTTCGGCGTCCAGCTTCAAACCGAGGCCGAGGATCCTCAGGCGGCGGCCCGCCGCCAGCGGCGCGAGCGGCTGTACACCCTGCTCTCTCGCACCGCCGGGTACTACGCCCGCTACCTCTGGGACTCAGACGAGGCCGCCCGAGCGCGCGAGTACCTGCTGGGTCGCGGCCTGGATGAGCAGACCCTCCAGGCCTTCCAGGTGGGCTACGCCCCCAGCGCCTGGGATCGCGTGCTCACCGCGTCGCGCCGAGCCGGCTTCAGCGAGGAGGAGCTGCTGGCCGCCGGCCTCGCCCAGCGCTCGCACACCGCTCCAGGCCGGGTCTTCGACCGCTTCCGGGAGCGGATCATGTTTCCCGCCGCCGACCCGCGCGGCCGCGTCCTGGGATTCGGAGCCCGCGCCATGCGTGACAACCAGCGCCCCAAGTACCTGAACACTGCCGACGGCGAGCTGTACCACAAGCGTCGCGTCCTGTTCGGGGTCGACCGGGCCCGGGCCTCTGCGGCCAAGCTGGGGCGGATGATCCTGGTGGAGGGCTACACGGACGTCCTGGCTCTGCACCAGGCCGAGCTGACGAACTCGGTGGGGATCATGGGCACGTCGTTCACCGAGGAGCAGCTGGCCGAGCTGGAGCGCGCGGTCGGCCAGGGCGGAGGCCTGGAGTTATGCCTGGACTCCGACAGGGCGGGTCAGGAGGCCATGTTGCGGGCGGCCGGCCTGGCGGCAGGACGGAGCCTGGAGCTGCGGGTGGTCCCGCTACCCGAGGGGACGGACCCCGCGGACCTGATCCAGCAGCAGGGCGCCGAGGCGCTGCGCGAGCGAGTGAAGCGCTCCGTCCCGTTCGTGGTCTTCGACGTCGAGCGGATCCTGGATCAGGCCGACACCGGCAGTGCCGAGGGGCGCGACCGGGCCATCGCCGAGCTCGCACCGGCGCTCAAGCTGCCGGCCACCGCCGGCGCGCTGCGTGAAGAGCTCCTGCGGAAGATCTCAAACCGGCTGGCGCTCTCGGAGGGCCGTCTGGCCGCCCTGATCGAGGCGGCCGGATCGGCCCAGCGCTCAGAGCGTCCGCGGCCCAGGCAGGCCGTGGAGATGGTCGATCCTGCCGTTCGCACCGAACGGGCCTTCCTGGTGCTCTGCATCGCCCTGCCCCAGGCGGGCCGGCGCTCGCTCCAGGCCATCGACCCTGAGGAGCACCTGACCAGCGTGAAGCTCCGCCGGGCGGCCCGCCACCTGGCCGGGCAGACCGAGATGCCGCTCACCGGACTGGACGCCCACGACGAGGAGCTGGCCGGCGTCATGGCCGACCTGGTGGCCCGGGCCGGACGCGTTCGAGAGGTCACAACCGAGCAGCTTGAGCAGCAGCGCCTCCTCCTGGAACGCGCTCGCCTGGAGCGCGCAATCCGCCGCGCCCGCGAGCAGCACACCCCCGGTATCGGCGACCTGGCTCGCGAGCGCGAGCACGTCCTGGGCGAGATCCGAGCCCTGGACGCGAGGATTGAGAAGGCGGTGTAGGGAAGGGGAGGGGTGGGTCGGGGGCCGGGTCGTGGGGCGTTCGTGGCGGCGTCACGCGTGTGGGCCGACACCCTTGCGCGTCCATGCGATCCAGCTTCGAAAAGTTGCAAAGATGTCATATTTGCAGGGCTTTTTCCGGGCTTGTCCGTCCGGTCCACCTGAGAACATGCGTTCGGCAAGAGTGGAAAGGCAGACGACGATGGATCGACAATCACTGGAGCAGCTGCTCGAGCAGGGCCTGAGCGTCGAGCGGATCGCGAGGCGGTTCGGGAAGGATCCGTCGACGGTTTCGTATTGGATGAAGAAGCTAGGGCTCAGCTCGCCATACGCGCAGAAACACGCTGCCAAGGGCGGCATAGGACGAGAGCGGCTCGAGGGTCTGATCGACGGCGGGTCGACCGTCGCCCAGATTGCGGAAGAGGTCGGACTGAGCAAGGGGACGGTCAGACACTGGATGAGGGTGTACGGCTTACGGACGCATCGAGCACGAGGTGAACGCGTCTCCGTGCTCAGGGCAGCCCGGGACGCAGGTCTCCTCACGGTGCGGGTGGCGTGCCGACACCACGGCGAGTCCGAGCACATCCTCGAAGGCCGCGGGTACTACCGCTGCAAGCGCTGCCGGGCGGATGCGGTCGTTCGCCATCGTCAGAAGATGAAGGCAATCCTGGTCAAGGAGGCGGGCGGGCAGTGCGTTCTCTGCGGCTACTCGCGCAGCCTCCGTGCCCTGCAGTTTCATCATCTCGATCCTGGTCACAAACGGCTCGGCTTGAGCAGTCAGGGCGTGACGTATTCGCTGGAGGCGCTCCGCGCCGAGGCCGCGAAATGCGTCCTGCTCTGCGGCAATTGCCATGTTGAGGTCGAGACCGGCGCTGCATCGCTCCCGCTAGAGTTCTGCCGTATCGATTCCGGGTAAGTACGCGTTAGTCTCGGCCCGGAAAATCAGTAACACCAAGATCTGGGGTAGCTCAATGGCAGAGCGAACGGCTGTTAACCGTTAGGTTGTGGGTTCGAGTCCCACCCCCAGAGCTATCCCGGACCATCAGGACTGACATGAAGCTCTACGTCTGCTACGGCACCTGGAAGCCCGCGCCCTGGCGCCCCGGCGGCAAGCATCCGTGCGGCGCGGCGTACCACGCGCTCAGGGACGCCGGATACGACCCGGAGGTCAAGCTGTCCTACGGTCTCGCGCCGCTGCCCAGCTTTCTGAACAACCTCACCTCGGGTCGCCGGGAGGTCAAGAAGCTCACGGGCAATTACTGGGTGCCGGCGCTGGTGAAGGACGACGGCAGCTTCATCCAGGGCTCGAAGGAGATCGTCGAGTGGGCCGAGGCGAATCCGGCCGGCTCCGCGACCTCCGCGTCCGGGAGCGCGCGGCAGCCAGGCAAGAGCGCGGAGTCGACGCCCACCGCCTGATGCCGCGCCCGGCGACCATCGCCGAACTTGAGGACTGGACGCTGAACGGGGCCACCTGGGAGCCGGTGGAGCTCTCCGAGGCCAGAGCGGTGGTGGAGCTGTGCACCTGTCACGGTGAGCGCGTGGACGTGGTGGAGTCCGATGACCCGGAGTTCATCGAGTTCGTTCGCGCGCATCGCGACGACTGACGCCGTTCACACCGGTCGCACCTTCAGCGTGGGCCTCCGGTTGCGAGCCGGCCGCCAGCTCCTCGACGAGGTCAGCGGCCCGCGCGGTCCCGTCGTGCTCAGACCCCCAGGCCGCGAAACCTCGCGCCCGCTCCGCGAGCCCCGGGTCCTCCAGGGCTCGCCTCACCGCAAGCCTGAGGCTCCGTCGCCCCAGCAGCCTCCAGGGAAGCCGCACTCCGACTCCCGCCCAATCCGCCCGGGCGGCGTTCTCGGC
This sequence comes from Solirubrobacteraceae bacterium, assembly GCA_045805485.1. Taxonomy (GTDB): domain Bacteria; phylum Actinomycetota; class Thermoleophilia; order Solirubrobacterales; family Solirubrobacteraceae; genus Palsa-465. The sequence goes on along the minus strand of JBJMLC010000120.1, from coordinate 1,341 downwards.
CATGTCGCCTGAATGGGGGACCACGAGCACCGGGGCGCCGCTGGCCAGCGCGCGAACCATCGTCCCGTGGCCGCCATGGCAGATGACGAGCGCGGCGCCGGGCATCGTGCGCGCGTAGGACATCCACTCCACCAGGCGGGCGTTGGCGGGGACGCTCATCGTCACCGGGGGCGGCCGGCGGTTCCAGGTGCCCAGCACCCGGACCGGCTCACGGGCCAGCGCGGTGAGCGTGGTGCGCAGAAGCATCTGATCAGGATCCTGGGCCGTGGAGGGAGTCACCAGGACCAGCGGCCTGCTGCCCACCGGCCGCTCCACGTCGCCATACGGAGGCTCCCAGAGCAAAGGGCCGACGACCTGCACCTCAGCAGGCCAGGCGCGTGGGTATTCGAGCTGTGGGAACGTGCCCACGATGCACAGCCGGTCGCTCAGGCCGCCGTACAGCCTGCCCACCGGGGCCAGCCCGAGCTTCTCCCGGGTCTCGTTGAGCTCGGCGCGCCCCCGTCTCAAGCCCGCCTGAACCGGCCAGCCCAGAAGTCGCCACATGGCGTGCCCAGGCGCCGTCCGCGCCGGACGCGCGCCCAGGGCGTACGGCGGCAAACCCGGCGCTCCCACCGGATAGACATGGGGCACGAGCGTCGCGGACGGGACCCCCTCCAGCTCGGCCGCCAGCGCGGGCGCCAGCGTGAGGTTGTCGTGGACAACCACATCAGGACCGCACTCCCTCACCGCGTGTCGGGTCTGAGCCGTGGCCAGCACGACGGCCTCGTACGGCTTGAGCGGCCGGTCGCGAGTGGGGAAGACGGGGTACTCGGGCGCGGCCACGAACCGCATCCCGGCCTGCTCCACGTACGCGTGCCAGCGCTCCCACGTCTCCAGGGTGACTTCGTGGCCTCGGGCCGCCAGCTCGGACCCCAGCGCCAGCATCGGGAACGCGTGCCCGGGGTCGCCGAACGCCCCCAGGAAGATGCGCCGGCGAGTCACACCCCGGCTGGCGCGGCCGAGGGCCGCCTCAACCCGCCAGCTCCGCCACGGCGCGCAGCTGCTCGATCCGGTCCTCCACCGTGAAGGCCATCGGGGTGATCATCAGCGTGCCCACACCGGCGTCCCTGAATGCCGCCAGCCGATCGCGCACCACGTCCTTGGGGCCGCACAGCGAGACCATGTCGATCAGCTCGTCGGGAATCGCGACCCCGGCCTCCTCCTTCTTGCCGGAGAGGTACAGGTCCTGGATCTCCGCCGCCGCCGCCTCAAAGCCGTAGCGCTGCACCAGGTTGTTGTAGAAGTTCTGCTTCCGCGAGCCCATGCCGCCGATGTACAGGGCCAGGACAGGTCGCATGAGGT
>JBJMLC010000119.1:0-6294 GCA_045805485.1 Solirubrobacteraceae bacterium | reverse complement strand
GGGAACGGCCGCGGCGGCCCGGAACGGCTTTGCGCACGGCCCAGCCCCTGCCCGGGGCGGCAAAACTGGCCGGGGACGCGCGAAAGGGTGCCCAGCCCCCGGAAACACGGCCTCCACGGACAGTACGGACCGCACAGGCGCCCCGAAGAGACCGCACAAACGTCCCGAGGAGCCCTCAGCCGCCCTCAAAGAAACCGCAGAATGCAGGACTTTTCCTGGGAGAGGGGGAAACCCGCGGTTTCGTTCACCAAATTCGGAGATGATGCGCCTGAAATACGTCCGGAACACCCCCCAGAATGCACGTGATCCTGCGCTACTTAACTAATAAAGCCAAAATCTGGACTAACGGCCCCCTCAGCAGGTAGACTCGCTCATCAAGTTCAAGCCGCCCGGAGGCGCGCATGCCGCAGGTACCCCCTCCAAAACGTCATCCATACGACCAGTGGAGTCCCGATGCAAGGGCGCTTGACCTGGTGGGCGACAAGTGGTCGCTGCTGATCGTTCGAGACCTTTCAGCCGGTCCCAGGCGGTTCGTGGAGCTCCAGCGCGTGCTCCCGGGCATCTCCACCGAGCAGCTGCGGTCGCGCCTGAACCGCATGGTGGCCGACGGCATGCTGACCCGCCAGCGGTTCCGTGAGGTGCCGCCGCGGGTGGAATACGCGCTCACCGAACGCGCGCAGGAGCTGATGCCCGTCCTGGGCGCTCTGGCCAAATGGGGCTACGAGTGGGCCTGGAGCGCCCCGCGGCGGGGCGAGGCGATCGACCTCGGAGCGATCTTCAGGCTGGCCGGGGGACTGCTCCCGGCCTCAGAGCTGAACGGGAGCGTCACCCTGAGCGTCAAGGAGAACGGCAACCTGACCTCGTACACGATCGCCGGGTCCGACGGACGGGTCGCGGTGACCGAGAAGGAGGAGGGGCGCCCGGATGCTCGCGTCACGGGCGACCGGGACGCCTGGATCAGCGCCTTCTCTCCCCAGCACGACCGCCGGGGGCTCGAGATCATCGGCGACGGTGAGCTCGCCGGGACGGTGCTGGACAGCCTCTCCGGGGCCGCCAGGATCGCTGCCCGCGCCACCGCCGCCGCTTAGCGGGCGCGGCGCACCGCCACCGCGTAGCGACCGCAAAGAGCGCCCCGCGTAGCGACCGCTTAGGCGCCCCGCGGAGCGCCGGCCCCTTACTTACTCGAGTAGCTCTTACTCGGCAGCCTTGGAATCAGATACTGCTTCGGCGCCCCGGGGAGCCGCGGCTGGACCCAGCACGGCTGCTGAGGCGGGTTGAAGTTCTTGCCGTTCGTGGCACCGCTGCCCTTGGCCCCGGTGTTCCGGCAATCCCAGGCCGGAAGGTTCCCGAAGGTGAAATCGCGACGCTCGCCGGAGGGCAGCCACAGCGGCTCCGGGTAGGTGTTGCCGCGGTTGTTGGGGTCTCGGGTGGGCTGGAAGGACAGCGTCTCAGGGCCGGTGGGGCCAAACTGGCGCAGGTAATGGCCGGTTCCGTGACCGCCGAAGCTGGGCGTCCGCGGGAACAGGCTGGCGCCGCCGGCGGTGATGAAGTCAGAGATCAGCTGCTGGTGCATCCCGAGCCAGCTCAGAACGGGGTTCAGCTGGCCCAGGAACGGCCCCAGCGTGTCCAGCAGCGCGTGGGGGCCCAGCCCCTCGAGCACCTTCTGGGTGGCGGGCAGTCCGGTCCGGGACGCCGTGATCAGCGGCCCGAGCTTGACGAACAGGTGGCGCAAGCTCGGCGATAGGTTGCGCAGCGCATCCAGCGTGGGGCCGAGCTGCTGGGCGACCGGGATCAGCTCCTTGATCACCGGATCGGCGTTCAGGGAGAACGTCTTCAGCGCGGTCATGGTCAGGCGCTGCTGGGTCAGGAACGTGGGGAAGATGTGGAAGATGTCCGCCAGGGCGTTGTTGTTGGCCGCCGTGGTGCGGAACGTCGTGTCCCCGGCCGTGATCAGGGTGCGCAGCGCCGCCGGATCGCGGTTGAGGGCGTTGAACGTCGTGCCGCCGTTGCGGACCAGGTTGACCACGGCGGTGTGCTGGACGTCCAGCACCCGGAGCAGGTCGGTGAAGTTGATGGCGAACGTGGGCAGGTTGCCGAGCACGTTGTTGAGGTTCTGATCGTTGCCGTTGACGGCCACGGCCAGCTCCTGCTGCCACTGTTGGAAGGCCTGGCGGGTCGCCGGGTTGAACGTGTTGAACACGTCGTCCAGCTGAACCGAGTTCGCCACGTGGGACTGGGGGAGCATCCCCCCGTCGGGCAGGGGCGGCGAACTTCGCGAGCCCGGGTTGATCTGGATGTAGGTCTCGCCGAGCAGGGTCTTGGTGCGCAGGATGGCCAGCGCGTCCTTGTGGATGGGGCCGTACTGATTGCTCATCTGGACCGTGACGATGGTGCGGTTCCCGTGGGGCTCGCGCTTCTTCTGCACCACCTTGCCCACGTTCACGCCGGCGATCCGGACGTCGGCGTAACTGGCCAGGTCGAAGGCGTTGTTGAACCCCACCTGGAAGCGGTACCCCTCGGCCTTGAACGGGATCGTGCCGCCGAAGGACAGCCACAGGAACAGCAGCAGGCCCACGCAGGACAGCGCGAACAGGACCATCGTGGCGATTCGGGATACGCGGGGGCTGCCGGTATGCATCAGTTGGTGGGGAGCTGGGGATAGAAGATCTGGTTGGCCTTGGGGTGCGTGGTCAGGCCGCCCTGGTCGGATGCCGCGTTGGCGTTCTTGGAACCCACGGTCTTGCGCCACTGGGCGTAGGCCTTGGAGTCCGCGGCGGCCTGCTTGGGGCACAGCTTGGTGTCGGTCAGGAGTCCGGTGATGTTCAGGACGAGCTCTGCAGTCGGGCCGCCGTTGGCGTTGGCGATCTGGGCCAGCGAGGCGCAGCTGGCCTCCAGGAACAGCGGGCGGAAGTCGCCGTTGGCGTCCTGGACGGAGAACAGCGTGCGGGCGTTGTGGCTACCCCAGGCCAGCCACCACAGGTAACCGTGCTGCGCGCCGGCGGGGGAGTAGCCCAGCAGGTTGAACAGGTGGTTCAGCACGTTGAACGTGCGGCTGAAGTCGGGCGTGGACTTGGCGAGGTTGATCGAGGCCGGCCGCAGGTTGCGGACCAGCGGGCGGGCGGCGATCACGAACGGGCGGATCTCATGCTGGAGAATCGGGGTCGTCGGCTTCGCCAGGTCGATCGTGGCCTGGTTGGCGGCCGGGATGGCCCGGGCCGCGGGCAGCAGGTTGCGGGTGGCCGGAGCCAGCAGGTCGGCGAACCGCTTCACCTTCTGGAGGGTGATCGTCGTCTGCTGGAGCGTGGCCGGGAGGTCGGCCACGGCCTGGCTTACTCCCTGGTTGGCGTTGGCGAAGGCATGGAAGACCTTGGCGCTTGAGTCGATCAGCTGGCCGACCTGGCCCTGCTTGGCGGCCACCGCCGTGTTAAGGACCTGGAGGGAGTGGATCAGCGAGCGCAGCGCATCCCCTCGCTCGGCCACCACCTTGTTCAGCCGAGCCAGATCCCGGTGGGTGGGCAGGAAGCGCTTCAGCACGTTGGCCAGCTCCGAGCCGCCCTGACCCTTGAGGCCCTCACCGGCGCCGTTGACCAGCAGCTGCAGGTACTCGCGCGTGTCCGAATCCAGTGAGGAGAGGACCTCGTCCGGGTCCACAGGCGGGTTGGTGTTGGCCACCGGGATCGTGAAGCCCGGCTTGGCCATGGGCGCGTGGGTGCTGCCGGGGTTGAGCTCCACGAACATGTCGTCCAGCCCCGTCTTGGGGCGCAGCAGCGCGGTGGCGTCGGTGTGGACCAGGTTCTTGTACTTCTCGTCGATGCTCATCGACACCACCGCCGTGCCACCGGGCTCGAGCTTGACCCCGGAGATGCTCCCGATCTGCACCCCGGAGACGTTCACGGTCTGGCCCTGACCCGGCGTCACGGACTTGGCGCTGGAGAACTCGGCGTTCAGGGTGAACGTGGACTGGCTGATGAAGGGCAGGCTCAGCCGCTCGTGGCTGAGGATGAAGCCGGAGACCACGATCGCCAGGATCACCAGCACGACGATGGCGATGAAGTCGACCGAGTGGTTTTTGATCGCGCGTCTCATCTACTTACCGTTCAGCGAGAGCCTCAGGCCCTGCTGCCTGTCCTGTTGGGCCATCTGAGCCACCGCCAGCTGGGCGGCGCCGTGCTGGCGGGCCCTGGCGTCCCGGCTGAGCGTGGGGGCGGAGATCTGCTTGGGTCCGCTGGAGGTCGGCGACTGAAGCTCGCTCTCGCTGATGGCCGGCTGGCTCTCGCAGGGCACCGTCTCCTTCAGCGGGGGCCGCGTGACCTTCACCGGTGCGCCGTCCCCCGAGGAATGCGGCGGGGGCAGCGGCGGCTGGGTCCCAGTGATGGGGGTCAGCGACTGGCCGAAGAGCCCGGGCTGGAGCGAGTAGCGGTAGGTGCCGCCCGTGAGCAGGATCCGGATGTAGGGGCCGTTGGCGTCGAAGTCGCGGGACTCGCCGGCCAGGCCCGGGAGGTAGTCGACGCCCTCCACATACACCTGCCGGGCCGGGAACCCGTTGGAGGCGTTGAAGTGCGGGTCGTGGATCGTGAGATGGCTCCAGGGGAGGATCTCGTTGACCTGGCAGCTGGAGGCCGGGCGGACCTGATCGCGCATGAACGGGATCGTCTCGGCGTTCAGCTTGGCCAGCGCCGGGACCGTGAACGACAGGTCGTGGGTCAGCCCCCGCAGCTCCGCGGGCTGCACGAGCAGACGAAGCTGGTGGAAGAAGGGCAGGCTGGCGTCGACCATCGGCCCGGTGGACACCACGCCCGGGACCAGCGCGCGGGCGAACGCCCGCAGCGGCGGGAACGCGGTGTTGAGCGAGTTGAACGCCGGGATGGCCACCGACAGGGTCCTGGGGAGCTCGGCGATGGCTCGCTGCAGCGCGCCGCTCTGCCGGGAGAAGGCGAGCGCCGTGGTGTTGAAGTCCGTGATCAGAGGCTTCAGCGAATGCCGATCCAGGGCACCGTTGACCGTGCCGGCCCTGTCGATCCAGCCCGACAGGTCGTGGGCCTTGGTGCCCAGCGTGTCGCGGCTGACCTGCGACCCGTACTCATAGGCGGGGGTCCAGTACTGGATCGAGGCGTTGTAGTCCGGGCCGCCCTTCTTGACCGCGTAGCCGTACTGCTGGAGGAGGATCTGGAGGTTGCGCCGGGTGTCGGCCTGCAGCGCGCTCAGAACCTGGTCGAACTGCACCGACCCCTTCCCCTGCTGGATCGGGAACACGTAGCCGTTGGGCGCCTCCGGGGCCGAGGGACTTCCCTGCGTGGCCGCGATGAAGAAGTTGCCCTCCAGGAAGATGCGCGGCCGGATCCAGAACGCCGCGTCCTTGTGCAGCGGGAGCCCGTTCTCCTGGATCTGCATGGTCACCTCGGACGCCGTGCACTGCGGCATCGGGCCCATGTTGGCCGTCTTCTTGCACCCTGACACCGGCTGGACGCTGGTCACCTTGCCGACGTTGACCCCGGCGATCCGGACCAGCGAATCCACCTTCAGCCCGTTGGCGTTGGCGAAGATGACGTGGGCCTCGTAGGGGTTGGAGAACGGGTTGGCGAACTTGGTGTAGGCGCCGTAGGAGACGAGGAAGATCACGATGATCCCCACCAGGCCGGCCATGAACGTGCTCATCCGTCCTTCTCCGCGGCGGCGTCGGCGGCGCATCACGTGTTCCCCGGGATGATCGGCGTCTGGGGGCCGGTGGTCGGCTTGCGGGTGAACGTCTCCCCCGCCGGTACGTGCAACCGGCCATCCCACGTCGTGCCCTGGTCGCCCAGCGTGTACTGATCGGACACCAGCTTGCGCTGCTGGGGATCCTGGTGGTTGAGCTTCAGGTTGTAGCCCCGCTGAGCAATCTCGCAGTCGGCATTGCCCTGGCGGTCCACGGCGGCTCCGTAGGCGGGCCCGTGGGTGTACTCGGCGTCGGCGCCGCCGTTGCCGCTGGCCGCCTTGGCGGCCTGGTCGGACGGCGTGTTCAGGTAGCCGTTGGCCGAAGCCGTGGACCCCTGGTTGTTGACGTTGTTGGTCTGGTGGTTGGCGAAGTTGATCAGCGCCCGCTGGGCCTGGCCCAGCGTCGTCTGCTCAGAGACGACGTCCGCCAGCTCGGCCCAGAAGTAGTTCCACCCGTTGCACACGGTCACGTAGGGGCCGAGGTAGCGGAGCATCGGGTTGAGGATCCCCACGGTGTCGCTCAGGGCGTTCAACGACATGTTGGTCCCGGGATCCAGGGCCAGCGCCCGCAGCGCCCGCAGCACACCCTGGAGCTTCACG
>JBJMLC010000118.1:0-10872 GCA_045805485.1 Solirubrobacteraceae bacterium | reverse complement strand
GTCTGGCGGTCGCCGATGATGAGCTCGCGCTGTCCGCGGCCGATCGGGATCATGGAGTCGATGGCCTTCAGGCCGGTGAGCATCGGCTCCTTCACGGGCTGGCGCTGCACCACACCCGGGGCCTTGTGCTCGGCCGGACGCGTCTCCGAGGTCGAGATCTCACCCCGGCCATCCAGCGGGTTGCCGAGCGGATCGACGATCCGGCCCAGGAGCTCCTCGCCCACCGGGATCTCAAGCAGGTTCCCAGTCCGCTTGACGGTGTCGCCCTCGGAGATCTTCTCCCACTCGCCGAACAGCACGGCGCCGACGTTGTCGGCCTCCAGGTTCAGAGCCAGACCGGTGACATCGTGGGGCAGGTCGAGCATCTCGAACGACATGCAGTTCTCCAGGCCGTGGATCCGGCAGATGCCGTCGGCCACCGACAGCACGGTCCCCACCTCGCTCAGGTCGGCGCTTGAGGTGTCCAGGCCCTCGATTCGGCTGCGAAGGATTGAGGTGATCTCGTCCGGCTTGATCTGCATCTGAGGCTGCTCCTTATCAGGCCCGGCTAGGCCTGGGCGACTTGCTTTCGAAGTTGTTCCAGGCGATTACGAATGGACGCGTCCAGGATGAGGTTGCCCACCCGCAGAACGAAACCCCCCAGGATGTCTGGGTCGACGTGGCTTGAGAGCTGCACGGTGCGTCCCGTCTGCTCTCCCACGCGATCCCCGATATCGCGCACCGTCTTCTTGTCGAGGCTTACCGCGCTCGTCAGCACGACGGGCAGCAGTGCCCTCTCCTCCTCCCACATGTGTTCAAACCGCGTTCTGACCCGGAAGATGACCGGCATCCGGTGGCGCTCGATCAGCGCCTGCAGGAAGTTCTCAAAGCGGGGGTCGGCGTCCTTCACGGCCCGCCCCAGGGCCTCCTTCTTCTCCTCGCTGGAGAAGTACGGGGAGAAGAAGAACACCATCACGTCACGGGTCTCGTTCAGCGCATCGGCGAACTGGCCGAGCTCGTCGTGCACCTCGTCCAGGACGTCGTGCTCCTTGGCCGCCTCAAACAGCGCCCGGGCGTAGACCTCGGCCACCTCCTCCACTAGCCGTCCCCCTTCACTCGCCCTGGGAGGATCACTGGTCGACTCCTCCCGCGGTCAGCGCGCTGAAGTCGAGTTCGCCCAGAGCCTCTTCCACCAGGCGCTCCTGGTCCTTATCGCTCAGCGTCTTGCGGGTCACCTTCTCGGTGGCCATCACCGTGAGGTCGGCCACCTCGCGGCGGATGTCCTGAATGGCCCGGCGCGTCTCGAGCTCTATGTCGCGGCGAGCCTGCTCCATGAGCTTCTCCCGCCGGGCCTTGGCCTCGGCCTCGGACTCCCGCTCGTGCGCCTCTCCGGTCTTGCGGGCCCGGTCGATGATCTCCTCGGCCTGGTGGCGAGCCTCGGTCAGGCGCTCGCGGTACTGCGCCAGCAGCTCGTCGGCCTCCCGGCGGATGCGCTCCGCCGTCTCGATCGAGTCCTCGATGGCGTGCTGCCGGCGATCAAGCGCTTCGGTGATGCGCGGGAAGGCCAGCTTCCACAGGATGATCATCGAGAGGGCGAACAGGAGCAGCGTCCAGACCATCAGCCCCACGCTGGGGGAGATCAGGAACGAGCCGCTGGAGGCTACGAGGGTGATGAGGGCAGCGCCGGCCATCTACTTGAGCACGTAGGACAGCAGCCCGGCGACCAGGCCGTAGAAGAAGCAGGCCTCGGTAAGGGCAAAGCCCAGCCACAGGAGGCTCGTGATCTCGTCGCGCATCTCGGGCTGGCGGGTCACAGACTCGATGACCTTGCCGAAGATGATCCCGATGCCGACGCCGGCGCCCACCGCTCCCAGGCCGCCGCCGATTCCGATCCCGAGCCCGGCGCCGACGCCTGAGGAGGAGGCGGCGAACGAGAGGATGTGTGTTAGCACTTGAACTCAGCTCCTTGTCTTAGTGATGAGAAACGGCGCCGCCGATGTAGATGGCGGCCAGAGTGGCAAAGATGAACGCCTGAAGGGTGGCCACAAGCCCCAACTCGAACAGGTAGACCGCGATGCCGAAGGGCAGCGTGAACCAGCCGAGGAACGACAGGCCCAGGATCACGGCCAGCCCGCCGGCCATGAACAGGATGATCATGTGGCCGGCCAGGATGTTGGCGAATAGTCGGACCGTCAGCGAGATCAGCCGCATGAACGTGGAGATCACCTCCAGCGGGAAGATCAGCAACAGCATCGGGCCGTGGACTCCTGCCGGGATCAGGCTCTTGGTGTACCCGATGAAGCCCTGAGCCCGGATCCCCTGAGCATTGAAGGCAATGAAGACAATCAGGGCCAGGGCCAGCGGGACCGAGATGTTGGCTGTGGCGGCGTACAGCGCAAACGATGGTATGTGTGCGCCGAACAGGTTGAACTTCTCCTCGCTGTTGGTGGGCAGCGGGATGTAGCCGATGATGTTGCACCACCACAGGAAGAGGAACAGCGTTCCCAGGAACGGGAACCATTTCGCCGCCAGCGAGTCCGGCATGTTGCCTCGCGTGATGTTGTTCTGCATGAGCGAGAACATGGCCTCGACCGCCGTCTGAACGCGGTTGGGCTTGGCCTTCATCCGGCGTGAGATCCAGAGCATGGTCACGACCGTGAGGATGGCCGCGATCAGCAGATAGACCACGGCCCGGTTGATGCTGAACACGCCGAGGTGGACCCAGTCGGTGAGCTTGAACTCGTTCTGGATCTTGAACTCGTCGTTCTTGTGACCGAACCCGAAGATCACAATCAGCAGGATCAGGCCGAAGGCGTAGACGCCCACCAGCGACCAGAAGATCTTGCGTCCCTGGCTCACGCCGCTCCCGTCCCCTTGCCGGCGCCGCGAGGACGGCTCACCGCCGACACCGCCAACTGAACCGTGAATGCGATCACCACCACAAGTAACGCGGCCAGCCCCGCGTCCTTGCCCCCGCTGCGCCGAGCCAGGATGACCGCCAACGCCAGCAGGAAGAGCCGCCCGAGCATGTAGCCCAGCCGGATGCTGATCTGCCGGCGGGCGTCGCTGGTCTCGGCCATCCGGTCCACACCCACGCCCACCGCTCGCAGAATCAGCCAGGCGCCTGCGCCGTAGGCGTACCCGACGGCGGAGACGCCCATCAGGAGCAGGATCGGCGCCGCCGCGACCACCAGCACCACGTCCAGGTACTGGACGATCAGAGGGGTCGGAGCGGGGGACTCAAATTTCACGGAAGCGCTTAATGACAACGTAGATCCCCAGGAAGAAGCCGACCAGGAATCCGGCCACGGCCATTGGGACCGCGACGCCGAACAGCGCACCGAGACCGGCTCCGATGGCCGCGCACAGCAGGTTGGCCGAGAACATCAGCATCCCGGCCCCGGCCACGTCCCGGCCGGTGAGAGGCGGGCGGCCATTGGTCATATGAGAAGGCGTCGTTCAACCCGTGATAGAGAGGTATGGAGGCCGGGAGGGTAAACCCGGCCGGGCGAAGCGGGCGCCAGTGCAACCCGACGGGCCGAAGGGTAGCCGTTCCTGGCCAGAGGCGTTGAGCCGAACTTTAGGTGGGCCGCTCAGCGCATGGCGGCGGCGGCACCCCGGAGCCCCGGCGCCGTCGATGGGAACCGCAGGACCGGCTTGGGCAGCTGTCCCTCGGCCCACATGGCGGCCAGCGCGGTGCGTGGGAGACCGAGGGTGCTCTCGTATACCAGGTAGCGCGGCTCCCAGCGCGGGAAGAACTTGGCGTTGAACCGGTACAGGCTCTCGATCTGAAAGAACGGGTTGGCCAGGGCGACCAGCCGGCCCAGGACCCGCTCGTGCCATCTGGACGGGCTGTGCATCCAACGGGCGAACGTGGCGAAGTTCAGCGAGGCCTCCTCCAGCCCGCGCTCACGCAGGAGCCCCGCCGCCGAGGCCACCATGAACTCCATCAGCCCGTTCGGAGTCTCGGGGTCCCGGCGCATGAACGACAGCGAGACCGCCGGGCGGCAGTAGCAGGGCACGAAATGCAGAACCCCCCGGATCCGGCCCGTCTCGTCACGGGCCAGGACGACGAGCGTCTCCTCCCCGTGCTGCCCGCGCAGGGAGTCCATGGCCATCGAGAATCCGCGTTCGGGCGCGCCCTGACGGCCGCGTTCCAGCACCGCCTCGATCTCCCGCAACGTGTCGGCGTCCAGCTCGCCCACCGACTGAAGCCCGGCCGTGTACCCCGCATTGCCCAGGCGCGTCACCGATTGGCGGACCTTGCGGATGGGCCGGCCTTCCAAAGAGAAACGCTGGAGCTCTATCACCGCCTCGTCCCCCAGGTACAGGGTCCGCAGGCCCATCGACTCATACAGGGGCCGGAGCCGCTCGCTGGCTCCCACCCCACCCAGCCTGAGGTCTCTGACCTGGGCGAAGCCCTGCAGCTCATCCAGCAGCGGCCCGAGCGCGTCGTCGGGCCCCACCGGATCGCCGGAGAGCAGCAGTACGCCGTTCTCGATCCGGTAGCCCACGAAGGCCCGCCCGTCGGCTGAGAAGAAGTAGTGCTTGTCGGCGCGCAGCTTGAAGAACGACAGCGTGTCGCGGCCGTGGGCTCGGACCAGCTCCGTGGCCATGCTGCGAGCGGCCGGGCCAGGCAGGGCTCTGGGCACCGCCAGGGGACGGAAGATGACGTAGGCCATGGCCAGGAGCGTCCCCACCTCCACCAGGTGAACGGCCAGCGGGATCCAGGCAAAGTGATGGTGCAGCGCCGAGTGGGTGTGGAAGTGGATCGGGCCCGGCTGCCAGCGCAGGAGATCGACAGTCTCGCTGACCACCGAACTGAATGAGGGATGGCCCTGGGAGGCCCAGGTGGCCAGCCCGGCCGCCGCCAGGCCGAGCAGACCCAGCGCCGGCACCCGCCAGGCGGCCGAGCGCAGGGTGATCGGCTCGTGCCGGACCTGGAAGGCCTCCCGGCTCATGACCAGGATGAGGGCCGCCCCCCAGGTGATCGCGGTCTCCTCGAAGTCCAGCCCCTTGAGCAGGTCAAATGCCCCCAGCGCCAGCATCAGCAGGAGGGCCAGCCGCCAGGCCCGCTGCCTGCGGCCCCGCAGGTACGGCGCCACCAGCAGCAGCGCCGCTCCTGCCGGCAGGGCCAGGGCGTGGAACAGCCGCATGGCCTGGACGGGCTCGTACTGCAGCAACAGGTGCCCCCGCCAGTGGATGTTGGGCGAGAGCGCCGAGGCGATGTTGACCAGCCCGATCAACCCTGCCGTCACAGCGGCCAGCGCGGGTACCAGCCGCAGGGCGCGTGGCGGCATGGCCAGTCGAAGGTGGCTGGATGGTTTCACGGTGGATACCTGGACGGGTGCTGGCGACCGTGGCGGTGCCGGCTTGTCTGAGGGGCGCCGCGAGCCAACCCTGCCTTCGGAACTACAGCGCCGATGGCTGCTGGTTACGCTGCGGCACGGCCCTTTCCTGCCCGCCCGCGGGCCCCGCCGCCCCAACGGTGGGGCGTTTTGCGCGCTCCCTGGGCAGGGCCAGCGTGAGCAGCAGCGCCAGCAGCGGCAGAACCGCGATGACCTCGAACACGACCCTCAGCCCGTGGGCGTCGGCCAGCAGCCCCAGGAGCGGAGCGCCCAGGCCACCCAGGCCGATCGAGAGCCCGATGGTGACTCCGGCCGCCATCCCGAGGCGCCCCGGGAGGTACTCCTGGCCCATCACGATCGTGACGGCGAACGTGGCGATGGTGGCTGCGCCCGTGATCGCCGCCAGGACCACCCCGCCGGCCGCTCCCGCCAGGAGGAAGCTCGCGATCAGGGGCGGGAGCGCCACCATCGAGCCCATGAGGACGGTGCGCCGGCCGAACCGGTCGGCCAGCGGCCCACCCACCAGCGTCCCCACGGCTCCACCCAGAAGCATCGCGGTGAGCGCGGCGTTGCCCAGGGCCTTGCCCGCGTGCAGCACGTGCACGTAGTACAGCGGGATGAACGTGACCAGACCGAAGTAGACAAACGAGCGCAGCGCAATCACGCCGCCCAGCACGGCGAACGGCCCCCATGCTTCACGCTCCTGACGCGCCGCCACGCGCCCGCCCTGCACGTCGGTCCGGAACCGGCCCAGACGCGGCAACTCCAGCACGACGACCAGGGCGGCCGCCCAGGTGGGGATCAGCACGAACAGCGTTCCGTGCAGGCCGAAGACCAGGATCAGCGGCGTCACCAGCACCGGGCCGAGCGCGAAGCCGATGTTTCCGCCCACGCTGAAGAGGCTCATCCCGCTGGCCCGGCGCGACCCCGAGACGTAGTTGGCAAACCGCGAGCCCTCGGGATGAAACGCCGCCACGCCGAGCCCACTCACCACGATGCAGGCGAAGAGGACGCCGTAGGAAGGCGCGATCCCGACCAGCGCAATGCCCAGCCCGCCCAGGGCCGGCCCCAGCGGCATCAGCCAGGGGAGCGACCTGCGGTCGGACATGTGCCCGAACAGCGGCTGGATCACGCTGCTGGAGATGGTGGCCGCCAGCACCAGAGCCGAGGCGGCCGCATAACTCAGATGGTCCCGCGCGATCAGGAAGGGCAGCAGGGCCGGCACAGCGCCCTGCGAGATGTCGGTGAACAGGTGACCGGCCGACAGCGTGGCCATGGCCCTGCGGTCGACCCCGGGCAGCCGCTGCCCCCGGCGGCCTCCGCTGCGCCGCTGGTGCTCCGGGGCATCGCCTCCGGCCGCTTCGGGCATTCTCCTCATGTTCCGAACCAGGCTACGGCGGACAGGATCGCGAAGGCCCCCATCAGCGCGGCGCCCTCGAAGTACGTGGCCTCGCCGTCACCGGTGATCTGCCACACGATCACGGCGGTTCCGAACAGCGCACCTATGTACACGGGCGAGATCGCGAACGTGAGCGTGGTGGTCGTGAGCAACGAGACCAGCACCAGCAGCGGGAAGAGAAACGCCGCGATCTGAGCCACCGAGTTCTTGACCACGGAGATGGCCAGATCGGACTGTCCCTTGGCGGCCAGGACGATCCCGGCCACGTTCTCCACCGCGTTCCCGGCGATGGCCACGATCACCAGTCCGGCGAAGGCCCGCGTGATGTGGGCGGCGTTGATCGTCGGCGTCAGCGCGTGCACGAACCAGTCGGAGACGAAGGCCGATGCCGTGCCGGCAACGGCCAGGAGCACCAGGCTCACCAGGAGGCTCACGCGGGGCTTGGCCGCGGTCTCCGGCGGTCCCTCATCGGAGCGCAGGTAGCCCCAGAGCCAGAGGCCGTACACCACCAGCAGGAGGATCGACCCGATGATGGAGAGCGCGGTGGTGTGATGGCCGGCCACCGAGTGCGTGCTGATGCTCAGCCCGATCAGCACGATGATGAACGTGGAGCTCAGGAGCAGGGTCGCCGTGTCGTTGGGCAGACGACGGCTGAAGCGCATGACGCCGTCCTTGGCATGGGCGGCGCCCGCGACCACGACCGCTCCCAGGACGAGCAGAGCGTTGACCAGGATCGACCCCAGCAGGGCGGTCTGAGCCACGACGAGCTCGCCGGCGTTCAGCGCGAAGATGACCACGAAGAACTCCGGCAGGTTGCCCAGCGTGGACTGGAGAACGCCCGTGATGGGCGCCCCGTACCTCCCGCCCACCTGCTCGGTGGCGAACGACACGATCCAGGCCAGTCCAGCCAGCGCCAGGGCGGCCAGCACGAACGCCACCGGCTCTGAGAAGCCGTGCGCGTAGCGGGCCACTCCGGCCAGCACGGTGGCCACGCCCACGGCGGCCAGGACGACGCGCTCCGCTCGGTTCAGGCCAGTGCGCGGGGCTTCGGCGCCAGCCTCAGCCACCGCGGACCGTCTCGAACTCGTCTGTCTCCCTCGGCTCTGGCGGCGAGCCGCCAGCCTCGTCGGGCTTCTCGACCCGCACCGCCTCGAACTCCCCGGTCTCGATCTCGCTGGTCACCCGCTGGACGATCTCATGTTCGGCGGTCTGAGGCTCATCCCGCTGGATCTCACGCGTCCGGCGCACCTTGAAGCGGAAGATCTCAAGCACGTACACCAGGTATGCGCTGGCCACCAGGGCAAGCAGACCCAGGGCGGCCATCAGGGCCAGCCATCCGGCGCGGTAGTGGTGGTGCCCGTTGTGGTGGACCGAATACGGGACGAACCTCAGGGCCACCGCCACCCCGGCCAGCAGCAGCGTCCACCCGAGCAGGTAGGCCACCGTCCTGCGCTGGCTGAACCCGATCCGGGCCATCCGGTGGTGGAAATGGTTGGCGTCGGCCAGCCACGGCTTGCGCCGGTACTTGAGCCGCTTGGCCACGACGAAGCCGGTGTCCAGGAAGGGCACGGCCAGGACGACCAGCGGCACGACCAACGCCACCACGGCAGGTGTTTTGAGCGAGCCCACCACGGCGGCCACGCCGAGCAGGTAGCCGAGCAGGTTGGAGCCCGAGTCCCCCATGAAGACCGAGGCGGGGTAGAAGTTCCGGACCAGGAACCCCACTGCCGCGCCCGCGGTGAGCGCGGCCAGGACGGCCGCGCCGGGCACGTGCAGGTCGAAGGCGATGATGGCGAACGCGATCCCGTCGATGGCGCAGAGGCCCGCCGCCAGGCCGTCGACTCCGTCGGAGAAGTTGACCACGTTCATGACCCCCACCAGCCACAGCACGGTCAGGATTCCGCCGGTGTTGGGGAACTGCAGGGCGCCGATGAACGGGATCGTCACGTCGGTCACCACAGCCCCGCCCTCCACCGCGATCACCGCCGCCGCCACCTGTCCGACGAGCTTGGCCAGCGGCGGAAGCTCCCAGATGTCGTCGATCGCCCCCACCGCCGCTATGAGCACCGCCCCGGCCAGGATTGCCCACGTATGGACGGTCCCGCCCGCACCCCTGGGGGTGTGAGGACTGTGGGGGAGCCTGATGACCTCGGGCATCCAGATCAGCGCGGCCACCAGGACCCCGGCCAGGATCGCCAGTCCCCCCAGCAGGGGGGTCACCCGCTCGGCCAGGCCGCGCTCGCTGGGGAAGGCCATCGCGCCCACCCGGCGGGCCAGGCGCCCGGCCAGCGGCGTCAGCAGGGTGGCGATGATCATGGCCACCAGGAAGGCGAGAACGGCATCCAGGTGCGTCATGCCGTGAGAAGGATGGCAGCCGGTGGGGGCGCCTTACGGTTTCACTCGCTCAATCCCGCGGCCCGCAGGGCCGCCTCACGGTCCGTGTAGAACTCGGCCCGGATCACCTTTCGGTCACGCACGGTCCAGATGGCGCTGCCCGTGAGCTGGACCTCCGGACCCTGGGGCTCATAGCGGCCGTAGTCCCGAACCAGGACCACTATCCGGTCGTCCAGGTCGATCATCCGCTCGATCTCGGTGCGATAGCTGGCCCACGGCTCCATCCAGTCGAGCCAGGCCTCCCGCAGTCCCGCGGGGCCAGTGTGAGCCCGGACCTCATCCACGCCTCCCAGGTTGATGACGACCTCGCAGTCAGGCGCCAGGAGCCCCTCCATCCAGGAGAGCGCCTGCCTGGCGGAGTCGGGATCGCGAAACACGGCCGCCAGGTCCACGCCGGGACGCGCCTGAAGGCGGCGAACCAGCTCGACGTTCTCGGCCGACACCCGCGATCAGGAGTGCCCGGCCACCGCGTGGGGCACGTAGGGCTCCTCCAGGCGGGTGACCTCTTCCTCGGTCAGCGCCAGCTGCTCGGCGGCCAGCGCATCGTCCAGATGCTCGGCCTTGGTGGCCCCCACGATCGGCGCGGTCACTCCGGGTCTCTGCATGAGCCAGGCCAGCGCCACCTGGGCCGGCCGGTCGCCCCGCGCCTCGGACACCTCCACAAGGCGGTCGATCACGTTGAAGTCGGTGTCAGGGTCGTAGAGGTGGTCGGCGAAGCCATCGGTCTCCGCCCGCGTGGTCCGTCGTTCGCCCTCCCGCGTGCGGTTGCCGGCCAGCAATCCCCTGGCCAGCGGGCTCCACGGGATCACCCCCACCCCCTGATCCAGGCACTGGGGGATCATCTCCCGCTCCTCCTCCCGGTAGATCAGGTTGTAGTGGTTCTGCATCGACACGAACCGGGTGCGGCCCGCGTGCTGAGCCTTGGCGAACTGCCAGGCGAACATGCTGCTGGCCCCGAGGTAGCGGGCCTTGCCGGCTTTTACGACGTCGTGCAGGGCATCCATCGTCTCTTCGATCGGCGTGCTGGGATCCCAGCGGTGGATCTGGTAGAGGTCCACGTAATCGACGCCCAGCCGGGAGAGCGAGGCGTCGATGGAGGCCATGATGTGCTTGCGGGACAGCCCCCAGCCGTTCTGGCCGGGCATCGTGGGCATGAACACCTTGGTGGCCAGCACGTACTCCTCGCGCATCTCGAACAGCCGGGCCAGGACCCGCCCCGTGATCACCTCGCTCTGACCACCGTTGTACGCGTCGGCGGTGTCGAAGAAGTTGATCCCGCCCTCCACCGCCCGGCGCACGATCGGCTCGGCGTCAGGCTCCTCCAGCGCCCAGGGGCGACTCTCGTGCTTCCCGAAGCTCATCATGCCCAGGCATATGCGTGACACCCGGACCCCGGTCGTGCCGAGATTCACGTATTCCATGGCCTAGACCGCGGCCGTCGCGCCGAGGCTCTGGTACAGCGGGTAGCGCTCCGCGATCTGCGCGGCCCGGTCTGCCAGGTCGGCTCGGTGGGCCTCGAAGTCCTCGCTGACCAGCGCTTCCGCCATCAGCTTGCCCACCTCCAGGAAGTCGTCCACCTGAAGACCTCGCGTTGCCAGCGCGGGAGTGCCGATGCGCAGCCCGCTGGACACCGCGGGCGGCCGCGGGTCGAACGGGACGGCGTTTCGGTTCACGGTGATACCCACCGCGGCCAGGCGATCCTCGGCCTGCTGGCCGTCAAGCGAAGACTCGCGCAGGTCGCAGAGCAGAAGG
>JBJMLC010000117.1:0-16727 GCA_045805485.1 Solirubrobacteraceae bacterium | reverse complement strand
GGCCGCGGGGGCATGATCGAGGACATCTCGGCCCGCCTGCTCAGGGAGTTCGCCAAGCGCCTCCAGGAGTCGTTGGAGGGCGCGGGACCGGCGCCCGAGGCACCGGCTGCAGAGGCGGCCGCGGTGGCGGAGGCCACGCCCGCTGACGAGGCCGCCGAGGCGCCGCCGCCCACCGAGGCGCCGCCGCCCACCGAGGCGAGCCCGGCGTCCACCGAGGCGGTGAGCGCAGACGCCCCGCCGAGCGCTCAGGCGCCGCCTCCTGAGGCGGCGCCGCCGGTCGAGACCGCGCAACCCGCGCCGGCTCCGGCCAGCGAGCCCATGCAGGGAGCGAGCGTGGTCGGCTCGGTCCTGCTGGATCGGGTCAAGGCCAACCCCTGGCCGTTGCTCGCCGGGCTGATCGTGCTGTGGCGGATCCTGCGGCGGCGGCGCCGCTGAGACCGCCTGGCGCTACTTGACCAACCTGCCTGACGGGCTGACCGCCGGCCACTTGCCGCCGGACTGGAACTGGTTGATGTAGGAGGTCTGGTGGGGGCTGCTGTCTCCGATGTACGAATACAGCGGGTGCCCGTTGTATGTGACCTGACGCTTGCCGCTCTTGAGCTTGATCGTGCCCAGCAACGACTGCTTCACGCCGCGTCCGGCGACCGGCTTGCCCTTCGTCGTCACGGCCGGCCAGAGTCCCAGGCATCCGGGGAAGTCCTGGCAGGCATCCTTGTTCCGCGTGTCCTTGCTGTAGGCGTAGAGGGTGAAGCCCCTGCGGTTGACGAGGATCTTTCCGAACTTGGAAGTCTTGAAGACTTTGATCAGGGTCCCAGTGGCGCGGGTGGCCGCGGTGGCACTCGGAAGGGAATACAGCAGTGCGCCTGACGACGCGATCAGGGCCAGAACTACGACACGTCTCAACTTAGAGCCTCCAGATCCGTGGGTTGTGCTCAAGAAGACGCCGCGACGCGTCGGGTCCTTCCCCAGCGCATGCGGCAACCCCACCGCAACCGTGGCACCAAATTCGCCACCTGTCAAGAGCGCCGGGGGTCCTTACCGCAGAGGGATCAGTCCGGTCGCGGGGTGCATCCGGGGCGCGCTGAGGAGGCCGCTCCCAGCGCGTCCCGGCGCATTTACCGCAACGAGATCAGACCGCTCCCCCGTATCCGGGCGCCGGACCTGCTTCAATGTGTACATCACGCGCGGGAGGCGCGGGACCGGTTGGAGGCAAATTGAGGCGAGGATTCGTTGGGGCAGTGATTGTGGCGGCTGGCCTCTTGGCCGCCGTTCCGTCGATCGCGAGCGCGTCGACACCGTGCTGCGTGCAGCACCTGAACTACGCCGCGGGTCCGTACAACGTGACCCCCGGGTCGAACCTGATCCTGACTCAGATCAACCAGGTTCCCAAGCCGACGGTCGACGGCTTCGTGGTCAAGATGATCCCCAACCTCCGCTATGCCCTGCCCAACGGCAAGTGCTGCGGCGGGGTCCCGCTGACGAAGAACCTCCACCTTCATCACGGCGTTTGGCTGAGTGACGGGCGGGCCGGCCAGGGGGAGGGGAACGGGACCGCTTATTACCCGTTCATGGCCTCCGGTGAGGAGAAGACGATCACCGAGTTTCCGAAGGGGTTCGGGTACCCGGTCGCCAAGAGCGACCACTGGATCCTGAACTACATGATCCACAACCTCAGCGATAGGGCGGCCAAGGTCTACATCAACTACACGCTGTGGTTCGTTCCGGACACCACGCCTTTGGCCCACACGCTGACCGCGGCTCACCCGATCTGGATGGATGTGCGGGCCCACAACCTCTATCCGGTGTTCGACGTCAAGCGGCACAGCGGCGTCAACGGGAAGTACACCTATCCGGACATGGCCAACCAGCCCTACGGCAAGGGCTCGCCACTGAACGAGTTCACACTAGACCACGCCGGGACGCTCATCGGGACGGCCGGCCACGTGCATCCAGGTGGTCTGTCCACCGACCTTGACCTGATCCGGAGTGGAGCGACGCCAAGTGGCGGGGCTCTGCCCGGGCCCGTGCCCAATTCGGTTCGTCTGTTCCGGTCGGTCGCCCACTATTTCAAGCACCGGGGACCGGTCTCATGGGATGTGGCCATGGGCACGACCAACGCCGATTGGCGGCCCAAGGTCCGGGCCGGCGACGTGCTGCGGGTCAGCACCACGTACGAGACGAAGCTGGCCTCCTGGTATGAGGTCATGGGAATCATGGTCGTGTGGGAGGCCTGGGATGACACCCACGGCACCGACCCCTTCGCCCACGCGCTTGACCAGACCAGCCACCTCACCCACGGCCATCTCAAGGAGAACAGCTACTACGGTGGCACGGCCTTCATTGGGGTCAATCCGACGCAGTGGCCGCTATGCGACAAGAAGAAGGTCCTGATCCTGGGCTTCAGATACCTCCCCGGCGATTTCAAGTCCCCCAAGGGGAGCGCCAACCATTGCGTCCCCACGACGACCGCGGGTCACTCCATCAAGTTCGTCAACCAGGACGCAAATCCGATGGGCGTGTTCCGCCTGCTGAACCCGAGCCCGTTCTATCTCCAGTCGATCACCCACGCGGTGACGTCATGCCACAGCCCCTGCAACAAGAACTACGGGATCTCCTACCCGGTGGCCAACGGCGGCAGGCGGTTTGACTCCGGGCAGCTCGGGATCGGGCTTCCGGGGGTTGGCAGGCTGAGCTGGAGCACCCCGGCGAGCCTCCCGCCCGGCACGTACACGTTCTTCTGTCGCATCCATCCCTGGATGCGAGGGGTATTCCGGATCATCCAGTAGCCCGGGTGCCGGGGGAGATGCGGCGCGGCTTCACCGCCTTCGGGGGATTCCTGGCCTGCGGCTTGGCCCTGGCCGCCTGCGGCGGGTCGGGTGGCTCCGGAACCGTGGCCACGTCGCCCTCCGGGGCAAGCAAGGTGCTCGCTCAGTCGCACCAGGCCGGAAACCTGAAGGCAACGGCGTCTGCCCCACCCGCCGTGGCCAACCTGGCCGGGGCCACGAACCCCAAGGCATCCGAGTTCCCGCCCGTCGCCGGGAGGTCCCTCAAGCAGCTGGCCCGTCTGATCAAGGCCACGGCACAGCTCGGCGGCGGCGGGCAGGCGTTCACGCCCGGGGTGAGCCGGTACGCGTTCGCTCTGACCGACCGGGCCAACCGGTTCATCTACGGCCCCACCGCGCTGTACATCACCACCAACCTGGATGGTCCAGCCCAGGGCCCGTTCCTGGCTCCGGCTGACTCCCTCTCCGTGCCCAAGCAGTACCGGAGCAACGAGAACGATGGCCCTGGGGGCCTCAAGGCCATCTATGACGCAAACATTCCCGTCCCCCGCTCAAGTGTCTACTACCTCCTCAGCCTGACCCGGGTGGGGAACCATCTGATCGGCGCGGCCGGTCAGGTCGCGGTGGCCCAGAAGATCCCCATTCCCGGCGTCGGCCAGCGGCCGCCGGCCATCGCCACCGACACGGCGGCCTCGGTGCACGGCAACATCAGCCTGGCCACCACCCGCAAGCCTCCCGAGAACATGCACTCGGTGTCGTTCAACCAGGTACTGGGCAAGCGGCCGGCGGTCCTGCTGTTCTCCACGCCCGAGCTCTGCACGTCCCGCGTGTGCGGTCCGGTCACGGACATCATGGTGATGCTGCAGCACGAGTTCGGCAACCGGCTGACGTTCATCCACCAGGAGATCTACGTGAACAACGAGCCGAACCGTGGGCTGCGCTCGCAGCTGAAGGCCTTCCACCTGGAGACCGAGCCGTGGCTCTTCACGGTCAACCAGAAAGGTGTGATCGCCGCTCGGCTGGAGGGTGTCTTCGGCGTCGACGAGGCCCGGGCGGCGGTCCAGGCCGCCCTTCGCTGACGCGGAGCGCGGCCCGCGCCCGGGTCAGGCGGCGGCACGCAGGCTGGCGTAGGGAGGGCGCTCAACCGGACGCGGTTCGTCGTCTCCAGGCCCGGCTGGGACAGCCGGGAGCGGCCCGCGGAGCCTTCCCTCCCGCTCCAGGCGGGTTGACACGGCATGCAGCACCGCGAGGGCCATCTCACCGAGGTCCCGCAGGGGCTGGTGGGCGTTCTGGCGCACGTCCAGATCCACCTGGGCGAGTCCGTCAAGGCCCACGGCACCGTAGGCGTCCAGCAGGAGCGCGACGTCTACCCCGTAGCCCGTGACAAACGGCAGCTGGTCCAGGATCCGACGCCGGACGGCGATCTCGCCAGCCAGCGGCTGACGGATCACGTCAAGCTCGGGATAGAACAGCCGGAGCAGGGGGCGGGCGGTCAGCTCGGTGACCCGGCCGCCCTCGTCAGGCAGGACGGTGCCGCCGACTCGGAACGGACGGCGGTAGTACCCCTTGACGAACGAGATCCCCTCCTCACAGAGCAGCGGCCCCAGCAGCCCGCAGGCAAAGTGGGATCCGAAGCTCTCGGAGTCGGCGTCCAGGAAGCACACGATCTCGCCGTGGAGGACCGAGAGTGAGCGCCACATGGCGTCCCCCTTGCCCAGGACGGGTCCGAATTCCGGCATCAGGTCATCCTGATGGTGGACCTCGGCCCCAAGCCGCCGAGCGATGGCGGCCGTCCCGTCCTGCGACTTGTCAACCACCACGAGCTGATCGATCACGCCGGCCTGGCGGAGGGGCAGCAGCTCGCTGAGGATCGGGCCGATCGTCCGAGCCTCGTCTCGGGCAGGTAGACACACCGACACGGTCCGGCCGCGCTGGGCGGCCAGGCGCTGGGCAGAGAAGGCCGTGTGGCTGAAGATCTTGGTGGGGTGAAGTGCCCGGGGCAAGATTGCCGTTTTCATCTTACGAGGCGGTCTCCGACCGGAGGCATACACTTGCCGGCGTGGGGCCGCAGGACATCCGGTACGCGCGCAACGGTGATGTCAGCATCGCGTATCAGGTGTTCGGGCAGGGGCCACCTGATCTGGTGTTCGTGGGGGGTTTCGTCTCCCACCTTGAGGTGTCGTTCGAGTCTCGGCTGGTTCGAGCCTTCATGGAGCGCTTGGCAAGCTTCTCCCGGCTGATCGCCTGGGACAGGCGGGAGCAGGGGCTGTCCGATCGGCTTGGCCAGCCGCCCACGCTTGAGCAGGGCATGGACGACCTGAGGGTGGTGATGGACGCCGCCGAGTCAGAGAGCGCCGCTCTGTTCGGAATCTCCGAGGGCGGCCCGATGTCGATCCTGTTCGCCGGAAGCTTCCCGGAGCGGGTGAGTCACCTGATCCTGTGTGGCACCTACGCCAGAATCACCCGCGCCGACGATTATCCGGTGGGCACTCCGCGCGACCGGACGGAAAGGTGGCTGGAGACCACCGTTTCGCAGTGGGGAGGCCCGGCAGGTCTGCAGATCTTCGCTCCCAGTCTCGCGGGAGACGAGGACTTCGCCGCCTGGTGGGCCCACCTGCTCCGCGCGGGCACCAGCCCGCGGGCCGCTTTGCAGCTGATGCGGATGTACCTGGACATCGACGTCCGCCCCGCGCTGGCCGCCATCACCGCGCCCACCCTGCTCCTGCAACGGACAGGCGACCGCGTGGCGCCGGTGGCGTTCGGTCGGGCCCTGGCCGCCGGCATCCCGCACGCCCGGTATGTCGAGCTGGCCGGAGACGACCATGTGGTGTTCGCCGGCGACCAGGATGCGCTCCTGGATGAGGTCGAGGAGTTCGTCACGGGCACGCGGCGCGAGCGCGAGCCTGAGCGGATTCTGGCCACCGTGCTGTTCACGGACATCGTGGACTCGACGGCGCATGCCGCCGCCGCCGGCGATCGCGACTGGCGCGGCATGCTGGAGCGCCACGACGAGCTCGTGCGCCGCGAGCTGGCGCGCTTCCGGGGGCGGGAGATCAAGCACACGGGCGATGGATTCCTGGCCTCGTTCGACGGCCCGGCCCGGGCCGTTCGGTGCGCCGCGGCCATTACCGGAGGCGTCCGCCGCCTCGGGCTCGAGGTCCGGGCCGGAGTTCATACCGGCGAATGCGAGCTCCGGGGCGCGGACCTGGCAGGCATGGCCGTCCACATCGGAGCTCGGGTCGGCGCGACCGCGCAATCGGGAGAGGTGCTTGTCTCCCAGACCGTCAAAGACCTCGTCACGGGATCAGGACTCAGGTTCACCGATCGGGGAATCGGCGAGTTCAAGGGCGTGCCCGGGGACTGGCGGCTGTACGCGCTGGACGCCGACGGCTGAGAGCCTGCTCCGGTGCGCCACGCCTGCATAGACATCGGTTCGAACACGACCAGGTTGCTCGTGGCCGACTGCACGCCCAACGGCCTCCGCGAGGTTCGCCAGGAGCGCGTGTTCACGCAGATAGCCCGGGGCCGTCTGCCAGACGGCAGCATCTCCTCCGAGAAGATCCAGGAGGTGGCCGGTGCCGTATCCGGCCAGCTCCTGCGCGCGCGTGAACTGGGCGCCGACACGCTGCGTGCCGTGGCGACGGCGGCCATCCGGCGGGCGCCCAATGGCTGCTCACTGGCCGACGCCGTCCGCGAGGCCTGCGGGCTGGAGGTGGAGATCCTGTCCTGGCAGGAGGAGGCTCGGCTGGCCTTTGTGGGAGTGGCCCGGATGCTTGAGCATCCACCCACCGGTGACCTGGGCGTCATCGACGTCGGCGGGGGATCGTCCGAACTGGTCGTCGGAACGAGCCCGGGCACGATCTCGTGGTCGACCTCGCTCCCCGTCGGCTCAGGTGATCTGACCCGCTCCTGCCTGACCTCGGACCCCCCCGCGGGCGCTGAGCTGGCCGAGGCCCGGCGGCGGGTGACCGGGGCGCTGGACGCCGTCGAGGTCCCGAAGCCGAGCCTGGCCGCTGCGGTGGGAGGCAGCGCGGCCTCGCTGGCCACGCTGGCCGGCACGGTGCTGGATCAGGCCGCGCTGACCCGGTCGCTTGAACTTCTGGCCAGCGAACCCGCGGCCCTGGTGGCCGGACGGTACGGGCTGGCCGAGGAGCGGGTGCGCCTGCTCCCGGCGGGGCTGCTGATCCTCCAGGGCGCGGGTGAGCGGTTTGGCCTGCCGTTGAACGTGGGCCGGGGCGGGCTGCGGGAAGGAATCCTCCTGGAGGGTTGCCTTGGCTGATGCCGAGCCCCCGCACTCGGCGGCCGACCCACCCATGCCTCCGCGGGAGGCGCTGGCCGAGATGCGAGTGCGAGTCCCCACGCGGGGAAATCGCAAACTTGAGCGACTGCTGGACGCGGTCAATGCCGATCCGCAGGTGAAGGCGTGGTGGCACGTGGCTGCGGTCAATGCCACTCGCCGCCTGGGCATGTCCGACCACTCATGGGTGCACATCCAGATCGTGCTGAACATTGGGCTGCGTTTGGGCCGGCTCCTGTTCAGGCGAGGGGTCAGCCCGAGTGTCGTGGCCGACTACGGCATGACCGAGCGCGACGCTGAGGTCGTTATTGCCGCCGGCTGCCTGTTCCACTGCGTGGGGATGGCCATCCACCGGGAGGACCACGAGCGCTTCAGTCTCTTCCTGACCGCCGACCGGCTCGGCCAGTTGCTGGCCGACGCCTACGAGGAGCCCGAGCGGACGATCATGGTCTCCGAGGCGCTGCACGCCATCATCGGCCACCGGCGCAAGGGCGCTCCGTTCACCGTCGAGGCCGGGGTGGTGAGGGTGGCCGACGCGCTGGACATGGCCCGCGGACGCTCCCGCGTGCCCTTCGAGGCCGGCCACCAGAACATCCACTCTCTCTCGGCGTATTCGATCGAGTCGGTCAAGATCACGCCCGGGCGTGACCGCGCGGTTCGCGTGGAGATCGCCATGTCCAACAGCGCCGGGATCTTCCAGGTCGACGAGCTCCTGGCGACAAAGCTGCGAGGGTCTGGTCTGGAGGAGCACATCGAGGTGATCGCCCGGATCGAGGCCGAGCACGAGGAGCGCCTGGTGAGGGTGTTCAGGATCTGAGGCGCGCGCGGGCCTGCTGATCAGGGCGCAGTGAAGACTGCCGGCCGGCTTGAGACCAGAGCGACCGTGGCCCTCGAGATCGCCCGCGGCGGCTCCAGAGCAACCGTCGCCCCCCAGAGCAACCATAACGTCGAGATCCACTCAAACCGCGCGCCAGAACCCGACGTTGTGGTCGACGTGCGACAACAGCGTCGGGTTTCAACCAGCCGACCACCCAGATCTCGACGTTATGTTGGCTGTGAGGTCGCGCCTCCGACCTAATCCGAACTATGTCCATTTACGTCGATCTGTACGACACGAATGGACAAGGTTCGGGGCGCGCGGGCCGCACCAGGGCGCCCGCGCGGCCACGGAATAGAAGCAGCCGCCCCTCTTGTGCCCAATGTCACACACGTCTGAGCCCCGGAGAGGGAGGATGCGCGGCGAGGCGGAGCAGGGAATGTCACAGGCGTTAATACCTCCAGGTCCGAAGTACCCACCGGCCCTTCAGATGGTCGGCTTTTGGACCAGACCGCTGGCCTTCCTGGAGCGCTGCCGGGCCCGCTACGGCCGGCGGTTCACCATCCGTCTGCCCTTCACGCCGCCGTTCGTGATGCTCACCGATCCGGACGACGTCAAGCAGGTTTTCACGGCCCCGCCTGACGTATTGGCCCCCGGCTCGGGAGCGCGGGTGCTGGAGCCCGTGGTGGGCCGGAACTCGGTCATCCTGCTGGACGGAGCCGAGCACATGGAGCAGCGCAAGCTGATGCTGCCCGCCTTCCACGGCGAGCGGATCGAGAGGCTCTCGGCGCTGGTGGAGACGGTGACCGAGCGGGCGGTGGCCGAGTGGCCGGTGGACCGCCCCGTCGTGTTGCACGAGCAGCTTCAGCGAGCCACGCTCGAGATCATTCTGCGGGCGGTCTTCGGACTCGACCCCGGGCCGCGTCTGGACGCGCTTCGTGACCAGTTGGGCGCCATGCTCAAGTTCGGCGAGAAGCCGATCAGCCTGATGCCGCCCGCACCTGAGGGCCGGGTCGCGACGCTCGCCGAGCGAGTCGGCCCGTTCGCCGAGTTCGTTCGGCTCCAGCGCCGGGCCGATGAGCTCATCTTCGAGTTGGTTGACGAGCGCCGCGCTGACCCGCAGGAGCGGGACGACGTGCTGGCCATGCTGCTGTCCGCCCGTCACGAGGATGGCGCTCCGATGCCCGACCAGGAATTGCGTGACGAGCTGATGACGCTACTCGTGGCCGGTCACGAGACGACCGCCTCCACCCTGGCCTGGTGCTTCGAGCGCCTGGCCCGGGATCCGGAAACCGTGGAGCGGCTGCGCGTCGAGGACGACGACTACCTCACCGCGACGATCCAGGAGGCCCTGCGCTGCCGGCCCGTCCTGCCGAACGTGGCGCCGAGGCTGGTGGTCAAACCGATCGAGGTCGGAGGCTGGTCCTATCCCACCGGCGTGTGCCTGGTCCCGAACGCGTACCTGATCCACCACGACCCCGATCTATACCCGAACCCGTACGCCTTCCGGCCGGAGCGGTTCCTGGACCAGGCCCCGGGGACCTACACGTGGATCCCGTTCGGCGGAGGCCGCCGGCGCTGTCTGGGCGCGAGCTTCGCCATGCTTGAAATGAAGGTGGTGCTCCGGGCGGTCGTGCAGGCGCGGGACCTGGAGGCGGTACACCCCGCGCTTCCCAGGACTCGGCGGCGGAACATCACGGTTGCCCCCGGCGATGGCTGCCTCGTCCGTCTGCCAGCCCGCGCGCCCGTCACCAAGGCGGGCAGCCCAGCCGCGCTCGCACTGGCCGCCGCCGGTGGATAATCAGCTCATGACCCCCAACCTGGCGCGACAGGTCCACATCCGCCTGAAGCTGATTGGGATCTTCGGCAGTGTCGTCGGCGCGCTGGTCACGTTCCTCGCGGTGGGGTTCCTGTTCCTGGCGGTCGGCGGCACTCAGGCACTGAACGTCAAGAGCGGCTGGGTCAACGCCCCCGTGATCGCGCTCTTTCTCCTGGCGTCGGCAGTGGTGTTCATACCGATCCGGCGCCGCCATATTGGCGAGGCTCTGGGCTGGCTGGCGGAGAGACGACCTCCAGACGAGCGTGAGCACGAACTCACCCTGGGGCTGGCCGCGTACTCGGTGAAGCTCGATGCCATCGGGTGGAGCCTGGCCGCGGTGACGTTCGCCGTCTTCAACGGCCTCGCCTTCTCCTGGGGCCTCGGGGCCGTGGTCGCCGCGACGATCTGGTTCGGAGGCGAGACGACATGTGCCCTGAGCTACCTGCTCTACGAGCGGGCCCTGCGTCCGGTCATGGCTCTGGCGCTGGCCTCCCGGCCTCCGACAGCGATGGTCGCGCCAGGCGTCCGCCTGCGCCTGGCCATGGCCTGGCTGTTGGGCACCGGGGTGCCGCTGATCGGAGTGCTCGTGCTCGGGGTTATCGGCGCCGCCGGCTGGACTCACAATTCCAAGTACGTCGGGGCGGCGGTGCTGTTCCTGGCCATCGTGGCCACGTGCACCGGGTTCCTGGCCACGATGCTGGCGGCGAGGGCGATCGCGGACCCTTTGACGGGGGTACGGCGGGGGGTCGAGCGGATCGCCATGGGTGATCTCGATGTGCACGTGGAGGTGGATGACGGGAGCGAGGTGGGCCAGCTCCAGGCCGGCTTCAACCGGATGGCCGACGGATTGCGGGAGCGTGAGCGGATCCGTGACCTCTTCGGCCGGCAGGTCGGCCAGGACGTGGCCAAGGCGGCGCTTTCAGAGGGCATCCGGCTCGGAGGGGAGGAGCGAGAGATCGCGGCCCTGTTCGTCGACGTGGTGGGATCCACCTCGCTGGCCCTGGCCGTGCCGCCGAGCGAGGTCGTCCGCCTGCTCAACCGCTTCTTCCGCATCGTGGTGGAGGCGGTCGAAGCCGAGGGGGGCCTGGTCAACAAATTTGAGGGCGACGCCGCTCTGTGTGTGTTCGGGGCGCCGGTGGCCCGGGAGGATGCCACGGGCGATTCGCTCCGGACTGCCCGCAACCTGGCCGGGCGGCTGTCCCGCGAGCTACCGGAGATCGACTTCGGCATCGGCGTATCCGCCGGTGTGGCGGTGGCCGGGAACGTGGGTGCGGAGCACCGGTTTGAGTACACGGTGATCGGCGACCCGGTGAACGAGGCCTGTCGCCTGGCCGAGCTGGCCAAGGAGCGCCCCGAGCGGGTGCTCTCCTCAAGCGCCGCGCTTGACCGGGCTTCGGAGACCGAGAGCGGGGCCTGGGCCGTCACCGAGTCTGCAGTCCTCCGGGGACGGCTGGCCCCCACAGAGCTGGCTCACCCAGAGCTTCAGACCTCGTAGGTTCGTCCGGAGCGCGTTTCCCGGGCCCCGCCACCGGGAAGCACGATGCCGAGGGTTCGTTTTCGACCACGCACGAAGGAGACGTGAATGGCTCTCGGAACATCTCTATTCCTGATCGCGGTCGGAGCGATATTGCGCTTCGCGGTCACCGCCACCACTTCCAGCTTCAACATCCAGACCGTCGGGCTGATCCTGATGATCGTCGGCGCCGTTGGGCTGGCCATCTCGCTGTTCTGGATGGTTGTATGGGCGGACCGCCGCCGGGCGGCAGCGCCGCCGGATGACCGGTACTACGGAGGTCACGGCGAGCGCTATTACCCCGGTCCGGGAGCCTGACCTGACGATCGCGCCCGCACCGGCGGGCGCGCCCGCCCCGGCGGGGCCGCCCGCGCCCAAGGACGCCGTGACGATCACCCCCTACCGGGACGGGCCGCTCCTGGTTCGGGGACCGGTCAGGCTGCTGGCCGGTGACGGCTCGCCGATCGACGTGGATCGTGACCCGATCGCGCTCTGCCGGTGCGGCAGATCACAGCTGAAGCCGTTCTGCGACGGGACCCATAAGCTCGTGGGCTTCCGGGCTCCCGACGGCCTGTAGCTCGGACCGGAGCGAGGTCTCGTCCCGCTCCCAGCAGCCGAGCAGGTGACCCGCCCACCGGGCGTCCAGGAGGGCGAGCGTGCGGGCCCCCCAGAGGATCGTGGGCGCGGTGGCGGCTTCCTGGCGCGCCAGCCCGCCCGCCAGGTCCACGGCGGCGATGTTCTCGTGCACCGCGTCGGCGGCCACGTGCTCGTCGAAGAACAGCGTCGCGTCGCCGCTCAACCCCAGCCGCCTGAGCCCGTCGGCATACCGGCGGTTGGGGATCGAGGAGGTCATCTCGAACAGCGCCAGATGACCCACGATCGCCCCGCGCCACCGCCGGTGCAATCCGAACAGGGACATCAGGTTGACCGTGGCCAGCGTGAGGCCCGGGATCAGGGCCAGGTAGGCGCCGTAGGTGTCATCCAGTGACAGAGCGCGCATGGCTCGGGCGAAGAGTTCGGCGTGCATCCAGTCGGGGCGCCCGCGGCCGTACTCATCGGTCTGGATCTCCACCAGGGCGGCCTTCGGCGCCCCGCTGAGCCGGGGGATGGCCCAGGAGTGCGGATCGGCCTCCTTGAGCTGATACGCCGAGCGGTGGACGACGAACTCGCGCA
Source organism: Solirubrobacteraceae bacterium (assembly GCA_045805485.1). Taxonomy (GTDB): domain Bacteria; phylum Actinomycetota; class Thermoleophilia; order Solirubrobacterales; family Solirubrobacteraceae; genus Palsa-465. Next base: position 4,325 of record JBJMLC010000117.1, on the reverse strand, counting down.
CCTCATCCAGCGTCGCCTGCGACTTGATGTACCGAGACAGCGGGGGGCTGTCCTCCTCGGCGATCGCTCGCAGCGCCAGATCCATGTCCTCCGGCGCGACCCGGACCCGTTCGAGCGGCACGGCGTCCAGCAGAGCGCGTTCGAAGAGTCCCTCCAGCTGCCGGCGCAGGGCCAGCACTGACGGTTCCCACTCCCAGCGATCGTCCACGCCTGGGAGCCCCCGGTAGTGGAGCTCGTAGAGCAGGTACAGCGCCAGGTGCAGGTCGTCGTCGGACAGCGGATCCTCGGTCACCTCTGGATCGATCGGCGCCAACTCGTGCGGGTCACGGGTCAGCCGACCGATCAGGTGGTCGGTCAACGGACCTCTGGGAGTTGGAAGCGGAGGCAGCTCCTTCACGTGATTCACGACTACCCGGGCGACGGGTCCAGGAAGCGCTCGCTCAGCCACCGGCCCAGGCCGACCATGCCCTCCTCTGCCGCCACCTGGCGCTGGCGCATGGATCCGTTTCGCTCAACCAGGCCGCGGGCCAGGCCCAGCTCGGTGGAGCAGCGCAGACGCTCGGCCACCGGCTCCAGCTCATCGAGCAGTTCGTGCAGGCAGACCTGGGTGGGGCGCAGGCGGCCCGTATCCAGATCGGCCATCCGCCCCTCCACGCCATGACGGCACGCCGACCACCGGTTCTCGGCGATCCGCCACGCCGGCGCCACACCCAGGGGCTCGCCGGTGTCATGGCGCTCCCCCAGCCAGGCCACCAGCGACTGCACCACCGCGGCCACGGCCGCGGCGTCGGCCACACTGCTCTGACCGTCAGGGACGCGGAACTCCAGCGTGCCGAACCGGCGATGCGGCCTCAGCTCCCACCACCACGCTCCGGGATGAAATGACCCCGCGGCCTCGCCCCAGCTCAGGATGTGTGTGAACTCCTCCCAGCTATTCAGGGCCGGCGGCACGCCCTGGCGGGGGAGAAGCTCACACAGCTTGGGACGGACCGAGGCCAGCCCTGAGTCGCGGCCTTCGTAGAAGGGCGCGTTTGCCGCCAGCGCCGCGATCAGCGGCAGGTACGAGCGGGACGCGTTGTACGCGGCCAGAGCGCGGTCGGCGTCGCCCGGGGCCACGTGCACCTGAAACGCGCACACCAGCTGGCGCCGGGCCAGCGGGCCGTACTCGTCGATCGTGTGCCGGTATCGCGGCAGGCCGTTGAGCTCTCCGCTGCCCGGGCTGAACGGATGGACCCCGGCGGCGGCCAGAAGCGCCTCGCCCCGCGTGCGCCGCGCGAGCTCCGAGCGGGCGGCCAGGAGCCCGCGGCTGGCCTCGGGAACGCTCGGCACGGGGTCAGTGACGATCTCCAGCTGGTTGGCTGGAAGCTCAAGCTTGAAGCGCTCGTCCCCGCCCATCAGGTCCACCACGCGCTCGGCCACAGGCGCCAGCTGGCAGGTCTCAGGGTCAAGCAGCATGACCTCGTCCTCAAAGCCCACGGTGTGCGGTGCGGCGGCGTCGAACGCCTCGGAGAGCTCCTCGGCCGAGGGGACCGGCTCGGAGGACCGGCTCAAGGTTTGCGCTCCCGCCGGCCGGGATAGTGAGGCCCCGGATGCGACTGCTGCGCCTCCCGGGCGTGTTCGCCCCGATCAGCGATAGCCGAATGCTCGCCGAGCAGCTGGGGGGCGAGCCGCTGTCCGGCCGCAGCGTCCTTGATCTGTGCACGGGGAGCGGAATGCTCGCGGTGGCCGCGGCGCTGGGCGGTGCAGGGGACGTGGTGGCCGTCGACATCTCGCGCCGCGCGCTGCTCTCGGTGCGCCTGAACGCCGCGATCAACGGCGTGCGCGTACAGGCGCGCCGCGGAAACCTCTTCGCCGCCGTTCCCGGCCGGCGGTTCGACGTGATTGCGTCCAACCCGCCGTACGTGCCCAGCCCCTCGAACGAGCTTCCCCGGCGAGGCGCGGCCCGGGCGTGGGAGGGGGGTTCGGATGGGCGCGTGTTCATCGACCGGATCTGCTCCGGAGCGCGGGAGCATCTGCGGCCAGGTGGAGTGCTGCTGCTGGTCCAATCCACAATCTGTGGAGAGGATGAGACGCTCATGGCGTTGCGAGAGGCGGGCCTGGAGGCGAACGTCGCCTTCCGTCACGTGGGTGCCCTCGGGCCGTTGATGCGGGGACGGGCGCCCCTGCTGCGCCGGCGCGGGCTTCTGTCCGACGAGCGGGAGGAGGTGATCGTGGTCAGGGCGCAGCTCTCCTAGCCGTGCCTCCCTGCCGAGCGCGGGCGAGGCTTTCTCTACCAGCCGCCGCGCGAGTCGATGTTGGCCGACCTGCGCTTGGTCGTGGCGAGCCTGGTGTGCTTGCGCTTGTCCAGGCGCCACTGGATCACCGAGAAGAGCGCGATCACGATGGGGAAGAAGATGATCACGACGTACATCGCGTAGGTGATCGTCCTGTCGCTGGTCTCGCCGTACCAGCCCTCGCCGCTGTAGGACGTGGCCAGCGCGGTGGACGCGAACGCGAATAGCGTGACCGAGAACGCGTAAAGGCCGTAGAGGGCGCGGCGCATGGCTGGGATTCTACGCCGCCTGGGCCACGCCAGAGCGGACGGACTGAAGCGCCTGGAGCAGAGCCGGGTTGTACACGTCGGCCCGCGTGACGATCTCCATGTGGCGGATCGGCGCCTCGAACACCTGGGCCCGGCAGGCCTCGGCCAGGGCGCGCTGCTTGTGCACCGGCACCGCCTCGTCCCGCGTCGTGATCACCACCGCGAACGGAAGGTCGATCGATCCCAGCCAGGGGCGTGAGTCGAAGCGCCCGAGTTCGCGTCCCGCCTCGGCCATATCGCTCGCCGAGTGACGCATGAGCTCGGATTGCGCCCACACCGTTCGCTCGTTCTCAGGCATGCCGACTCGCTTGAAACCCCACCGCCACGTGGCTCGAGGGGCCACCGAGAGGGTCAGTCCCATGACCCCCATGGCCCTCCAGGTGCGCCGCGTCCGGGCATCCTGCCAGTGCTGGGCCGTTCCGCTGAGCACCACACCACAGGCCACGTCCGGGTGATCGCGGGCCACGAGCTGGGCGATGGCACCGCCCATCGAGTAGCCGACGATCAGGGCCGGCGCCACGTCGAGCTCCCTGACCACAGCCGCCGCATCGGCGGCGCAGTCGGCCAGGCGGAAGCGCACCAGCGGGCGCATCCCGCGACCGTGGCCCCGGTGATCGATCGCCAGCACCCGGTAGCCCTCCTCCACCAGCGACCCGTATGCCCCGCACCAGTTCAGATCGCCGCTGGCCATCCAGCCGTGCAGGAGCATGACCGCCGGGCCGTCGCCGCCGGTGTCCCGGATGAAGAACTCCCCCCGTCCGGGAACGCGCACGGTCCGCGCCGGTGGCATCTCGAACGGCGGCTCGGGTGGCCAGGGCGGCGGCGGCATGCGGGCCATGCTACCCGGACGCCTTGAACTGGCCGCGGCCGGTCGCCTGCTTGTCGTAGCCACCGGCTAAAGCGCCAGAGACAACCCGAGGTTGGATGCCCAGCCGGGGGTAGCACATGAGTGCGGGAGGCGGTTCAACCTCAAACCAAGGAGGGGACGATGCGCAAGCACGTCAAGGCCGCCTTATGGGCACTCGCCTTCGCAGGGGTGGTGGCACTACCGGCGAACGCAGTTTCAAGCCCGTCGACGAGTGGCGGATCAAGCCCGTCGATCAGCGGCGGCGCCAGTCCGTCGCCAAATGGCGGCACGTCATCTCAGCTCTCGATGACGGCAAAAATCACCCGGTTCCGGGCAACTCGGGGCGGAGTGGTCGCAGACGCGGTGTTCACAGGCAAGCTTCGCTCGGGTCACAAGGTCTCGCGCGACAGCGCTCCCGTCAGGTTCCGGGCGGTGACGAGGCCTCACAACGGGCGGTGCAACGTCATCACCCTGCACCTGGCGCCGCTCGACCTTGAGCTGCTAGGCGTCCAGGTAACGACATCGACAATCAACCTGGACGTCTACGCCATGAAGGGTCGTGTCCTGGGAGATCTGTTCTGCGCGCTATCGCACGCTCGGGTGGTTTTCCCGAATATGGCGCGGCTCACGCGGTCGTTGAATAACCGCCTTGACGGCCAGTCATTGCAGGTCTTCTCAGCGACCCAGTCGTTCCGTGCGCACACCGCAACGGCGCAGGCGCAGGTGCAGCCGCAGTCCTGTCAGGTTCTCAAGGTCGTCCTGGGGCCGCTGCATCTGGACCTGCTGGGCCTGGTCGTGGATCTCTACGGCAAGACGCACCAGAGCCCCGTGGTGGTCACGATCGACGCACAGCCCAGCAAGGGTCTCCTCGGCCAGCTCCTCTGCGGCCTGGCCGGC
>JBJMLC010000116.1:0-5757 GCA_045805485.1 Solirubrobacteraceae bacterium | reverse complement strand
TTCTTCGAGAGCCCGCGCACTTTGAGCCTCGTCGGGAGGGCGAGGGCGAGCTCGGCGATCACGGTGTCGAGATAGGGAACCCGCGCCTCCAGGCTGTGCGCCATGCTCATGCGGTCGGTCTTCACCAGCAGGTCATCTGCCAGGTAGATGCCCAGATCCACGTCCTGGAGACGCGCCAGCAGCGGAGCGTTTTCTGTCTCGGCGAAGCGCTCCCGCCACGTCCACAGGGGATCGAACCCGGAGTCCCGCCAGGACTCCTGGAGCAGGCGCTCGCGCTGCTCGCCAGAGAAGATCTCCTTCCATCCGTGGTGGCGCTCCAGCGGGGCCAGGGCGGCCGCGCGGGTGAACCGCTTGGCTCGGTACTCCAGGCTGACCCGGCTGTTGGACGAGGGCAGGCGAGCGACCGCGGGAGCCAGCCGGGCCGCGAGCGGCCCGATCTTGAGCGCCAGCTGGTCAGCCGAATAGGTCTCATAACCGCCGAACAGCTCATCGCCTCCCTCGCCTGAGAGAACGACCTTCACGTGCTCGGACGCCAGCTGCGAGACCAGATAGGTGGGCACCGCTGACGAGTCGGCGAAGGGCTCATCGAAGGCCTGAACGAGCCGCGGCAGAAGCTCCGAGACGTCGGGCGAGACGACCATCTCGTGGTGGTCCGTGCCGTATCGGCGAGCCACCTCCCGAGCCAGCTCCAGCTCGTCGAACGATCGCTCCTCAAAGCCGAGCGAGAACGTGGCCACCCGATGGTCCGACTCCTGCGCCGCCAACGCGGCCAGACCTGAGGAGTCGACGCCCCCGGAGAGGAGCACGCCCACCGGGACATCGGCCAGCAGGTGGGCGCGTACGGAGTCGGCGAGCCGTTCTCGGAGCTCCCGCTCCAGCTCTGCCGCGGACTCGACTCGGATCTCGGACTCGGAGGCGGGCGCGGGGCGGGCGAAGCGTTCGATCGATACCTCGTCCGGCCCGCACGTCAGCACGTAACCGGGTCGCAGCTTGAAGACGTCCTTGAAGATCGACAGCGGGGCGGGAATGGAGTTGAACGCCAGGAACGACTGCAGAGCCTGGCCGTCGACCTCGCGGCGGAAGTTCGGCTGGACCAGCAGGCCCTTCAGCTCGGAGGCGAACGCCAGGCGGCCATCCCGTAGCTCGTAGTACAGCGGCTTGATGCCGAACCGGTCCCGGGCGAGCATCACGAGCCGTTGGCGACGGTCCCAGAGCGCGATCGCGAACATGCCCCGAAGCTGTGAGACGAAGCGCGGACCGTCGCGGAGGTAGAGATACAGGAGCACCTCCGTGTCGCACTGCGTCCGGAACCTCACCCCCTGGGCCTCCAGCTCGCCGCGGAGCTCACGATGGTTCAGGATCTCTCCGTTCTGCACAACGCAGACCGCTCCCTCCTCCGCGAGCATCGGCTGATCTCCGTGGGCCAAATCGATGATGGCCAGCCGCCGGGCCGCCAATCCAGCCAGGCCGTCTATGTGCACGCCGCCCCCGTCAGGTCCCCGGTGAACCAGACACGCGTTCATCTGCTCCAGCACCGCCGGATCTGGCAGAGCCGCGCCGCCGAATTCGTAGACACCGCAGATCCCACACATGGGTTAGAAGACTTTCCGTTGACCGATCACGGGGGCTACAAGCTAGCCGAGCGCTCTGCATGGCCGGCCCGCCGCGGGCCGGCGGCGAAGGGGTGGGTCCCGCACTTGAAGAAGTACGGAAGACGCGCAAGTGGAGCGGCCACGGCCCGGGATACGGGGCCGTGGAACCGAAAGCCACTGCCGGGGCTGCGCCAGCAACCGCGCGGGAAGTACACCCGGCGTGAGGTGGCTCCCTGGGTCACCACCGGGGCCACGAGCACCTCCGGACCCAGCAGCCATTCCTGATCCTGCCGGGCCGCTCCGGGATCCCTTGGATATTGAAGCCACAGCGGGCGGGTGACCGGCATGCCCGTCCGGTCCGCCCGGGACCAGAGCCGGAGGATCAGCGACCGAGCCCGGAGGTGAAGCGCCGTCAGCGCCTTGTAGAGCTTCACCGTCCGACGATCGAACGTCCAGGGGGCGTGCGTCCCGGCCTGCACGGACCCATGAAGCCGGAACAGCGGAGACAGCGCCGCCCACTCCGCCCAGCGCAGGAACAGTTCCTTCGTGGTGGGCTGGAAGGGACCGACGTCGAAATAGCCCCCGATGTCCGTGGTGTAGCCGTACGCTCCACCGATCGCCCGGCTCAGCATGTCCGTGGTCAGAGAAGCCAGCCCTGAGGCCCGGGACCAGTCCGTCGTCTCATCGCCGGGAAAGTTCCCCCCCTCGTAGGCCGCGTCACCGGGCGTGCCGGTGTAACCCGCCCGGGTGTAGAAGAAGATCCGCCGACCGGGATGGGCGCGCTCGTACGCCTTCACCGCCTGACGCGTGGCCCGGTCGTACAGAACGGGCAGGCGGTTGTGCATCGTGGCTCCGGTCTCGCCGTCATGGAAGTGCATGTCGGCCAGCACCTGCTCGCCGAAGTCCTGCATGAAGCCGTCAGCGCCCAGGTTCAGCGCGGCCCGGATCCGGCCCTTCCACCACCTGACCGCCGCCGGGTTGGTGAAGTCGATCTGGGCCCCGGGGCGGGCGAAGTTGGAGACGAAGGTGTACGGGCGCCCATCGGCGTAGGTGGCCACGTAGCCGTGGGCCAGCGCGTAGTTGTAGGCGGCCGGGGTGTCGGTCCCGGTGGTATCGGTCCCAACGAACGCACGGAAGTACACGAGGGGGTGGATCCCGCGGGCCTTCAGTTCGGCGATGAAATGTCTCAGCACCCGCGTGGGAAGCTCCGCCCATCCCTCCAGCCGGTAGGCGTCGACATGCAGATGGTGGCGGTCGATGTTCGCGATGTCCGACTGCACCTCATGCTCGTATTGAGCGGGCGGATCGGAGGGGAACTGAACCAGCCGGTCGTATTGGGACCCCGCGGCCCACGCCGGAGGCACGGGCTGTCGGCCGGTCAGACGAGTGAGCTCCGCGATGGCCCGCGGGGCGGAGCCGACGGCGACCACATAGCGGAGGGCTCGGGTCGCCGCCTGAGCCTGCCAGCGATCCGACCGCTCTGAATCCAGCCGCCACTGAGAGATCTGGTCGGCCTTCAGAAGAAATCCGTATCCGCGGGAGGAGACGAGTGAGGACTGGACGTAGTAGGCCGCCGAGGCACCGTTGGGGAACATGTAGCGGTCTCGGCCAGGCTCCGTGGGTTTGGTAAGCCCCTGAGCGCTGCCCGAGCCCACGTCCTCCTGCTCCAGCCAGTTGTAGAACTCCTGCCCGCGCTGGTTCAGGTAATCGTGGCGGCCACCGAGCCCGTAAAACGCCTCGCCACGGCCCGAGAGGAACGAATCAGCCATTCCGGCAACCCCGGTCGGCGACGTCGTCGTGGCCGTGACCGAGATCGCATCAGGTGCGCCACCGGGTGCGACCCGGATCATGAGCCTGCGCCCGCTGGGATCGTCCGTTGAGACCGTCAGCAGGACCCCCCTTCCCCGGCGCCTGACGGCCACCACCGACTGGGCCGAGTACTCGATCCCACTCTGGGTCACCGAGTGAAGCGTGCCCTCCCACTGTCCCGCCTGCTCCTGGGTCACCTCCTCGGTGCCCACCAGAAACGACATCGGCGCGTACAGCGTGGGTGGCGGCGGCCCGATCGTCCCGAACTCGCTCTGGCTGACCGGGGGGACCGGGAAGGGCGCAGAGGCGGAGGCCGCTTCACGCAACACCACCTGACCGCGGGCGGTGAGAAAGCTGATCCTGAACGGCGAGCGCGTGATCACGGCCACGGCGCCACCTGCCACCCGCACCACGATCGGACGCACATGTGCGCTCACGGTGGCGGCGGTGGCTGGGCCGGCGCCGATCACCAGCGCGCCGATCACCAGCGCGGATGCCACCCAAGCTCGGCCGGGCATCCCCATCTGATGGTCAGGGCAGACGATTGAGCGCCGACCGGCGGTTGGCCGGGCGGAACACCAGGAGCCAGCCGGTCGTGAGGATCACCGACAGGTAGAGCGAGACCGAGCGGTCCGCGGTGTACTCCAGGTCGTGGGCAAGTTTCTCGGCCCAGGTCTCATCACGCGTCATGCGCAGCTGGGCCAACCCGGTGAGCCCTGGCCGGACCACGAGACGCTGCCAGTACTGCGGAATCTCCTGACATAGCTCTGCGAAGAACGCGGGACGAATGGGGCGGGGGCCGACCAGACTCATGTGGCCGCGGAGCACGTTGTAGAGCTGGGGCAGCTCATCCAGCTTGGAAGCCCTGAGCACGCGGCCCAGCCGGGTCACCTCTGCGGAAGTTAGCTGGGTCAATTCTGGGCCCAGATATGGCCCCAGCCGCTGCTCGGCGTCCGGGGAAAGCGTGCGGAACTTGAACATGTGAAAGATGTGGCCGGCTCGGCCGACGCGCTGTCCTCGATACAGCGTCGGGCTGCGAGGCGCACTGAGACGGAGCACCACCGCGATGAGGAGGCACAGCGGCACGACCACGATCAGCGCCAGCGAGCAGATCAGCAGGTCAAGCGCACGCAGAACGGCATCGATGGGACGGCGCTCGTAGGCATGAGCCATGACCGCGTACTGGTGAACCAGCGTGTCCGGCCCAGGTCGTGACTCCTCCGGCTCGCCCGCGGGATGGCCCTCCGGCCGAGCGTATGAGGGGTGCGGTGCCGCCACCGCTCACTCCACGGCGCCCAGGATCATGTCGACCAGCAGCCCGGGATCCCGGCGCGGCCAGTCGAGGACCCCCGTGCGCTTTTGAAGCTCCAATGCCCGGGGATCGGTCAGAGGCCGCAATCGCCCTGAGCGGATCAGCGACTCGTCGACCCCACCCAGGCGTCCGCCGTACGTCGTGTACACGGGCACGCCGAGGGCAACCCCCTCGCGATTCATGCTGCCTCCGGCCGAAACCACGACGTCCGAGGCGGCGATGAGGCTCTGTGCATCCACGGCTCCGTCCGGCACGATAACGGACGGCAACGCCAGCCCCACGACGTGCTCACGCTGGGCCTCGGTGCGGGGCAGAACAACGGCCTGGACGTCGTCGCGATCACCGAGGTAACGAAGCACGCTGGGAAACAGGGGATTTGACTTGCGGTGGTACAGGGAGACATCGGGGGGCGGCCTGACCACGACCACGACGCTGCGGGCGTCCACGCCCAATCGCTGGAGGATCCCGGCGTCAGGCTCGAAGTCCGCCAGGTAGTACTCCTCCTTGAGCCCTGGATACTGGACGAGCTTCTCGTCGGTGACCCCGAAGCGGGTGAGGCGGGAGGGGGGGATGGCATCCGGGGTGATGACCCGGCGAGCCAGACGACAGCCGATGTTGTGCTGCTGGATGGCGAACTCGTAGTCGAACATGTTCACCGCCGGGATCCGCGCCCAGGCCGCAGCCAGGGCCAGATCGTTGGAACCGTGGGCCACCCCAAGGTCGAACCGGCCGCGAGCCCAGGAGTGGAGCTTCCTCGTCCGGCTCATGAGCGCCGTCGCCTTTCGGACCCGAGATGCACCGGCATGGCGCCCGATTACCACTGCGTCGAGCCCGTGAAGCTTCAGGAGCCCCAGTGTCTGGGCGTAGTCACGCGCGGTGATCTCCACGTCGTGACCCTGCTCCCGCAACCGCTTGATCACCGGACGAAAGACGACCGGGTGCGCGGAGGCGGTCATGTCGAACCAAATGTTCATGTCCAGGCAGCGGGCGGGCCGAGTCTAGTCGTGGATACGCTCGCGCTGGCGTGCGTGCCCTGATCGTGAC
>JBJMLC010000115.1:0-11295 GCA_045805485.1 Solirubrobacteraceae bacterium | reverse complement strand
CCTGAGGGCGAAGTCGCTCCGGCATCCCTCTGCGTCGAAGATCCCGCCCAGGTAACCGCGGCACCAGTCATCACTGATGGAACGCGGCCACTCGATGAGCGTGCGCACTCGCTCAATCGATGGCAGCGAGTCAGTGGCCACGGCAACCATCTCGCGGTGGTTGCCTGCCGCGCGCTGGAAGATCCGCTCGCGGGTGGCGACATCCTCCTCCGCGAGGTATCTGCGGGCTCTTCTAAGCGCTTCGAAATCGGTCAGCGCGAGGCGGAATCGATGGACGTCGCCTGACGTTCTGCCTGGTCTTTCATATGAGTACGAGCCCAGATGCCCGTCGCCCCGAACGATCCCGCACAGGTACCCGCGACGATAGTCCTCGGTCTCGACCGGCTGTGCAGCGAACGCACCGGTCCCCACGAGGTGGTTTCGAGTGGTTAGGTGAGGCCGGTCCGGCTCGGACCTGGACGAGTTGAGCACGTGCTTCCACCCTCGATTACTGAGGAAGCGGTGGTCGCCGCTCGAGATCAGCTCGGTGCCATCCTCAAGGACGACCCGGTACGCCGGCTTGATCGTGATCCATTTGTCGAGCACGACCGTCCTGACGTACCTACGGTACGTGCCGCGACGCTCGGTGCCGTAGATCTCGTCCCCGACATCCAGCATCTCCAGCGGCTTGTGGCTTCCGTTCGCCATGAGGATGGGGGTGCCGCCCCATAGGCAATAGCGGCATGCGTGGCTGCATCCGCGGAACGTGTTGATAGTCCACCTGAAGGGCATCCGTGACGCCTCGGGCACACGGTTCAGGATCGATTTCGCCCGGACCTCGTAGAACCTCGTCTGGATCGAGCCGGGTGCCTCGAAATGGCGGACCACCGCCTCGTCGCGGTAGCCCGGCAGCCGAGCGGTTTCCTCGTGCTCCATGGTGAGGTTGCTCCAGCGCACGGAACGTATGTTCGCATAGGGCTCGGACGGGGCCCGGAAACGCCCGGAATCGGCCGCCTTTCAGGAGGCGGAACTAGTATCGAGACGTGGCCCACCCGGACCTCGCCGAGCTGCGTCATCCCGGGCCTGCGCTCGCGCGCGTGCCCTCGCCCGTCCTCGTCCTGGGGGCGATCGGGTCGATCCAGTTCGGGGCTGCGCTGGCGGCCACGCTGTTCGACGAGCTGGGTCCAGCGGGCGCGGTTGTGGAGCGGCTCGTGCTGGCCAGCCTGGTGCTGCTCGTAGTGTGGCGTCCCCGGATCCGGGGACGGACGCGTCGTGAGCTTCTCCTGGCGGGGCTGTTCGGGGTCATCCTCGGCGGGATGAATCTGTGCTTCTACGAGGCACTGCACCGCATTCCGCTCGGCATCGCGGTCACGATCGAGATGGTGGGTCCGCTGGCCGTCGCCGTGGGGGGTTCGCGGCGCCCGCGTGACCTGGTCTGGGTGGTGCTCGCGGTGGCGGGGATATTGGCGCTAACCCACGGCGACAGCGGTGCGCTGAACACCCTGGGCGTCGTGTTCGCGCTGGCCGCCGGCTCCCTGTGGGGGATCTACATCCTCGTCAACGCCAGGGTCGGCCGAGCCTTCGAGGGTGGCACGGGGCTGGCGCTGGCCATGGTCGTGGCCTCGCTGGTGACGCTGCCGTTCGGTATCGCCCAGGCGGGTGGACAGCTGCTGGCGCTGCACTCCCTGGCTGTTGGCGCAGCCGTGGCCATGCTCTCATCGGCCATTCCCTACACGCTTGAGCTCGAGGCGCTGCGCCGGATCGCCCCACCGGTCTTCGGGGTGCTGATGAGTCTTGAGCCGGCGGCGGCGGCTCTGGCCGGCTTTCTCGTCCTGGGGCAGCAGATGAGCGCGCGCTCCGTGGTCGGAATCGCGCTGGTGGTGGTGGCGTCCGTCGGCTGCTCGCTGGGCGCCCGCCGAGCCGCGGTTGCGGTCTGAGGCGCTGTCGCCTCAGCGTGATCCGCTGAGTGCCGGCTCCGGCGCGGCGCTGCGGGCGAGGATCCGCTCCTCGCCGGAGAGCGTCTGGCTGGTGGCCGCGGTGATCGCCACCTGGGCCAGCTCTCCCGGCGCGCTCAGGCCGTCGAAGTTGACCACCTTGTTGTGGCCAGAGCGGCCCCGCAACCGAGCTGGATCATGGCGCGAGGGGCCTTCCACCAGAACCTCCAGCGTGCGCCCCACGAAGCGCTGGGCCCGTTCGTGGGCCCGCCGCTGCACGAGCTCCACGAGGCGCTCCATCCGAGCCACCTTGACCTCGTGCGGAACCTGGTCCGGCAGCGTGGCCGCCTCGGTGCCCCGCCGGGGCGAGTAGATGAACGTGAACGCACCGTCGTAGCCGACCTCGTCGACCACCTGGAGGGTCTGCTCGAAGTCCGCCTCGGTCTCCCCCGGGAAGCCCACGATGATATCCGTGGTCAATCCGCAGTCGGGCACCAGCTCGCGGATCAGGGCCACCCGGTCCAGGTAGCGCTCCCGGGTGTAGGTGCGGCGCATCCGCTTGAGCACCCCGCTGGAGCCTGATTGCAGCGGGAGGTGGATGTGCTGGCAGAGGGATGGCAGCTCGGCGTGGGCTCTGACCACGTCCTCGCGCATGTCCTTGGGATGTGGGCTCGTGTACCGGATCCGCTGGACACCCGGAACGGCATCCAGACGGGCCAGCAGCTCGGCGAACGTGCACCGTTCCTCCGGCGGAAGATCACGGCCGTAGGAGTTCACGTTCTGGCCGAGCAGCGTCACCTCCACGACTCCGTCCTCGGCCAGCCGCCTGACCTCCTGCACCAGCTCGGCCGCGGGCCTGCTCACCTCACGGCCTCTGGTAGAGGGGACGATGCAGTACGAGCACACGCAGTTGCAGCCGACGCTGATCTGCACCCAGCCCTGGAACTCCCGGGCCCGCTTGGCCGGCAGCCGGCCGGTGAACCCCTCGAACTCGAAGAAGCCCTGGGCGGTCAGGCTGTCGCTGGTCAGGAACTCGGCCAGCTTGTGCACCTGGCCGGGGCCGAAGGCCACATCGACGAATGGGAAGCGGGCGAACACCTCCTCCTTGACCGACTGCGCCCAGCACCCGCCGACGCCCACCACGACCTCCGGTCGGCGGCGCTTGAGCGCTCGGGCCTCCCCCAGATGAGCAATGAAGCGCTCATCGGCCTTCTCTCGGATCGAGCACGTGTTGAAAAGAACCAGGTCGGCGTCGCCGCGGGCCTCGGACTCCTCGTATCCCAGCGACTCGAGCATGCCCTTCATGCGCTCGGAGTCATGCTCGTTCATCTGACAGCCGAACGTCGTCAGGTGATAGCGCCTCTGCAGCGTCATCTCCGGGCAAGCGTAGCGACGGCTACCGCGGCTTGAACCCGGGCAGCACCAGCTCCACGCGCGCGCCGGAGACGCCGTCTCGATCGGCCGCCCTGACCCGGCCGCCGTGGGCCTCGGCGATGGCCCTGACGATGGACAGGCCGAGCCCGGCGCCGCCCGAGGACCGGCTGCGGCCCACATCAACCCGGGTGAAGCGCTCGAACACCCGCTCGCGCTCGGAGGCGGGTATCCCCGGCCCGTCGTCCAGGACCGCGAATCGAACGGAGTCCCGCCCGAGCCGATCGACCTCGAGCCGGACGAGGCCTGTCTTCTGGGCCGTGTGCTCGATTGCGTTGCGGGCCATGTTGCGCACCGCCTGGGCGAGCCGATCGGGATCGCAGTCCAGGGCGCCATCCGGCACGGGGCCAAGCTCGAAGCTTCGCTCCGCGGTGAGGCTCAGGCCATCCCAAAGCTCAGACACGAACGGACGCAGATCCACCGGCTCCCCTCGCAGGAAGTCCGTTCTCTCCGCCAGGGCGAGCACGAGCAGGTCATCGACCATCCGGCTGAGGCGGGTGATCTCCGCCTGGACCAGGCGCTCCACCCGGTGTACCTCCTCCACCGGTGGATCCCGCTGGGCGGCCAGAACCTCAAGCTGACCGCGGATCACGGTCAGAGGCGTCCGCAGCTCGTGCGAGGCGTCGGCCACGAACTCGCGCTGGCTGGCGAAGGCCTCGGACAGGCGGTCCAGCATGTGGTTGAACGACTCGGCCAGCACCCGCACTTCATCGGTGCCCCCACCGGCGACCTCCATCCGGGGATTCAGGTCACCGGCATCCACGCGGGCGGCCACGGTGGCCATCCTGCGCAGCGGCGCCGAGACTCGGGCAGCGGCCAGATACGACGCGATCAGCGCCAGCACCAGGACGCTCACTCCGGCCAGCAGGAAGGCCCGAGCGACTCCGTGCTGGGCTACCGCGACCGTTGCCAGCGGCTGGCCGGCTCCCTCTATGACGTCGACTCCGCCCAGCCGGACCCTGCGTTCCAGGACCGTCATTCGTCCCACGTCCGGAACCAGAGGAGTGCTGTAGCCGGGATGGGGCACTCGCAGTCTCCGAACCTCGGCGTTCTCCACCGCCTGCTCGGCCGCGGTCTCGCCCGGCTCGGTCGGGGCGGATTCGAAAACCTCCGGGTGATTGCTGGCCGTGGGTGCGCCCGGCACGAGCGCGAACAGCAGTGTGGAGCCGGCGCTGTAGGGCTGCGCTCGGGCGTACCGCGTGGCCGCAGCCGAGACCTGGGCCGGACTACCTCCCGCCTGGCGCCGGAGGGCGAGCGCCAGCTGACTCACATCGCCCGTGATATCCCGATTGATCTGGCTGTGGACCTGCGACCCGGTGTCCCGGTAGACCACGAAGAAGATCGCCCCGAAGGCGATCAGCATCATCGCGGCCACCCAGGCCGTCAGCCGCCAGCGAAGGCCGCCCTGGCGCCGCCACCGGATCCCCGGCGTGCCCCTAATCGGACTCATCGAAGCGGTAACCCACCGAGCGGATCGTGGTGATCGGTGACCGCACGGACGCCCCGCTGTCCGGAGGCGAGGCCGGCGGCCTCAGCTTGCGGCGCAGGTAGCCCACATAGACGTCGACCACGTTCGTCCCCGGGTCGTAGTCGTATCCCCATACGGCACTGAGGATCTGCTCGCGGCTGAGGACCTGGCCGCGGTTGCGCACCAGGTATGCCAGAAGCTCGAACTCGGTCGTCGATAGACGTACGAGCTCGCCGTTTTGTCGGACCTCCCGGGTCAGGAGGTCCATCTGGACGCCGCCCGCGGTGAGCGTCGTCTGCGCGGCCTGCGCGGCCATCCGCAACTGTGCCCGGACGCGTGCGGCCAGCTCGGACAGCGAGAAGGGCTTGGTCAGATAGTCGGCGGCCCCGGCGTCCAGCCCGGTGACCCGATGCTCGATGTCATCAAGCGCCGTCAACACGATCACCGGCAACCCGGGCCGCGACGACGTCAGCCATTCCAGCACCTCCAGGCCGCTGCGGCCAGGAAGCATGAGATCCAGGACGACCAGATCGAGATCGTCCGCGCGAGCGCGCGCGATCCCGCTCTCGCCATCAAGCGCGGAAACGACGTCAAAGCCGTGTGCCCGCAGGCCCCGTTCGAGGAAGTCCACGATGCCGGGCTCGTCCTCGATGACCAGAATCAGTCCCGACATTCGCACCGGCCGCCGACCCGGCTCAGCTGGGACCCGCTTTCGCCCCGAGAGAGTTCAGCCAGTTGCGCATGTACACGCCCGCCGGCGTGACCTGGCCCTCCTCGTAGCCGGTCGTCGCCTTGGCGAGCGTGACGCCGTTGATGGTGGACCACCCGTACTCGATCGCGGTCCCCGAAGGCGCGAAGCGAGCGATCACCGCGCCCTTGTTGAGGAAGCTGCCGACGGGGGCGATGCTCGTGATCTGCTCGGCGACGAATTGGATCTGTCCGGCCTGGGGGCCGGCGAGCAACTCGAAGTAGACCAGCGGCTGGCCCGCATACCAGTCGGGCACGAGCCCAAGAATCTTGACCCGCGAGGGCGCAACGATGGGCGCCCCCACCGGCATCGTTGCGTCGACGCCCTGATCGGTCCGCTCCCACGTTCCGCAGCACGTGACGTAGGGCAACGGGTTGATGTAGGTGGCGCTCGACTTCCGCACCGCCACCAGCTCGAGCTTGAGCTCGGCTCTGACCTGCTTCAGCGAGGGCGCATGGGCGTTGGGGTCTCCGATGGGATTGGACGGGGTCACCGCCGGGGCCTGCATGCCGGCCGTGGGCTGGACGACCTGCGGGTGCGCGCGGGGGACCGCCGGGTCGCTGACCTTGTGGCCGGACCCGCTGGCGCCGGCGCACCCGGAGGCGCAGCCCACGGTGGTCGTGGAAACCCCACACGCGCCCAGGCCGAGTCCGAGCAGGAGAACTGCCGCGCTGGCCGCTCGGCCGCGGTACGTCCGTGACCGCCCGTGTGGGCGGTGGCGAGGTTGTTCGCTTGACGGGGCCAGACGATCAGTGAACCACGCGGCCCCCGGGTGGTCCAACGACTACCGGTCGATTCTTACGCCGCGCTTCAGCTGCCACTCGGCGCGCCACACGAGGACGCCCACGTGCAGGCATTGAACCCGTCGGCGTCAGGATCCGGAGCCGACGGGGCGCCGATCACCTTGCCGTTTGAGTCGACGAGCTGCATCTCCTCGGACGCCTTCAGATTAGCCGGCTGACCGTTCGTGGTCGCCAGATCGAAGGCCGGCGAGGTGAGGTTGGGCAGCGCGGCAAATCCGGCATTGGCGCCCAGGAGAAGCGGCGTTTCCTCGATCCACTCTGCGGTCGCGCGGGTGGAGGTGTAGGGCACCGTGGTCGAATAGGACTCGCCCCGGGTCAGGTCCTGGATCAGGATCTTCCAGACGTTGGAGCCGCCCACGCCGACCTGCGAGAGCGACGCATGCATCCGATCGCCCGCTCCCACCTTCATCTTGGTGATGGTGAGTGACGGTCCGGGAATGATCTCCCACCAGGCCGAGTACGAGGGCGCGCCATTTGCCGCCACGTCCTGCTCGGTCCCGGTTTGGATCAGGGTGGAGTCGGTGAGCAGGCAGTTGGCGTTGATGCATCCACCGCCGATCCCGATCCAGTCCGAGGAGTACTCGGCCTGCCCGCGGGTGTGCTGGCTGGCCGTGGGGACCGTCCAGTTGCCCGTGATGGAGTTGAACAGCTTGCGTCCCTGCTCCAGCGTCCCCTGGTTGTAGCCGAACCAGTTATTGCTCTGGTTGGTATTGCTCCGCAGCTGGTGCCGGGCCAGGCGCAGAAGCTGACCGTGGGCCCTGAGGGCCTGGGCACTGCTGGCCATGAGCGCAAAGGCCAGGAGGACGGCACCGATAGCGGCAAATCGCCGAGGAACACCAGACATTTTGAAACTCTCCCTCTCGCTGGACTGTCTTATGAATTACCCGCGGTGTGCGCCGGGCAATCTGTCGTTGACCACGTCGCTCGACGGCCCCTAGGTGGGCCGCCGCCCGGGGGTTCAGAAACCGGTCAGCTACTGCCGGGTGCGGCGCAGCTCGTCGCCCAGGTACAGGCGTTGAACCCGTCGTTGTCGGGATCAGGCGCCGAGGGGGCTCCGATCACCTTGCCCGCCGAATTCGTCAGGAACATCTCCTCGGAGCGCTTCAGCCTGGCCGGATGGCCGTTCGTGGTCGCTCGGTCAAACCGAGGCGACGAGAGGTTGGGAAGCGCAGCGAAGCCAGGCTGCGAGCTCAGGATCAGCGGCGTTTCCTCGATCCATTCCGCGGTGTCCTGGGTGGAGGTGTAGGGAACGCTGACCGTGTAGGCCTCCCGGCGGCTCACATCGCGGATCGTGATCCGCCAGAC
Organism: Solirubrobacteraceae bacterium; assembly: GCA_045805485.1. GTDB lineage: Bacteria > Actinomycetota > Thermoleophilia > Solirubrobacterales > Solirubrobacteraceae > Palsa-465. The sequence goes on along the minus strand of JBJMLC010000115.1, from coordinate 3,627 downwards.
ATTGGAGAGCGGGAGGACCTCTTGGATCGAGGCCCGTATCCGATCACCCGGGCGAATATGCAGCTTCCTGATGGTCAGCGATGGCCCGGGAATGATCTCCCACCACGCCGAATAGGCGGGGGTGCCGTGAGCCGGGACGTCCTGTTCGGTCCCGGTCTGGATCAGAGTGCCATCCGTGAGCCCGCAGCCTCGGTCAACGCACCCGCCACCGATGCCGATCCAGTCCGAGGAGTACTCGGCGTGTCTCTTTCCGTGACGGGAAGCCCTGGGGACCCTCCAGCCCGCCGTGATGGAGTGAAAGATCTTGCCGCCGGACTCCAGGGCGCCCTGGTTGTAGCCGAACCAGTTGTTGCTCTGATGGCTGTTGCTCCGGGCATTTGGCACCAAGTGGAGCAGCCGGCCGTGGGCCGTCAACGCGGTGGCACTGGGCGCGAAGGCTGCCAGAGCCCACAGCGTGGCCAACACAGCGGCGCTCCTGCAAAACGTCATCCCCTGAGTTGTACCCACTTCTCCCGTGACCGGAGCGTCGTGGTGGCGACCGGCTTTCGCGGCAGCGCGCGCCACCGTGTCAGCGCGCGGGCGCCAGCTTGTCAGCGCGCGTACTCCACCGCACGGGATTCGCGGATCACGGTCACCTTGATCTGGCCTGGGTACTCGAGCTTCTTCTCGATCTCCCGCGCGATCTCATACGACAGCAGCGTGGCCGCGTCGTCATCGATCGCTCCGGGGGCCACCATGACCCGGATTTCGCGGCCTGCCTGCATGGCGTAGACCTTGTCGACACCCTTGTGGCGCATGGCGATCTCCTCCAGGTCCCGAAGTCGCTTGACGTACTGGTCCAGCGACTCACCGCGCGCGCCGGGGCGCGCTCCTGACAGCGCATCCGCGGCCTGAACGATCACGGCCTCGATGGTCTGGGGCTCGACCTCGTTGTGGTGAGCCTCCATGGCGTGGGCCACGGCCTCTGGCTCGCCGTACTTCCGGGCCAGCTCGCCTCCGACCAGGGCGTGCGGTCCTTCGATCTCGTGCGTCACCGCCTTGCCGATGTCGTGCAAAAGCGCGGCCCGCCGAGCCGTCTTCGGGCTGGCCCCCAGCTCCTCGGCCATCATCCCGGCCAGGTGTGACACCTCGACCGAATGGGCCAGGACATTCTGGCCGTAGCTGGTGCGGAAGCGCAGCCGTCCGAGCAGCTTGATGAGCTCAGGATTCAGGCCGTTCACACCCGCGTCGAAGACGCTCTGCTCCCCCATCTCGACGATGTGCCCCTCCAGCTCTGATTTGGCCTGGTAGTAGCTCTCCTCGATGCGAGCCGGGTGGATGCGCCCGTCCTGGAGGAGCTTCTCCAGGGTCATGCGCGCGATCTCACGCCGCACGCCGTCAAAACCGGAGAGCACGACCGCGCCGGGAGTGTCGTCGATGATGAAGTCCACACCGGTCAGGTTCTCCAGCGCGCGGATGTTCCGCCCCTCACGGCCGATGATCCGTCCCTTCATCTCGTCCGAGGAGAGCTGGACCACCGACACGGTGGTCTCCGCCGCGTGGCCGGCGGCCAGGCGCTGCATGCACACCGACAGGATGTTCCTGACCCGGCGTTCGGCGTCCCGCTTGGTCTCCTCCTCTACCTGGCGGATCCGCCGGGCCGCGTCGTGCCTGGCCTGCTCCTCCACCTCCTGGAGTAGCAACTGCTTGGCCTTGGAGGCCGGCATCCCCGCCGCCTGCTCCAGTGCCCTGAGCAGCTCCTGACCCCGAGTGGCGAGCTGCGCCCGCTCACGCTCCAGGTCAGCTTCCCGCCGGGCAACGGCGTCCTCGCGACGGGCCAGTTCCGCGCTGCGCTCGGCGCGCTCGCGATCCTGCTCCGGGTTGTCGGCCGGCGCTGGCGTCCCCGGTACGACGCGGCGCGTGCGCCCGTACATGAGCGCCGCTGCCACGATTCCCACCGCGATCAGCGCTGCGGCACCGATGATTTCCATGCTCCATTCCTCTCACCCAGCCCGGGCCGCAAAGCCCGGACCGCCTCAGTGCGTCGGTTTATTTGGAGCGACCAAACGGTGCGGGACGCACCATGGATGCCAGCCAGGCGACGCGCGCCCGTCAGTCAATCGATGTCTAGGTTGTCCGGAAAGATGTTCGGATGGGCCCCGGGGGCCCGATGGAGAACGCCGTCACGCTAGCTCTGGTATCCAATTCTGCAAGTTTGCTGGGATTTCTCGGCCCGCAGGCCATTCGTTCGCTGACTGGATCGTAGTACCGTCGGGGCAGCCGCGCAACGATGCAGGGGCTCTGCCACGGGGGCCTGGCCAGGGCGCTTAGGCTGAACTGACTCCGTGTTCTCCCGACACTGGTCGGGGGATCGATAGGGCTTTGAAGCGAGACGGCCCCGCTCGATCGAGCGGGGCCGTCCGCTGTGCGGCTCATGGTGGCTCCTTCACCGCCAAGCAAAGGAGTCAGGCCGCATGACGCAGGATGACGTGCTGTTCGGCTATCGCTTGCAGCTGTTTGATCTAGCTGCTCGCACGACGGTCACAAACGCGTGCAGGACGTTTGGGGTGCACCGCTCGACCTACTACCGGTGGAAGTCCCAGGTCGACCGGCAGGGGTTGGAGATGCTCCGGCCCAGGGAGCGCCGGCGGCCGGTGATGCCAAACCAGCTGCCGATGGTGATCGAGGAGCGGATCGTGGGGTTCTCGCTCGGGCATCCGGGACTTGGGCCCAGGCGTATCTCCGCGCAGCTCAAACGCCCTGAGTGGGGTGGGCTGCAGATCTCACCCAACGGGGTCTGGAAGGTGCTTCGACGGCACGGGATCTCGACCCGCGCCAAGCGACTGTCGTTGATCGCCGGCTATCGGGCGCCCTTTGAGCCGCCCGCAGAACCCCAGCCAGAGCCCCACATCGACGTTCAGCGCCCCGGCGAGCTGGTCGGCGTTGACTGTTTCTACGTCGGGCGGCTGCACGGCACCAACGGCGCGATCTGGCAGCTAACCGCGATCGACTGCTACTCAAGCTACGCCTGGGCCGAACTCGTTCGCTGCCCGGAAGGTGCGGTTACCCAGGCGCAGACCTCACGCCTGGTACAGCGCGTCGCTCGTGAGCTACGAGCCGCCGGATGGCGCCTAGAACGAGTCCTCACCGACAACGGCAACGAGTTCCGAAGCCCAACCTTCACCGGCACCATCAAAGCCCGACACGCCAAGCACAGCCGCATCTACGCAGGACGACCACAGACCAACGGACACGTCGAACGACTCCACCGCACGATCCTCGAGGAATGCTGGCGACCCGCCTTCGCCCGCTACCTCTACCTCCGCTACCGCGGTCTCCAACGCGAGCTCGCCAACTACCTCACCTACTACAACCACCACCGCGCCCACACCGGCCGCATCACCCAAGGCGCCATCCCAGCCGACCTCGTCTACGGTGCCAGAAAAATGGCGCCCCGATGACCCCAAACCGTCGCTACATCCAGGAGACTGTTCAGCCTAACCTCCGCTCGCCTGATTGACGCCGTGGTGGGCTGCGCACTACGATCGCGGCTGTTTCATCCACCGGGTCGAAGGGACGTGATCAATGCCGCTGTTCGGAGGACGTAAGCGGAAACAGCGACTCCAGGAAGCTGGCGTCAACGCACCT
>JBJMLC010000114.1:0-17788 GCA_045805485.1 Solirubrobacteraceae bacterium | reverse complement strand
GTGGCCGGCGCGGCTCGGGTCGCCGGCGCGCCTCGGGTGGCCGGCGCGGCTCGGGTGGCCGGCGCGCCTCGGGGGTGCAGGCGCGCCGGGGGTGTCGTGTGCCGCCGCCGCGTAGCGGCGTGATGCCAGTGCGGTCTCTTCGGGCGCCAGCTCGCCTGCAAGAGCAGGCTCGTCCTTGAGAGTGAGTGTTGGGTGGTGCCGCTTGGCTAGTTGGCCGGCGGCGGCTGTTGTCCAGAGGAGGGCTAGCCAGGTTAGGGTGGCGAGGGTGACGTGGACCCAGACTACGTCTGCGGGGAGGTGGAGTTCGTACTGGACGCTGCCCACCAGGCCCTGGGCGGCCAGGAGCAGCCCCAGGACGGTCAACGGTTCCAGGGTGGCGCGCATTCCGCGCCGGCGGTTGAGGAGCCACACACCGATCACCGCGGTCCCGAACACGGCGGCGATGGTGGCGTGGCGGTGGACGACCCACAGCAGGGTGCCCGTGCCCTCGAAGGTCAGCCTGTGGACGTGCTGGCCGGTGACCCCTCCCGAGTGTGGACCGGCCGCGGTGGCGGCGGTTCCGGCGAAGATGGTCACCGCTCCCAGGGGCAGCAGCGCCCTGACCGACCACACGGACACGCGGTCGGTGGAGCCCGGCCGCCAGCCCGGCTCATGCGCGCTCCGCCAGGCCAGCGCCACCGCGGCGACGAGCACGATCATCGACAGGCTGAAGTGAGCCATGACAAAGCCGGGCGCCAGGTGCTCACGCACGGTGAATCCCCCCAGCACCGCCTGGGCAAGGACGCCCACCGGCAGCGCGGCGGCCAGCCAGACCAGGTCACGGCGTAAGGGGCGACGCCGGAGCGCGGCCACGAAGACAATCACCGCAATCAGACTGACCAGTCCTGAGACCGCCCGGTTGGAGTACTCCACGACGGCGTGCCCGCTCAGGGGCGGCAGCACCTTGCCGTAACAGCGCGGCCAGTCAGGGCAGCCGAGTCCGGAGTCGGTCAGGCGCACCACCGCTCCGGTGAGCACGATCAGGGTCAGAGACCCCAGTCCGAGATAGGCCAGCCGGCGGAACTGCGAGGGAGTGACGGTCAGACGGCCGGGCACCGAGTCAGTGTCGGTCAGACGGCTGGGCACCGGGGCAGTGTAAAGCCGATGCTGGGGGCTACAGACTGGCCAGCGTTCGCCTGAGGCCGTCTCGCAGCTCGGTCTGGGCAGTCCAGCCAAGCTCCTCGCGAGCCCGGGACACGTCGAGGCAGGAGCGGCTCACCTCGCCCAGGCGCTCGGGGGCGAACTCGGGGTCAGCGAGGGGGCCGCGATCTGAGACCTCATCCAGCGCGGCCAGCAGATCCAGGACCGAGGTCTCCTGTCCGTGGCCGATGTTGAACGGGCCCTCCAGGTCGGAATCGGCGGCCATCAGATTGGCCCGCACGACGTCACCCACCTCCACCCAATCCCGGGTCTGGCGCCCATCGCCGTAGACGGTGGGCCGCCGGCCCTCCACCAGGCATCCGCAGAAGATGGCCACCACGCCGGCCTCACCGTGCACATCCTGACGGGGGCCATACACGTTGCCGTACCGGAGCGACACCGTGGAGAGACCATGAAGCCGCGCGTACAAATCGCAGTAACCCTCCGCGGCCAGCTTTCCCTGCCCGTATGGCGCCAGCGCCCTGATCGGTCCTGCCTCCGGAGTGGGAAGCACATCGACGTCGCCGTACAGGCCCCCGCCCGTGGAGGTGTTGACCACGCGCCTCGCCCCGGCCGTCCGGGCTGCCGCGAGCACCGAGATCGTCCCCAGCACGTTGACCTCGGCGTCGCTGACCGGACGGGCCACGGAGTAACGAACATCGACCTGGGCGGCCAGGTGAAACACCAGCTCCGGCTGCACGGTGGCAAACAGCTCACCCACCGCCTCGTGCTCTTGGATGTCCAGCTCGTGCAGGGTGGCGCCTCGGTCAAGCGCCCGGGCCAGGTTCCGGCGCTTGCCGGTGGAGAGGTTGTCCACCACAGTGACCTGGTCTCCGCGATCGGTCAGCGCATCGACCAGGTTCGAGCCGATGAATCCGGCGCCGCCTGTGACCACACAGTTCATAGCGTGCGGCAGGTTAGCTTCAAGGCATGCCGGGCCCGCACCACGCTAAGCGAAGTACGGACCCGACGGAAGGACGACCCTGGTAGGGCTGGGGGCCGTCCGAGACCCGCGAGAAGGGGGCGATGCTCGCGGGTCAGCTTGACCTCCGTGTCGTCACACAGCATAGCGCCGGGAGGCAATCCCGGCCAGAATTTTTGCCGGTCGCGAGCCGGTATATCGCCCATTTGAGCGACCTCCTGGGGGCTGCTCACTGTCCAGCACCGCCCGCAGCAGCTCCTCGTACTGATCGGTCACCGACTCCCAGGAATACATCTTGGCGCGTCGCCTGGCGCGCTCGCGGTAGCTCACCACGAGCCGGGGATCGTCCAGGAGCCGGCCGAGCTGTTCGGCCAGGTCGTCCACCCCTCCGCTGCGAGAGAAATACGCGCCGGCGGGGCCCACGGTCTCGGCGTTGGGCGGGTGGTCGTTGACCAGCACACAGTTGCCCGCGGCCATCGCCTCCAGGATCACGGGATGGGTGCCACCCACCTCGGTGGGGGCGCAGAAGATGTAGGCATTGCGCTGGAGCTCCCAGTAGCCCTGGCCGAAGATGTAGCCCGGGAACACGACGCGCGGGTCGGCGGACCGCCACACATGCCGGATGTACTCGTTGGCGTACGGGGCACCGCCCACGATCACCAGCTTCATGCCCCGGGAGCGCAGGGAGTCGATCCGAGAGAAGGCCTCCACCAGCAGATGGGGGTTGTTCTCAGGCTCCAGGCGGCCCACGAACAGGATGTATTGGCGCGGCTCCAGATCCAACCGCTTCAGCGTCTCGGATCCGTCGTAGCCGGGATCCTCGACCCCGTACGGGACGACGTCGATCCTCCTCCCGTACCGGCGCTCGAAGATGTCCGCCACGGCGTGGCTGTCCGTGATGGCGCGGTCCGCCCACCGGGGGGCATGGGACTCGGCGAAGCGCAGGTACGCCTTGGCCAGCGCGGGCCACTTGCGCCGGTCGGAGTCCAGCCCGTCCACGTTGATGACCGACGGAATGCCGTGGCGTCTGGGAATCAGGCACAGAGGCGAATTGCCGGCGATGAAGAACAGCGCGACGTCCGGCCTGGTCACCCGGGCGGCGTGGACAGCCGAGCGGAAGGTGTGAACGAACGTATCCAGGTACTTGTTCTGGATCGTGCGCAGGTGGACGAGCTGGGCACCGCGGTAGCGGGCCAGCGTGCGGTCGACGACGTGCGGACGGCAGTAGACGACCACCTCGTGACCACGATCGCTCAGCCGCCAGGCCAGCTGCTCGACCGCGGTCTCGAAGCCGCTGTAGGAGGCGGGAATCCCGCGCGTTCCGAGAATGGCGATCTTCACTTGGCGTCGGAGAGGGTAGGGGGCCGGGAGGGCGTTTGAACAGCCGGCCGCGCCCTGGCCAGCCGGTAGGCCACCGCGTGAGCCTGCGCGCTGAGGGCCCAGGAGAAGTCCAGGGCCCGCTTTGCACCCAGGTTTGAGAGCGTGCGGCGAAGCTCCGGGACCCGTGTGACTCGGGCCATCTGGGCCGCCAGCTCCTCCTCGGAGTGGGGGTCGACGTAGAGCGCGGCGCCGGCGCAGGTCTCCAGGAGTCCCGGGGACCGCGCAGCCATCACCGGGACCCCGAGGCTCATGGCCTCAAGCGCGGTCAGGCCAAACCCCTCATGCAGGCTCGGCTGGATGAGCGCCAGAGCGCTGGCGTAGAGCCGTTTCAGGCGCTGGGGCGTGGGAGCCCGCTCGACCCGAACGCCGGGCATGTCGACCTCGGCCGAGCCGGCGAGGACGAGGGGCGCGGGAGAGCTGATGCGTTCTCGGTATCGCGCGTACGCGCCGAGGAGCAGCCTGAGGTTCTTCCTGGGCTCGGCGTCGCCGACGTAGAGGAAGTAGGAGGGGTCCTTACCTCGCGCGCTCCCACCCACGGCCTGCCCCGGCCCGTGACGCGCCACCACGATCCGCTCCCGCGGCACCTCCCAGAGCGAGCGCACGTCTGCAGCGGTGGTCTCGCTGACGCAGATGATCGCGTCCGCGCGGCGGGCAGCGCGGCGCTGGGCGTGGTGGGCATAGAGCCGAAATCGGCGGTCAAAACAACCCGGCAGCCGCTCGAAGGCCAGGTCGTGGACGGTGATGACCTGGGCCACACCGGGCGCCCGGGCCAGGGCAGGAAGGGGGTGATGGACCACGTCGGCCCTCAACCGTGTAGCCAGACGGGGCAGTTCGACCTCCGCCCACCGCGCGTCGACCGCCAGGTTCCGAACGCTGCCGACGCCGCCGCCGGCCGGCGGACGCCGCCGCGGGTTCGCCACGCTCAGCACTTCCACCTCGCCCGCCGCCAACAGGGCCTCGGTCAGTCGGTCGAGGTAGATCGCCGTACCCGAGTACGGGGCGTAGCGCCCATACGTGGTGTCGAGCAGGACCCGCACGGAGGCCTACCGGAGGGCCCGAGCCATGAGCAGTCTCCGCAGGAGCGGCGGGCCCATGGCCGATCGAATCTGTAGCTCGGAGAACCCGAACTCCTGGAGCACCGTGCGCAACGAGCGCCTGGTGTACAGATGCAGGTGATCGCCGAGCGGCTCGGAGAAGCGCTCCACCCCGGCCAGCGCGACCCGCAACCGCCCGTGCGAGGGCGTGGTGAGCAGCAGCCGGCCACCGACGGCCAGGACGCGCCTGACCTCGGATAGCCAGCGAGCCGTGTCGCCGACGTGCTCTATCACCTCGCTCGCCCACACCAAATCGAACTGGGCGTCCTGGAACGGCAGCGGGCCGTCGATCGGCACAGGGCGGAACTCCAAGCCTGGTTGCTTGACCCGCGCCCTCTCCACGGCCGCCTGGGCCACGTCGGCACCCACCGCCCGCGCGCCGGCGTCGGCAGCGATGGCCGTGAATGCTCCGTCGCCGCAGCCCAGGTCCAGCACACGCTCCCCACTCCGCAGCTCGGCAGTGAGGAATTCCCGGCGCAGCTCCAGATCCGGTGGCTGCAGCTCCTCCGGCAGGCCGGCCCACAGATCCTCGTAGTAGTCCTTCACCGGGCGACCATTGACCCAGACGCGGCCCGCTGCTCCAGCAGCCGGCCCACCAGCTCCACGAGCTGGTCGCCGATCCGGTTCCAATCGAAATGGGCTTCCACGTGCCTGCGACCCGCCCGGCCGAGCTCGGCGGCCAGATCGCGGCGTTGGAGTATCTCGATCAGTGCCTCGGCCAGGGACTGTGGATCGTCGGCCACCCGACCCTGCACACCGTCCACGATCCCGAGCCCCTCCAGCCCGACGGAGGTACCGACGACGGGCCGGCCGGCGGCCATCGCCTGGAGCGCCTTGATTCGCGTCCCGGTGCCCACCCGGAGCGGGACGGCGACGACTCGCGCCCGCTCGAAGTACTCGGCCATCGACGGAACGTCCGCGTGAACCTCCACGCCCGCCATGTCCGCCAGGCGAGCCACCGCCGGTGCCGGGGACCGGCCGGCAAGCACCAGGGTGGCCTCCGGCACCGCCTGCTGGACGCGCGGCCAGATCTCCGAGCACAACCAGATCGCTCCGTCGACGTTGGGCGGATAGCTCAGCGTGCCCGGAAAGAGGATTCTCGGTTCCTCCGGCACCGGCTGCTCACGAAAAGACTCCAGGTCGACGCCGTTGGGAATCACGCTGATCCGCTCCGGTGCCGGGTCCTCAACCGCCGACGCCAGGGCCCTGGCGTCCTCAGCGGAGCATGTGATGCAATGGTCGTAGGCTCGGAGAGCCCGGGCCTCCAGCCGGCGGGCCTTGCGCACCTCACGCTTTCGGAACCAGCGCCTGGGGCGGGCCGAGGCCAGGTCGGCCTCGCTCTGGAGCATGCCGGAGAGCAGGTTGTGGAAGGTCATCACCCACGGCTGGGACCGGGCGGCCGGGACCAGGGGCACCAGCTCCTCCTGCTCCACCAGGACGAGGTCGTAGGCGTCCTGTTCGACCCGCAGCGCCCTGGTGAGCTCCCGCCGGGCCGGCGCGGCCAGATACCCGGTCAACGGATACGGAGAGGCCAGGGTGATCCCCAGCAGCAGGGGCTGGCGCAGAGTCCGACGGTTCGTCCAGAGAGCGGGGCGGTAGGGAACTTCGATCACTCTCGCCGCGGCCTCCCGCACCGCCTCATCACCCAGCGATCCGGCCAGGAGCAGGTCGACGGAGTACCTGCGGGCCAGCGCCTGGAAGAGATAGGCCTGCCGGATGCCTCCGCCCCCCGACGAGGAGTCAGGCGCCTGATCGGCGACCCACAGCAGGCGGGGGGAGCCGGCGGCTTCAGGCATGTGCGCGCTCATGGTAGTGGCTGGCCGGAGACACTCGTTCGTAGAATCGCGCCAGGCTCAGCGGGCGCATGAAGCACTCATCGCGGCCAGGCTCAGCCGGCGCATGAAGCTCTCCGCGATCATCCCCACCCACAATCGTCCCCTCCTGCTGCGCCGCTGCCTGGAGACCCTTCGCAGCCAGGAGGTCGACCCATCCTCCCTGGAGGTGGTGGTGGTCGATGACGGCTCCCGTGCCGACATGCGGGCGCTGGTTGGCGAGGCCGCCGCCGGCGGGCCGATCCAGATGCGCTGCGAACGTCAGGATCTGGCCGGCCTCAACGCGGCGCGGAATCGCGGAGTGGCAGCGTCCGAGGGAACCGTCCTGGCGTTTCTGGATGACGACACACGGGTCTGCCCCGGCTGGGCCACCGCCCTCCTGGATGCCTTTCGGGACCCGGAGTGCGCCGGGGTGGGGGGAAAGGTGGAGCTGGATCTGGGCAGCCCGGCGCCCCCCTGGTTGGAGGGTCGGACGCAGTACCTGGCTGAGTACGACCTGGGCCTCGAACCTCGATGGCTGGAGTGGGATCCGCTGGCGGGCGGCGACCCCCTTCCGGTGGGCGCCAACTGCGCGGTGCGCCGCAGCGCCTTCGATCAGGTGGGCGGATTTCGCCCGGGCCTGGACAGGTTGGGCGGCTCGCTGGTGTCCAACGGGGACACGGACTTCTTCCGCCGGTTGCGAACCAGCGGCGCGGCCCTGCGCTATGAGCCGGGCGCCCGAGTGCTCCATTACGTGCCCCCGGAGCGCCTCACGGTCTCCTACTTCCTCCGCCGGCAGTACGCGCAGGGGGTGAGCGACGAGCTTCTGCTGGCGCAGCGGGGACAACCGTTCAACTGGCGACACCGCCTCGGCCTGGCCCGAATGCTGGTCCGCAACGCGAAGATGCTCTGCACCGACGTGGTCGGAGGCCGGGGCCGCACCAGCGGCCTGATCGAGATCAGCTACTGGGTGGGTCGGTATGCCGGCACCCGGAGACCGGAGGCGTGATGCGCCTGCTGGCCGTGAGCACCCTCGGCGAGGTGGCGGGCGGCGAGAGCACGCTGCTCCGCGCGCTTCCTGCGCTGCGGCGGCGCGGGTACGCGCCGCGTCTGGCCGTGCCCTCCGGTGGAGACCTGCGCAAGGCCGCGCGGGAGCGCGACGTCCCCACGGTTCGCATTCCGCTGGGTCCCCCAGAGCGGTTCACCCCGGCCGCTCTGATCGGCATGATCGCGGCCCCGCCGCACCTGGCCCGCTGCGATGTGGTGTGGTTGAACGGCCCGCCAACCCAGAGGCTCCTCCCGGCACTGGCCCTGACCGGACGGCGGGCCGTGCTCCGGGTCAACAACCCCCTGTCCGAACCACCGGCCTGGTGGCGGCGCCCGGGGTACTGGCGGATCGTCCAGGTGATCAGTGTGCCCAGTCAGGCAACCGCCGACGAGTGCCTGGCGGCGGGCGCCCCGGAGGAGCGGATCCACGTGATGCCACCCCCGGGATGGGAGGAGGGCCGGCGGCCCGTCCCCGCCCGGCGATCGGATAACGGCGCCCTGCGCATCGGATTCGTCGGCACGATCGAAGCCCGTAAGGGCGTCCTGGAGCTGATCCGGGCCGCCGACGAATTCCTGGATGCGGACCCGCGGGCGACGTTGACCGTGATCGGGGCACCCCGCCCCCAGGATCGGGGCGGTTACGCCCAGCAGGTGCGAGATGCGGTGACGGCAGCCAGAACGGGCGACCGGATCGAGCTGCGCGGATATGTGCCTGATGCCAGGAGCGTGATCGCCGAGTTGGACGTGCTGGTGATCCCCTCCCATCAGGAGCCGATGGCCACCGTGACCAGCGAGGCGGCGGCGGCCGGCGTGCCGATCGTGGCCACACGGGTGGGCGGCCTGCCCGAGGGCGTCGGCGACGGGGGGATTTTGGTCCCGCCCGGCGACCCGCGCGCCCTGGCCGAGGCGGTCCGCTCGCTGCTCGATGACCCCGCCCGGCGCCGGGCTCTGGCCGAGCGGGCGCTCGCCGGCGCCGGTCGCTTTGACCCCGCGGCGTTCGCCGAGACGATGGACGGGCTGCTGCGGGGGGCCGTGCAGGCGGCTCGATGAGCCTGCGCGTCACGGTCGATGCCCGTGCGCTGGATCTGCCCTATCTGCGAGGGCAGGGCATCGGCCGCTATACCGCGGCTCTGGTGGAGGCTCTGGAGCCGGTGAGCCGAGAGCGCGGGGGGAGCCTGACCGTACTGCGCTCAGCCGGTGGTTCTCCGAGCCCGTTTGCCGCCGGTGGGGAGCGCGACGGGTCGGTGCTCCGCCTGCGCCGGCCCCGCCTGCCGGAAAGCCTGGCCATTCCCGCCGAGCAGCTGCTCCTGCGCCGCGACCTGCGGCGGGCCCAGGCTCAGGTTCTCCACGCCACCTCCCCCTTTCGGGCCGTTCCGGCGCCGGGCGTGCCCTGGGTGCTGTCGCTCCATGACGTGATCCCGCTGCTCTTCCCGGAGGACTACCTGCGCAGCGGCATCCTGTACCGCCTCATGTACGCCACGGCGCGGCGGGCGCGGCTGATCCTGGCCCCGTCCCGGCGGGCTCGAGAGGACATCGTGGGCAAATTGGGCCTGCCGGGAGACCTGGTCAGGGTGGTCCCTGGCGCCGCCGCCGATCGCTTCCGCCCCACGCCCGCCGACGAGGCCCTCCTTGAGGAAATCGGGATCGCCTCGCCCTACGTGCTCTACGTGGGAGGCCTGGCGGAATCGGACCCCCGAAAGGGGGTGGATGACCTGATCGACGCCTTCGCGGCCTGGAGCGCTGCGGGCGAGCGTCCGGAAACGCTGGTTCTCACCGGGCGGCTGGGTGATGCCGCCCACCCGCTTCGTGAGCGGGCCCGGCGCACCGGGGCCCGGATTCGCTTTACCGGATTCGTGCCTGACGAGCAGCTTCCAGCCCTCTACAGCGCGGCCCGGTGCCTGGTCACGGCCTCACGCTACGAGGGCTTCGACCTCCCAGCGCTGGAATCGCTGGCCTGCGGCACGCCGGTGGTCGCCTTCCGCGTGGGAGCGCACGAGGAGGTGGCCGGTCCTGGCGCGCTGCTCGTGGAGCCGGGGGGTATGAACGCGCTGATCGGCGCTGTCCAGCAACTGTGTGATGACGAGCGGCTGCGAGATCGCCTGTCGGCCGACGGGCGGGCGCATGTGGCGACATTCTCATGGCGGCGCTCTGCCGCCCTGGCCTGGGACGCCTACGAATACGCCGCCGGGATGCCATGATCAGAGCCGCGTGAAGGTCGCCTTCGACAGCCGGCCGGCCAAGGACGTACGAGGGATCGGTCGCTACACCAGATGCCTGCTGGCAGCCCTCCGTCGCGCCCGGGACGGCGACATCGTGGAGACAAAGGATCCCCGCCGCTGCCAGGTCTACCACGCTCCGTGGATCGACGGAGCCATGCTGCGGTGTCCGGTGCCGATGGTCGTGACGCTCCACGACCTGGTCCCACTCAAGCGCCGGGGCGAGTATCTCCGGAGCGGGCTTCGCTTCAAGCTCCGGTACCTGGCCGTGGAGCGGGCGGCGCGGGTCATCGTGCCCACGGCCGCGGTCGCCGATGACGTGCTGGCGGAACTGCGACTCACCCGAGAGCAGCTCGCCGTGATCCCGGAGGCGGCCGCCTCCACGTTCAGCCCCCGCTCGCCCGACGAAGTGGAGGAGGTACGGAACCGCCTGGGGCTCCCGGACACATACCTCCTCTGGGTGGGAGGTCTGCGAGTCCCCGATCCGCGCAAACGGGTGAGCGAGCTGTCCCGGGCCCGACGCACGATGCCCCTGGTCCTGGTGGGCCCAGCCAGCCGGTGGGCCCGTGAGCTGCCTGACGTCACGCTCACCGGGGAGTTGTCAGACGACGACCTGGCGGCGATCTACACGGGCGCCCACGCCCTGGTGGTCCCGAGTGACGAAGAGGGGTTCGGTCTGACTCCGGTGGAGGCACTGGCCTGCGGGACGCCCGTCGTGGCCTGTGATGTGCCGGCAATCCGGGAGGTCCTGGGCCAGCGCGCCACGCTGGTCGACGTCAGTGACCTGGACGGGCTGATGGCCGCAGCGGAGTCCGCCACCAGACCGGCGCCCTCACCACCAGACTGGTCCTGGGACCAGGCGGCGGCGGCCACGTGGCAGGTCTATCTGGATGCGCTGGGAGATCCGGACCTGGGCCGGCCCCGGGGGCTGCGAGGCTAGGAGCGCGGCGCTCAGCGCCGGGGACGCAGATCGAAGCGAGGCCTCATCACACGCCGGCGGGCCTGGATGAGGCGGCGGCGGCGGCGCGCGCTCGGCAGCAGCTGCCAGGCGTCCCGGTAACCGCGCAGCAGATGGCGCTCACGCAACAGGACGTGTCCCAGGACCAGCAGCTCGTAGCCGGCGATCAGAATTCCGTCCCGGCGCATGCCCGCGGCCGTCTCGTTCTTGGCCAGCATCAGGTAACGGTTGCGGAACTGGAGGCGCCGGGCATCCTCGCTCATCCGCGAGCGTGTGGCCGGGCTGTAGCTGCGGACATGCTCTGCCACCGACCGAGGCTCGTAGGTGCACCGCCAGCCCAGAAGCTGGGCTCGCCAGGCCAGGTCGGCGTCCGAGGCCCACAGCTCCATGTCCTCGTCCAGAACCTCATGACCGTCCAGGGCGCAGTCCTCCAGGGTGCGCCGGCGGTACAGCGCGGCGGCTCCGTCCGCACCGAAGGCGTGGGCTGGGGCGGAGAAGTCCGCGGCAGGCTCACCGAACCCCACCAGTCCGTTCTTGCGCCACCGGGTGATGAGCATGCTGGCGGCATCGATGTGGAGGGCCGGAGCACCGGGTCGGGTGACCCGCAGGAGCTTGGGAGCGACTGATCCGACGCGCTCGTCGCGGAGCCGCGGGAGGGCGGCGGCCAGAAACCCGGGCCGGAGAAAGCAGTCGGCGTTCAGCAACAGCACGGCGTCTCCGGAGGTGCGAGCGATCGCCTCATTGATGGCGGCCGCATAGCTGCGCCGGGGGTCCAAGCGCAGGTGGACCACGCCGTGGCGCTCGGCCAGCGCGGCTGTCTCATCGCCTGAGGCGTTGTCGACGACCACCACCTCGGCCTTCGGCTCCTGGGCCACCGCAGCCGGCAGCGAGTGGGCCAGCATCGGCGCCTCATCGACGCTCAGGAGCAGGATCGTGGTCTTCACAGCAGCTCCCGGTAGACCGCGGCCGTCTCCGCCGCGGTGCCCTGCCAGGAGAACCGGGCCGCCCAGGCCCGCCCGGCCTCCGACAGCCTGGCCCGGGCTGCGTCGTCGGCAAGAAGCGACGCGAGCCGGTCAGCCAGCGAGTCCGGATCGGCCGGATCGAAATACGCCGCCGCATCGCCGCCCGTCTCAGGGAGCGCTCCGGCCCGGGCGGCCAGCACTGGCGTCCCGCGCGCCATCGCCTCCAGCACGACCAGGCCGAAGCCCTCGTAGAGGCTTGGGTGGACCAGCACCTCGGCCCCTCGAATCAGCGCGTCGAGCCGCTCGTCGCTCACGTAGCCAGGCAGCTCCAACGGAGCGGGGCCGGCCAGGGTCCGCAGCCGGGGTCCCTCGCCCGAATCGACGCCCGCAAGGACGAGCCGGTGTCCGGTGGCTCCCTCATGCCACAGCCGGGCATGGACGCTCACGAGCGCGCTCAGGTTCTTCTTCTGGCGGAGGTCGCCGACGGCGAGGACGTAGGGCGCATCAGGGGGGTCGGCATCGCCGATGGGCATGGCAGGCGCCTCCGGGATAACCCTCACGCGGTCAGGATCAACGCCGTAGCGTGAGCAGACGTCGTCACGCGTGAACGCCGAGGGGCAGATCACGCGCTCGGCCGAGCGGGCCGCGCGCGAGGCCAGGATCCGGTACTTGAAACCGGTCAGGGGATGGAAGTCGTCTGGCCACTCCTCGAACGCCAGATCGTGGACCGTGGCCACCCCGGGACACGGACGGATGAGCGGCAGAAAGCAGTTGGTGGCGTGCACGAGCACGGCGCCGCGGCGCCGGAGCAGCATGGGCAGCCTGAGCTGCTCGAAGACCACCTCCGCCCGGCCGCCGCCCGAGGTGATGAACGACAGCTCCAGCGGCTGAAGCTGATCCGGCGAGAGGCCCTTCAGCGCCTCCACCAGGCAGCGGGCATATCGACCCCAGCCCCGCGGCTGGGGAGCGAAGCCGTCGCGCGCGTCGATGATCGCGAGCTGATCCATGGGGCGGGATTGTCCCGCCCCGTGCCGGACGACCTCGCACCGCGACGTACCGCCCTCGCCAGGCGTAGCATCCTGCAGCGGTGAGCGTTGACCTACTCAGTCAGCGGGGGCAGCCCGGCGCATTGGCGCTGGCCGACACGCCTCGGTCGTCATCGGAGCTCTTCGGGATCCCGATCGACCTCTCGCATCCGGCCACCCTGCTGCACACGATCACCAGCTGGGCGCAGCAGGGGTTATCACGACGGGTCATGTACGTCAACGCTCACGTGGTCAACCAGTCCCGGTCGACCCCCGGCCTGGCGGACGCTCTGCGCAGATCAGACCTCGTGTACTGCGACGGGTATGGCGTGCGGCTGGCCGCCCGCGTGCTCGGACGACCGGTGCCCTACCGGATGACGGGCGCGGATTGGATCTGGCTGCTGGCCGGCCTGTGCGAGCGGATGGGGCACCGCATGTACCTGCTCGGCTCAGAACCACCGCTGGCTCGCCGCGCGGCGGAGCGGCTGCGGCGGACCTATCCCGACCTGGACGTGGCCGGCGCGCACCACGGATTCTTCGACCTGCGCTCTCCGCACAACGAGCGGGTGATCGAGGACATCCGGGCTCACCAGCCGCGGATCGTGCTGGTGGGGATGGGCACGCCCAAGCAGGAACTCTGGGTGGACCGGTACGCTGAACGGCTTGACGGCGCCGTGGTTTGGACCGTCGGCGCGCTGTTTGATTACGTCTCTGGACAGGTGCCGCGAGCGCCGAGGTGGCTGGCGGACAATGGCCTCGAATGGATCTTCAGACTCGCGATCGAGCCCCAGCGGATGTGGAGACGCTACCTACTGGGGAACCCGGTGTTCCTGGGCCGGGTGCTGAGCGAGGCCAAGCGACACAACGACTGACGCGCGCCCTGGGCTCGCCGGTGGGCCAGCTGCTGCTGGCCGCGGCGGTGCTGGCCGGCCTCCTGGCGCTGGCGTGGCACTTCACCCCCGCACCTCGCAGCGATGCGCTGCACGCTCTGCCTGATGCCCTGCGCGTGATCTTCGCCACGGCGGGGCTGTTCGCCATCGCCGGCTTCGGATTGGTCCGCCTGCTCCTACCAGCGCCGCTGCGGCGGCACGAGCTCCTGTGGGTGCTGCCCACGGGAGGGTGTGCGGTTGGACTGGCCATGACCGTGCTGGGCTTTGCCTATGTGCCCTACCCGGTCTCGCTGATCCTGGTCGTACTGGCCGGAGTGGCCCTCGGAGTGTTCGCCGTGCACCGCCGGGGATGGCCGCCGGTGCTCAGGTTCTCTGCCTCATCGGGCGCGCCGAGGGAACGCCGAGGACTGGGCTGGCCGATTTTCCTGGCCCTGGTCGTGCTGGCCGTGGCGCTGGTGCCCATGCTGTGCATTCAGCAGTACCCGGCCCCAGTGGGAGATGGCTCGGACGCCCACGTGGCCACAGGCGTGGCTCAGTTCCTCCAGCACGACCATCCCACGGCGGTCGACATCTCCCAGCCGATCCAGCGGATGCAGCCCACGTGGCAGTCCAAGTACCCCATCTACTACGCGTTCGCGGCCGTCTCCACGTTGTCCGGCCTGGCCACCTGGCAGGTCCTGTCCACGCTGACAGCCGTGATGCTGGCACTCACGGCGATTGGGTTGTTCCTGGTGGCGCGAGAGATGTTCGGAGCCCCTCGGTGGGTGGCGCTGGTGGCCATGTGCCTGGCCGCCCTGGACCGGGAGGCCCTTCACACTGTCATACACCCGTACTTCAATCAGACGTGGGGGTTCTTCGCCCTGCCGTTCACCCTGGTCCTGGGGTGGTGGGCGCTCCAGCCCGGGCTTGACCGCGCGGACCGGCGGGGTGCGATCGGGCTGCTGGCGCTGTTCGCGCTCGTTCTGGCGCTGGCCTATCCGCTGGCGGCGCCGATTCCGGCCATCCCGCTCCTGATCTTCGCGCTGCTGGAGCGCCGACGGCGGATCGCCGCCGGCCAGCGGGTCTTCCGGGCGAGGGACCTGTATCACGGCCGCCGCAGCCTGTTCTGGATGGTGCCCGTGGCGGTCCTGCTGGCCGTACCGGTGGTCGGCGCCGCCGACAAGGCGGTGTCCGCGGTCCAGGCTCTGGCGCCGGGACATGTCCTGAGCGGTAGCTGGGCCGGGGACCTTCCCGGCCCCATCCCCTGGGACAACTTCTTCTCGCTGCCCAACTCGGTGCTGGGGACCGCGGCGCTGGTGGCCGTCCTGGCCCTGGCGGTGTGGGGGCTGAGCAGCCAGCCCCGCGCCCTGGCCTGGGGGCTGGGGGGCCTGCTCGTCCTGGGCCTGCTCACCGCGCTCTACTTCCGCCAGCGGCACAACGGGTTCTACTTCGAGTTCAAGCTCCTGGCCTTCCTGGGACCGCTGGTCCTCCTGATGGCGGCGCTGGGCGCGGGCCGCCTGCGCGTGTTGGGGGTGGCTGCGATGGCCGGGCTGGTGGCGCTGGTGGCGGGCAGCGCCGTGGCCGAAATCAAGATCACCGGACATGGGCAGCTCCCGCCGCAAACGGTGCAGCTGGCCCAGTGGGCCCGATCGCTGCCCCGGAACGCCTCCATCAGGCTGGATATGTTCCCGCCGGACGAGATCTGGGCGGCCTACTTCCTGATCTCCCATCCCGTGTGCTCCCAGCGTCCGCTGCTGAACACCGACTACCCGCACGTCATCTACTCCAGGAAGGCCGACTACATCCTGGTCCGGACCAATCGAGCGCGTCCCCGGGATGCCCTTGGCCCGCCGCTGCGCCAGGATGCGTTCTACCTCCTGTACCGGGAGAGTCCCGCGGTCCCAGGTGTGGACACCTGCAGCCGCCGGCGGTTTGACCGGATCTACACGGGCCTGGGCCGGAGCCGGTACTGAGAGCCTGCGTCAGGCCTCCGCGGCCAACGACTCCAGTGTCTGGCGCATCAGCTCGGTCGTCCTGGCCTGGTCGTAGAGGGCCAGACGACGCTCTCCCCGAGCCCTGAGCTCGGCCGCCAGCTCCGCATCCTCGGAGACGATGCGCAGCAGATGCGCAATCGTGCCCAGCCCGTCGTCTCCCTCCACCAGGATGCCCGCATCTCCCGCCACCTCGCCCACGGCCGCCGTGTCCCGGGCCACAACCGGGACGCCGAAATGAAACGCCTCCAGGAGCGGGATGCAGAAGCCCTCGTGCTCTGAGAGGCACAGGAAGGCATCGGCCTCGCGATAGCGGTCGGCCAGGTCGGCCTGTGGGATACCGTCCTCGAACTGCACCCCACCAGGCGCCAGCTCTTCGGCCAGCTCGGCCAGGTGACGGCCGTAGGCTGGGGACAGCGGATGCCCGACCAGGACCAGCCGGGCCTCCGGCACTGCCTCCCGGTATTCAGCGAAGGCACGGATGACGAGGTCCTGGCGCTTGTGCGGCGCCAGGCGGCCCACGAACAGGAC
This sequence comes from Solirubrobacteraceae bacterium, assembly GCA_045805485.1. Lineage (GTDB taxonomy): Bacteria > Actinomycetota > Thermoleophilia > Solirubrobacterales > Solirubrobacteraceae > Palsa-465. The sequence goes on along the minus strand of JBJMLC010000114.1, from coordinate 1,803 downwards.
GGTGGGGGAGCTCACCGCGCTGGGGGAGGTCGCCGGGGAGCGGTCCCCGTCCGAGGCGGGCCCGAGCCTGGCCCGGTCGAAGAGCACCGGGATCACGTCGGCCTCCCGTCCGGTGACCTCTCTGAGCTCCTGGGCGTTGTAATCCGAGACCCCGGCCAGGCGATTGGCGCCCTCGGCCAGCTCGTAGAGCTGATCACGCCCCAGCTTGCAGTTGACCCCCTCCAGCGGCTCGTGAACCCAGAACCACTCCGAGGGTGTGACGTTGTGGGATAGGAGCAGCGTCGTGCTGGAGCCGTTGACCAGCCGCTCCAGGTTGCGGCCAAACCCGGAGTAGTGCAGGAGCAGAATCCCCTCGGTCGGATCAAGGTCCTCCAGCGGCCGGATCTGGTGACGTCTCATGCCCACGGGCGGGCGAGCGCTGAACACCTCTCCTCCCCAGCCCCAGCGTTGAAAGTGCTGGCTCCAGGCCAGCGCCTGATTGGTCACGGCGTCGACAGCGCCGGCGGCGGAGAGAACCTGGCTGACCTTCATCGATCAGGAGGGTACGTGTCGCCTGGCCGTTTGGCCGCGTTGCGTTGAGCCAGGCGGTCACGGGCCACCGACTCAGCGACCCGTTCCAGCCTGCGCATGCGGTCATCCAGCGCCATCACCTGAGCGACGACGTGGGCGTTGAACCGGCTCTGCTGAGCGCTGACCTGGCCGATGTACTGCCGCAGCAGTCGGATCAGCATGCGCTTGATTCCCGTGATGGGCGCTCCGAGGCGGCGGGTGGAGTACACCTCGGCCACCTCAGGCTCGATGAAAGCCCATACGGCCAGCTGCTGCATCCCCACGACCTGCGCGTCCACGAACGACAGCGGACCGTCGACATCCTGAATGGGCACGTGCGCCGTGCCGTCGGCCTCGGCCCGCCGGCGCGCCTCGGCCAGTGCTTCCTCCGGTGTCTTCATTTCCCGACCTCCCTCCTCATGGTCCTACCTCGACGGGAGTCCCGGCGAGTGACCAGGTTCCCCTTAAATCGACGACCCCCTCCGCCCCGTCGGTCTGCACCATGCTGAAGGCCAGCTCCCGCCCCACGGCCGGTGGGTCCTGGTCTCCGGGCGTACGCAACCCCACGGTGACGTCGTAATCGCCCCCCAGCAACGTCAGCTGAGGGATCTCGAAGGCAAGTGTCTGAGCGCCCAGCCCGGGGGTGATGCGGTGGCCGGTGGCGAACACCCGTCCCCCAGGGGCGTCGCGGACCTCCAACAGGATCTCCAGGTCCCCGGCGGTGAGAGCCTCCAGGGTCTCCAGGGCCAGCACCACCCTGAGCGGCTCGCCGGCGGCGAAGATATGACGGGGGCGGCCATCCGCACCCTCCAGCCGGGCCTCCTGAAGGACCACCCAGTCCAAGGGCTTGCCCCGGAGCACCGGCGCGGGCCTGCCCTCGAGTCCCAGCAGGCGGTGATAGAAGCGCAGGGCATCGGCCGTGGGGCCGTCATACACCGGCTTCCCGGCGTCCAGGACTAGGGCGCGGCGGCACGCCTGGTCGATGGTGGCCGGCGAGTGCGAGACCAGCACCACCGTCGTGCCCTCCTCGATCCGCTCGGCAATCCGCCGCATGCACTTCCGCTGAAAGGACTCATCGCCCACGGCCAGCACCTCGTCGATCAGCAGCACGTCGGCGTCGATATGGGCTGCCACCGAGAACCCGAGCCGGACCAGCATCCCGGACGAGTACGTCTTGATCGGCGCCTCGATGAAGTGACCCAGCTCCGAGAAGGCGATGATCTCCTCGATCCGCTCCTCCACCTCGGACCGGGC
>JBJMLC010000113.1:0-5848 GCA_045805485.1 Solirubrobacteraceae bacterium | reverse complement strand
GCACCGCCGCTCGTTCCAGTCGGCGGCGTACCAGCAGCTGGCGCTCGGGTAGGGGTGGCAGCCGCGGGGCGCGGTGGGCGCCGCCGTTGGCCCGGCGCGCGGTGGGCGGTCTCACGTCGCGCGCCGCCGTTGGCCCCGGCGCACAGTGGGCGGTCGGCACGCCGCGCGGCGGGCGGTCGGCGCGTCGCGCGCCGCCGTTGGCCCCGGCGCGCCTTGAGCGGGACCGTCCACCCCCACATCATGTTCTTTTCGTAACACTCGATCACGCCGGGGCATCGAGGGTTACGAAAGGTGCATATATGACCCCTTTCGTAGCGTTCGACGGCCGCGCTGAACGACTGTTACGAAGGGAACGCCGAGCGGGCGCTGCCAACCCGCTCGCCCATGCCACCGCAGCGGCCCATGCCACCGCAGCGGCACAAACCAGCCCTCAGAACGCCCCCTCCAGGTGCTCCAGGCTCACGAGCCGTCCCGCACCATCCACGCGGACCCCAATCGCGTCGAATCGCAGGTCCTGGGCGTATGGATGGCCGGGTCGGTCACGCAGCCAGCAGCCGGCCATCCGGCGAACCTGCCTGCGCTTGTGCACATGAACCGAGTCCAGCGGCGGCACCCCGGCCCCCGCACCCGCCCCCATCCTCGCCCCGGCCCCCGTCCCGGCCACCGAAGCCCGTCGCGTCTTGACCTCGCAGAACACGAGCACCCGCCCGTCGAAGGCCACGATGTCCAGCTCGCCCCAGCGCGTGCGGTAGTTGCGCTCCAGGATGTCGAAGCCTCTCCGCACCAGGTGTTGAGCGGCTAACGCCTCGCCGGTCTGGCCCAGCCGCTGGCGCCGATCGGTCACGCCGGCTCACGCTACGAGCCATCGTGTGACGTGTGGGTGACGCCGTGTGACGATTCAGCGCAAGCACCCGCCGAGAGCCTGCGCAGAGTTGGAACAGCACGCCACCCACGCCTCACGCGAAGCCCCGTAGCGTCAGTCGCATGCTCGCCCGGCTGGCCACCTTTGCGATCGATGGCGTGCGCCCCCGGCAGGTCTGGGTGGAGGTCGACATCCGCCCGGGCCTGCCCACGTTCACGATCGTTGGCCTGGCGGACACCGCGGTGCGGGAGTCTCGGGACCGGGTCCGGGCGGCGATTATGAACTCGGGCTTCGACTTTCCGCAGACCCGGATCACCGCGAACCTGGCTCCGGCATTCCTGCGCAAGGTCGGGCCCGGGTTCGACGCGGCGCTCGCTCTGGGCGTGCTGGCCGCCAGCGGCCAGGTGCCGGCGCCGGAGCTCCGGAACTACGCGGTCTTCGGCGAGCTCTCGCTGAGCGGAGACCTGAGGGACTCCCCGGGCGTCCTGGCGGTGGCCGAGGGTGCTCGGCAGGCTGGCCTCGCCCGGTTGATCGTCCCCCGGACGCGCGCTCGAGAGGCAGCCCTGGTTGACGATCTGCGGATCGTCGCGGTGACCACGCTCCGCCAGGCGGCCGACGTGGTCACGGGGGAGCCGCCCCCGCCCCTGCCCGCCGAGCCGGTGCACGGCGGGGAAGCGTCGCCTGAGCCGGACCTGGCCGATATCCGCGGCCATCGGGTTCCTCTGCTGGCTCTGCAGATCGCCGCAGCCGGCGGCCACAACCTCCTGCTGGAGGGCGCGCCGGGCACGGGCAAGACGATGCTCGCGCGGCGCCTGCCCTCGATCCTGCCGCCGATGAGCCGCCCGGAGGCGGTGGAGGTGACCAGGATTCACAGCATCGTGGGCCTGCATGCCCATGGTCTCATCGAGAGGCGGCCCTTCCGGGCACCCCACCACACGATCTCGGCGGCCGGGCTGGTAGGTGGGGGCTCGCCGCCGAGGGCCGGAGAGGCCACGCTGGCTCACCACGGCGTGCTCTTCCTGGACGAGCTCTCAGAGTTCCAGCGTCCCAGTCTGGAGGCACTGCGCCAGCCTCTGGAGGACGGGTGCGTCGTGATCGTGCGCAGCCAGCACGCCCTCGTCCTGCCCACGCGGTTCATCCTGGTCGCGGCCACCAACCCCTGCCCGTGTGGGTTTGCCGGGGTCGGAGATCGCTGCCGGTGCGGCGAGGCGGATCTCCGGCGCCACCGCCGCCGGCTGAGCGGGCCACTGCTTGACCGCATGGATCTGCTGGTCACGGTCGAGCGGCCCTCCGAGGCCGACCTGGCGGGCGCGCCGATGACCACGTCGACGGCCGCCAGGGATCTGGTGGGTCAGGCGCGTGAGCGGCAGGAGGCCCGGCTGCGCGACGCCGGCCTGCGGTGCAACGCGGACCTCGAGCCCCGGCTGCTCACCCGCCACGCCGGCCTGGATGAGGACGCCGAGCGGGTGCTGGCTCGGGCCTACGCGGTGGGGGCACTCAGCGCCCGCGGCCGCCATCGGGTCGTCCGGGTGGCGCGCACGGTCGCCGATCTGGAGGGCTCAGGCGGAGTGCAGGAGGAGCACGTGCTCACGGCGCTCAGCCTGAGGCAGCGGAGCACGCCCGAGGAGGTTATGGCGGCGTGAGCGCGCCAGAGGGAGCCCCGACGGTGTGAGTGCACCGGACCCCACGCCCTCCGCCGGCGATGCCGGCGATGCCGGCGATGCCTGCGACGCCTGCCTCAGGCGCCCGTGGCTGTTGGGCGAGCTGGCCTCGCACCTTGAGCGGACCGGTGGTCGGCTCCAGGAGCTGCTTGAACTGGAGGACGCCGACCTGCTCCAGGCAGTGGCCGGGCGCCGGCGGGCTCGGCTGGAGCGGCGCATGGCGGGTTTCGACCCGGAAGCCGCACGTGTCCGGGCTCAGAAGGCGGGAGTGCAGATGATCTGCCGCTGCGCGCCCGAGTATCCGCGCCGGCTCGCCGATCTCCCCAACCCCCCAAAGGTGCTCCACGTGGCCGGGGACGTCGACCTCTGCCTGGCCGGGCTCCAGGGCCTCGGCCCGGGCGGGCTCACCAGCGAGCCCGTGGCGGTGGTGGGGACGCGGCGTCCCACGAGTTACGGCCTCGATGTGGCCCGTGCCCTGGGCCGGGATCTGGCCGCTGCCGGCATCACGGTGGTCAGCGGGATGGCCCAAGGAATCGACTCGGTGGCCCACGACGGCGCATTGTCAGCCGGGGGGCCGACGATCGCCATCTTGGCCGGCAGTGCCGAGCGTCCGTACCCGCCGTCTCGCCGCAGTCTGCATCGCAGGATCACCTCCAAGGGCGCCGCGGTTTCGGAGCTGCCTCCGGGCAGCGGTCTGTGGCGCTGGATGTTCCCGGCCCGGAATCGGCTGATCGCGGCCCTGGCCGTGATGACCATTGTCGTCGAGGCCGGGGAGCGCTCCGGGGCGCTGCTCACCGCGGCCACAGCCGCTTCGATCGGCAGGCCCGTCGGGGCTGTCCCGGGCCGGATCACCACGGCCCAGGGGGCGGGGCCGAACGGTCTCCTGGCTGAGGGTGCCCACCTGATCACGAGCGCGCAGGACGTGCTTGACGTCCTCTACGGCGTGGGTGTGCGCAGCGCGGCCCGTGACCGGGCGGCCGAACTGGACCCGCAGCTCCGTCCCTGGCTGGAAGCCATATCGGCCGGGCACGACACGCCCGCCGCGCTGGCCCGCGTGGGCCTGCCGGCTGACAAGGGGCTCCAGGTCCTCTCCGCGCTGGAGCTGTCGGGTTATATCCGGCGGGAACCCGGGGGGAGGTTCGCGGTGATGCCCTGAGCCGCCACGGCGGTCCGCGCCACCGCTGAGCCGCCGCGGCCTCCTGCTTACCTATCGAGAATGCCTCACGATCCGCAGGGCGCCCCCCGGATCCCCCGCGTCCTCTCCATCGCGGGCTCGGATTCCGGCGGAGGGGCTGGGATCCAGGCCGACCTGAAGGCGTTCGCCGCCTGCGGCGTGCATGGGATGACCGCCGTCACGGCAATCACCGCCCAGAACACCGTCGGTGTTGAGGCCGTCCACGCTGTCCCGCCTGAGCACATCCTGGCTCAGGTCCGTGCCGTGACCAGCGACATCGGGGTTGATGCGGTCAAGATCGGGATGCTGGGTGACCTGGCAACGATTCAGGCCGTCTCGCAGGCGCTTGACCTCCTCCCGGCGAGCACACCGGTGGTCCTGGACCCGGTACTGGTCGCCGAATCGGGGGCTGAGCTCCTGGAGCCGTCCGCCCGCACCGGTCTGATCGAGCTCATGCTTCCCCGGGCCACCGTGGCCACGCCGAACCTGCCTGAAGCCCGGGCGCTTCTGGCAGCCGCCCAACGGCTACCCGGGAGCCGCGACCCCTCCGCCGCGAGCCGCGACCCCTCCGCCGGGAGCCGCGACCCCTCCGCCGCGGACCGCGACGCCTCCCCAGACCAGCTCGCCCGCGCGATCCAGGCCCTCGGACCCCGGGTCGTGGTCCTCACCGGCGGCCACAGGCCTGAGCCCGCGGACCTGTTCTACGACGGCGAGCAGCTGATCGAGATCCCGGGTGAGCGCCACCCGGACGGCGCGGCGCACGGCTCAGGCTGCACGCACTCGGCGGTGCTCGCCGCCAGGCTGGCGTGGGGGGATGACGCGCTCACGGCGGCCAGGACGGCCAAGCAGCTGGCCTCCCGCGCGGTGCGGGATGGTCTGCGAGGAGTGGGCGCGGGGGCGGGGCCGGTGGATGTAATCGGGCTTCGGACACTTTCCCAGGATGGAGCGGGGGTGATTGCCGGTGCCTCCTCACCTTCGGGGACCTCACCCGCCCTTTGACATAATCCGGCGGGTGCAGTTTCTGCGGATGAAGCCAGGACACGGTGAGGTTCTGATTGCCGAGGGGGATCCGGAGGTGCTGGCCGATCAGGAGCGGCTGGTGGAGGAGTTCCGGCGACAGTTGGACGAGGGGCTCTGGGCGGCCGTTCCCGTGTCGCAGGTCGGCGGGCGGCGTGAGTCGTTGATGGTCCGCCGCTTCGAGGACGTCCCGCCAGACGCCGACCGGGTGATCTTCTTCCCGCGGGCGGCCGGCGGCCGTTAGCTCTTCCGTGCTGCTGGCGCTCTCCGCGGCCGCCGTTGCGCTGGTCGCCGTGCTGGCCGAGCTGGTGTCTCCGCGCCTTCGCCGGCGGCGAGCCGCCCGGAAGGCCGTGGGCGGCCGACCTGAGCAGGTCCGCCACGATCCCGGCCGGGAGCTCCGGGCCGAGCAGCGGGCCCGGGACCTGCTGCGCTCCTGCGTCAACCAGGAGGAGTGGGAGATGTACCGTGAGCTCGGCTTCCTCCGGGTCTCGGGCGCGCCCCGGTCAAATGGAGCCGGCCCCCAGGAGGCCTGCGCATATCTCCTGTATCCCCATCAGCCGATCGTGGCCTATGTCCCGGAAACCCGCCGGCTGGTGGGCGAGTACTGCGTGACCTTCGAGGATCGCGATGAGCCCTACGGCGGCGGGCGCCTACCGAACTCCGACGACGTGCTGGCCAAGTGGATGGCCCTGACCGCCGACGAGCCGCGGCTGATCTCGATGGCCAACATGCACCTCCCGGGGCGGCAGGTGGACATCCAGCAGGTTGAGCGTGACCTGCAGCGCCTGGCGCAGTGGGAGCAGGCCCGCGCGCGCCGGCTGGCGGCCGCCATCGCCCCGCCGAACCCCCACGCCACCGCCCCGCCGGACCTCCACCCGACCAGCGCAAGCTGACCACTCGGCCAAGTGCCTGAGCTCGATCCCAAGCACCGCAGCCGCGCGCTCACCGAGGGCCAGGAGCGGGCTCCCGCCCGGGCCTACCTGAGGGGAATCGGCTTCGACGACGAGGCGCTCAGCAAGCCGATCATCGGGATCGCCTCGACCTGGATCGAGACGATGCCCTGCAACTTCACGCTGCGTGCACTCGCCGCGAAGGTCAAGGAGGGCGTCCGCGCCGCCGGCGGCACGCCGATGG
>JBJMLC010000112.1:0-29460 GCA_045805485.1 Solirubrobacteraceae bacterium | reverse complement strand
TCGGCTCCAGCCAGGTCAGGTGGTGGAGGGAACGATCTCCAACATCGTCGACTTCGGCGCCATCGTGGACCTGTACGGCATCGACGGCCTGATTCACATCTCAGAGCTTTCCTGGTCGCACGTGAACCACCCGTCGGAGATCCTCGGGATCGGCGACAAGGTCACGGTCAAGGTGCTCGACATCGACCGGGACCGCCAGCGAATTTCATTGGGTCTCAAGCAGACCCAGGAGGACCCGTGGCAGCGGGTCGTCGACACCTACAACATCAGCGACGAGCTCGAGGGCACCGTGACCAAGGTCGTGGCCTTCGGCGCCTTCGTCGAGATCCTGGACGGAGTCGAGGGGCTCGTCCATATCTCCGAGCTGGCCCAGCATCACGTCGAGAACCCCAGAGAGATCATCCAGCCCGGCGATCAGGTCCGGGTGAAGATTCTGGAGATCGACTCCGATCGCCGGCGCCTGTCGCTGTCGATCAAGCGCGTTGAGGGACAGGAGCTTCCCGTCCGGCCGATCGTACCGCCCACCGAGAGCGAGGCTGGAGACCTTGACCACGTACCTGAGCTGGGGCTCTCCGAGGACGTGTTCGCCTCAGAGAATCCGGCTGCGGAGGACGTCCCCGCCGAGGAGGATGCTCCGGCCGAGGAGGCTCCGGCTGCAGAGGCTTCGGCCGAGGTCGTCGCCGAGCCCGAGGCGGCTCCGGAGGCGGAGGCCGCGCCTGAGGAGGAGGCATCCGCGGAGGCCGAGGCTCCCGCCGCCGAGGCGGAGGCTCCCGAGGCCGAGGCTGCTGAAGCCGACGCCCCTGAAGTCGAGGCTCCTGAGGCGGAGGCCGAGGAGCCTCCCGCCAAGGAGGACGAGGGCGCCTGAGCGTTCCCTTCGTCGGCCTGACCGGCGGGATGGGCGCGGGGAAGTCCACGGCGCTGGACGCGCTGGAGCGGCTCGGAGCTTCGGTCCTGTCGACCGACCGCGTGGTGCACGAGCTGTACGAGAGCCCCGACGTGGTACAGGAGGTCGTCAAGCGCTTCGGAGCCGAGGCGGCGCCGGGGGGTCAGGTGGACCGGGGAGCCCTGGCTCAGAGGGCGTTTGCCTCTCCGGAGGGCCGGGGGTGGCTGGAGGGACTGCTGTGGCCGCGGGTGGGGGAGCGGATTGAGCAGTGGCGCCGGGAGGTGGAGCGGGCAGATCCACCGCCACGGGCCGCCGTGGTGGAGGTGCCGCTCCTGTTCGAGTCCGGGATGGGGGAGGCCTTCGATGCCACAATCGCGGTGACCGCCGAGGAGGAGCTTCGGGCCCGCCGGGCGTCCGATCGCGGTCATCAGGCGCTGGACGAGCGGGCCGCCCGTCAGCTCTCGCAGGAGGAAAAAGCGGGTCAGGCGACGTACGTGGTGGTCAACGACGGAAGCGTCCAGGACCTGGAGGCGAATTTGTCGGCAATCCTTGAGATGCTTCAGGAGTCATGACACCCCCAGCCGCCACCGCCGCCGGCGTCCGCCAGGGCAGCCGCTCCCGGCATCGGACGGCGGTGCGCCGCCGCCGCCTCTTCACGGCGGTGCTCCTGTGCGGGCTGCTGATCATCGGCGTGGTGCTGGCCCTGCCGCTATTCCGCAAGGCGTACAACGATCTGAACCTACCCCTGTCCTACTCCTCCATCATCCGCCAGCAGGCGGCCGAGAAGCATCTGGATCCGGCGCTCGTGGCCGCCGTCATCTATGCCGAGACGAAGTTCGATCCCCGGCCCTCCTCGGCGGGGGCCCAGGGCTTGATGCAGATCCTGCCCCAGACGGCGGAGTTCCTGGCCCACAGGTCGGGCGCGACCACGTTCCGGGTCTCCGACCTGGCCACCCCAGCGGTGAACATCGCCTACGGCTCGTATTACCTGCGCTACCTGCTGGACGAGTACGGCGGCAACAACGTCCTGGCCCTGGCGGCCTACAACGGGGGCGAGACGAACGTCAACCGGTGGCTGTCCGCCGCCCGCCGCGCGGGCCAGCCGTTCACCGTCTCCCAGATCCCGTTCCCCCAGACCCAGGCCTACGTGCTTCGGGTCATGGAGGCCCAGCGGGACTACCGGCACACGTACGCGGGCGAGCTCGGCTACGGCTGACAGGCCCCGCCTCCCCGGACGGCGGGGCCCCGGCCCGGGCCACCAGGGTCAGCCCACCGCCCCCTCCGGCATCAGCCCCAGCCCCACCAGGAAGGGCAACGTGTCCTGGTAGACCCGCCAGGAGGCGATCTTGCCGTCGCGGATCTTGATCCAGTCCACTGAGTCCCACACGAACTCGCGCCCGGTGGCCTCGATCTCCTGGCCGTCCGGCGTGCGCATTGTCCCCGTGTGGGTTCCCATCACCCGCAGCCGGACCGCGATCGTGTCGCCGGACTCCACGACGTCGTCCATCTCGTGACGGATGTCCGGAAACGCCGAGCGCCAGCCCGCGAGCATCATGCGCAGGCCGTCGGGTCCGCGCACCTCCGGCATCCCGGGCTGCGCGAAGACGCCATCAGGCGTGATCTGCTCGGCCGCGGCATTCAGGTCACCTGCCTCGAACGCCTTCCAGAAGCCCTCGACAACTTCCTGGTTCGATCCCATCCAAGACCTCCTTCCCTGGCGGACGCCGATCAGGCGCCCCAGCCGATGTCGTCACCGGTTTCGAGCTTGTTCCAGACGTTGATCTCGGGCGGGCCCTGGGCGCCCGCGGCTTCCATGATCGGACCGATCCGATCGCTGTTCTCCTGGAAGAACGCGTGGAAGCTGTCGCCGTCAGGCCACTCGTCAATCACCAGGACCTGGCCGTCGGATCCGTAGAAGCGATGAGCGATGAGGCCGTGGCTCTTGGCGCTCTCGATGATCGCCTGCATCGAGTCGCCGTTTGCCGACGCGTACTCCTCGACCTGCTTCGGGTCGCCCTTCGTCAAGATCGTCACGATCACTGCCATCTTGATTCCTCCTTTGTTGCGGGCACTCCGGGGTATTCGAACAGACCCCGGGTTTTGGATCAACCCGGTCGGCCTCGCTAGCCTCAAACCCCTATGCCCAAGTTCGAGCTTGACGCCGCGTTCAGCCCCACCGCGGACCAGCCCGCGGCCATCCGGTCCCTGGCCGAGGGCGTCGAGTCCGGGGAGCGCTTCCTGACGCTGCTGGGGGCCACCGGTACGGGCAAGACGATGGCCATGGCCGGCGTGGTGCAGGCGGTCCAGAAGCCGGCGCTGGTCATCGCGCACAACAAGACCCTGGCCGCCCAGCTCTGCAACGAGTTCCGCACGTACTTCCCGCAGAACGCGGTGGAGTACTTCGTGTCCTACTACGACTACTACCAGCCTGAGGCCTACGTTCCCAGCAAGGACCTGTACATCGAGAAGGACTCGGCCATCAACCAGGAGATCGATCGGCTGCGCCATTCGGCCACGGCGGCGCTGTTCGCCCGGCGAGACGTCCTGATCGTGGCCAGCGTGTCCTGCATCTACGGCCTGGGCTCGCCGGAGGTTTACGACGAGAACCTCCAGACGCTGACCAAGGGAGACTTCGTGGACCGGGACCGCCTGCTGCGCAAGCTGGTCTCGATCCAGTACACGCGCAACGACACCGCGCTGGGCCGCGGGACGTTCCGGGTGCGGGGCGAGACGCTCGAGATCTTCCCGGCCTACGCCGAGACGGCCTACCGGGTGGTGCTGTTCGGCGACGAGGTCGAGCAGCTCCAGGAGTTCGATCCCCTGACCGGCGAGGTCATCCAGGAGGACATCGAGCACGTGGGCATCTGGCCGGCCTCCCACTACAACGTGCGCGAGGGGATGATCGAGGACGCCGTGGCCGAGATCGGCCGTGAGCTGGGCGAGCGCTGCGCCGAGCTCGAGGCCCAGGGGAAGCTGCTGGAGTCCCATCGGCTCCGCCAGCGCACCCAGTACGACATGGAGATGCTGCGTGAGCTGGGCTTCTGTTCCGGTATCGAGAACTACTCGCGGATCCTGGACGGCCGGCGGCCGGGCGATCGGCCGTACTGCCTGCTCGACTACTTCCCGGACGACTTCCTTTGCTTCATCGACGAGTCCCACCAGACCGTCCCGCAGATCGGCGGAATGTACGAGGGGGACCGCTCTCGCAAGCAGACGCTTGTGGACTACGGCTTCAGGCTCCCCAGCGCCCTGGACAACCGGCCCCAGACGTTCAAGGAATATCTGTCAATCACCCCGCAGGTGGTGTTCGTGTCCGCCACCCCCGGGGAGTACGAGCGATCGCATTCGGCCCGCATCGTCGAGCAGATAGTCCGCCCCACGGGGATCGTGGATCCCGAGGTCGAGGTGCGGGAGACGCGGAACCAGATCGACGACCTGATGAACGAGATCCGGGGCCGGGTCGAGCGGGACGAGCGGACGCTGGTCACGACGCTGACCAAGAAGATGGCCGAGGACCTCACGGACTACCTGCTGGAGATGGGGTTCCGCGTCCGCTATCTGCACTCGGAGATCGACACGCTGGAGCGCATCCAGATCATTCGAGAGCTGCGGCTGGGGCAGTTCGACGTGCTGGTGGGCGTCAATCTGCTCCGCGAGGGGCTCGATCTGCCCGAGGTCTCGCTGGTGGGGATCCTGGACGCCGACAAGGAGGGCTTCCTGCGCGGGGAGACGTCGCTGATCCAGACGATCGGCCGGGCGGCCCGCAACGTCGAGGGCACGGTGCTCATGTACGCCGACAAGGAGACGGCGGCCATGCGGGCGGCGATCGGGGAGACCGACCGGCGCCGAGAGATCCAGCGCCGGTACAACGAGCAGCACGGGATCACGCCCGAGACGATCGTCAAGGGCATATCCGACATCGCCGAGTTCCTCCAGTCAGACTCGAAGGTCCCGAGATCGCGCCGGCGCAGGGCTCGGGCCGCCGAGCTGGCCGCCGGCCTGTCGATGGAGGAGCTCGAGAGGACGATCGTGGAGCTGGAGGAGGAGATGCTCCAGGCGGCCGAGGAGCTGCGGTTCGAGTACGCAGCCAAGCTCCGCGACGAGATCCGAGACCTCAAGCGGAAACTGGACCAGGCCGTGGCGGCCGGCTGACTCGAGCCCGGCCGGAGGCTTAAGGCCGCCTCGTTCGGGGCCGATAGGTCGCGGGAAGCAGGGCGGTCCGGTAGTCTCGCGCCGTCGCTCCCCTCATCCTCCGGAGGTAGTCGCCTTGGCCCTGGATCGTCAGAGCATCGAGAAGAAGGACTTCCCCATCGGCCGCCGGGGATATGACCCGAATGCGGTCGACGCCCATCTGAGCTCGCTCGCCGAACAGGTGGAGGAGCTCAGGAGCAGCGCCAGACGGCGTAGCGAGTCGCTGGCTGAGACGGCCGCCGAGCAGGTGCGGGCGATCGTCGAGGCCTCCGAGGCCAGCGCGAACCAGATCAGGGCCGACGCCGAGAAGGACGCCCGGGACATCCGGCGGGAGTCGCGCAGCGAGGCCAAGCAGGCCCGCGAGGAGGCGACCGCGCAGGCCAGCCAGTACGTGGCCAGCGTGTCCGTGGCCACCGGGGCATTGAGCGAGCGCGTGAATGCCATCGAGGCGGAGCTGGGCACCCTGCTGGATGGGCTGCGCACCAGCGCCAACCGGGCAACCGCCGACCTCCAGCTCCTGGAGTCTCACCTGACCGAGGTCAGGGACGCCGTGCTGCCGCGGCCCGAGTTCGAACCGGAGGAGCCCGAGCCCGTGGAGCCGCCCCGCTCCTTCGAGCCCCTCGCGACCGAGGAGGCCTATCAGGAGCCCGTGTACGAGGAGCCGGCTCCGAGTGCGCCCGTGTACGAGCCCGAGCCCGAGCCTGAACCGGTGCCGGAGCCGGCGGTGGAGTCCGATTTCGGTGACGACACCGAGGGCGCCAGGCTCATCGCCCTCAACATGGCGCTGAACGGCACGCCCCGCGATGAGGTCGACCGCTACCTGGCCGAGAACTTCGAGCTGTCTGACCGGGCCGGTCTGATCGAGGAGGTCTACGCCTCGGTCGAGGGGTAGCGGCGGGCCGGCCAGGGTCGCGCCCGAACGTCCGTTCGGGTAACTAGACTGATTTATGTGAATCAGCTGGTCGTCTCCGGCGCGCGGGAGCACAATCTCAAAGACATCACGGTGGCCATCCCGCGCGGGTCGCTGACCGTCATCACAGGGCTCTCAGGCTCCGGCAAGTCCTCGCTGGCCTTCGACACCATCTATGCGGAGGGGCAGCGCCGGTATGTCGAGTCGCTCTCGGCGTATGCGCGTCAGTTCCTGGGCCAGATGGACAAACCGGACGTGGACTCCATCGAGGGACTGTCGCCGGCCATCTCGATCGATCAGAAGACGACCTCACGCAATCCCCGGTCGACCGTGGGGACCGTGACCGAGATCTATGACTATCTCCGCCTGCTGTGGGCCCGGATCGGCCATCCGCACTGCCACATCTGTGGCCGGCCCATCAGCGGGCAGTCGACCGAACAGATCATCGACCAGGTCATGGAGCTCGCCGAGGGTGTGAGGTTCATGGTCCTGGCGCCCGTGGTCCGCGGGCGCAAGGGCGAATACGGCAAGCAGCTGGAGGAGCTCCGGGGTGAGGGGTTCAGCCGGGTGAAGGTGGACGGGGACCTGCGACGCTTGGACGAGGAAATCGTGCTGGACAAGAAGTTCAAGCACGACATCGCCGTCGTGGTCGATCGCCTGGTGATGAAGCCGGACCTGCGCAAGCGCCTGGCTGACTCCATCGAGACGGCGGTGGCCCTGGCCGATGGCCTGGTGGAGATCGAGCTGGTTGATGCCGAGGCGCCAGACCAGCGCACGCTGACGTTCAGCGAGAAGTTCGCCTGCCCCGTGCATGGCCCGAGCCTGGTGGAGCTCGAGCCTCGCATCTTCAGCTTCAACTCTCCGCATGGGGCCTGTCCGCGGTGCACCGGTCTGGGCTCCCAGATGGAGATCGACCCCGAGCTCGTGGTGCCCGATCCCACGCTTTCGATAGGCGAGGGGGCAATCGCGCCCTGGGCGGCCAGCGCCTCGGAGTACTACGACCAGCTGATCCAGGCCATCTCCGAGCGCTACCGGATCGACCTGGAGAGTCCGTGGCAGGATCTCCCTGACAGCTCTCGGGATTTCTTTCTGCACGGCACCAACGGAGATCGGGTCCAGGTCTCCTACCGGAACCGCTTTGGGCGCCGTCGCTCCTACGCCACCACGTTTGAGGGGATCATCCCCAATCTGGAGCGCCGCTATCGGGACACCGACTCGGAGTTCACCCGGGAGAAGATCGAGGAGTACATGACCCTGCGCCCGTGCCCCGAATGCCTCGGCGCACGGCTACGCCCTGAGTCTCGGGCCGTCCTGGTGGGTGACACGGCGATCCACGAGTTCGCCGGCCTCTCTGCTCGGCGGGCACTGAGCTGGCTGGAGGCGCTTGGGCTGTCCGAGCACGACCGCCGGATCGCACGGCTCGTCCTGCGGGAGATCCAGGAACGCCTCCAGTTCCTGGACAACGTAGGCGTGGGCTACCTGTCGATGGACCGAGCGGCGGCCACGCTGTCCGGCGGCGAGGCCCAGCGCATCCGCCTGGCGACCCAGATCGGATCTTCGCTGGTGGGCGTTCTGTACATCCTGGACGAACCGTCGATCGGGCTTCACCAGCGGGACAACGAGAAGTTGATCGGCACGCTGGAGCGCCTCCGGGACCTGGGCAACACGGTCCTCGTGGTCGAGCACGACGAGGGCACGATGCGGGCAGCCGATCATCTGGTGGATATGGGGCCCGGGGCCGGCGAGCACGGCGGTTACGTGGTGGCTCAGGGAACGGCCGAGGAGGTGGCTCGGGTGCCCGAGTCCCTGACGGGGCAGTTCCTCTCCAGGGCGAGGATCATCGACGTACCGCGGCGGCGCCGTAAGCCGTCCGGATATGTCCTGGTGGAGGGCGCGGCCGAGCACAACCTCCAGGGCATCGACGTGAAGCTCCCGTTGGGCGTGATGTGCTGCGTGACCGGGGTGTCAGGCTCAGGCAAGTCGACGCTGGTCAACGACGTCATCTACAAGACGCTGGGAAACCGGCTGCACCGGAGGCGACAGCGGGCGGGGACCCACCGCCGGATCACCGGGCTTGACCAGCTGGACAAGATCATCTCGGTGGACCAGTCGCCCATCGGGCGCACGCCGCGTTCCAATCCGGCCACCTACATCGGTCTGTTCGACCAGATCCGGGAGCTGTTTTCCAAGACCCAGGAGGCTCGGGCCCGCGGGTACAAGCCCGGGCGGTTCTCGTTCAACGTCAAGGGCGGGCGCTGTGAGGTGTGCCGCGGCGACGGGCAGATCAAGATCGAGATGCACTTCCTGCCCGATGTGTACGTGCCCTGCGAGCAATGCCACGGCAAGCGCTACAACCGGGAGACGCTGGACGTCCGCTTCAAGGGCAAGACGATCGCCGACGTGCTGGAGATGCCCATGGAGGAGGCGCTCGAGTTCTTCGCCCACATCCCAAAGATCCGGCGCCGCGTCGAGACCCTCAACGACGTGGGGCTCGGCTATATGCGGCTGGGTCAGCCGGCCACGACGCTCTCAGGCGGCGAGGCCCAGCGCGTCAAGCTGGCGGCCGAGCTGTGCAAGGTGGCCACCGGACGGACGCTGTACATCCTGGACGAGCCCACCACGGGGCTCCACTTCGCCGACATCCAGCGGCTCCTGGAGGTCCTGGAGCGCTTGGTGGAGGCCGGGAACTCGGTGGTGGTGATCGAGCACAACCTGGACGTGATCAAGGTGGCCGACCGAATCGTCGACCTCGGGCCCGAGGGCGGGGAGGAGGGGGGGCAGCTGATCGCCATCGGAACTCCGGAGGAGGTGGCCGGCGTGGAGGGGTCATACACGGGTCAATTCCTCGCTCAGGTGCTCCCGGCCGGGTCGGTCAAGCGGCCGCGAACGCCGGCACGCCCCGGCCGACGGCCGCAGAAGGCGGCCGCCTGATCGGTGGCTGAAACCGACGTTTCGCCTGACGACGCGGCAGGCCCTCCGGGGCCTGGCGACGCGACCTTCCCTGACGACGCCGCCTTCCCTGACGACGCGCTCGCCCTGCCAGCTGGGTTCGACGCCGGCGCGCTCAAGCTCTGGGCCCAGAAGTGGGTCTGGTATGAGCAGAACTCGCTGCCCTGGAACCGGGCTCGGATCCACTGGGAGTTCATGCGCCGGCGGGCCTTCGTCCGCTGGCCCGTCCACGGGAACGTGCTCTCGGCGTTCCGAGAGGGCCGGCTCGCGGTGGGCGCCCAGACGCTTCTGGAGCCGGGCGTGTGGCTGACCGCCCCGGGCTCGGCCCAGATCACGATCGGGTCCGGGACGTTCCTGAACCTGGGTGTGATGGTTGCCTCCCAGGAGCTTGTTGAGATCGGCGATTACTGCATGTTCGCCAACGGCTGCTTCATCAGCGACGCCGCGCACCGCTTCGATGACCCGGACACGCCGGTGCCCTGGCAGGGCTTCACCAGCAAGGGCCCCACGCGGGTGGCTGACAACGTCTGGTGCGGCGCGAACGTGGTCATCACCAGCGGCGTCACCGTGGGCGAGCGGTCGGTGATCGGGGCCAACTCGGTTGTCATCTCGGACATCCCGCCGTTCTCACTGGCCGCGGGAGTCCCGGCCCGGGTGCTCAGGCAGATCACCTACCCGTAGCTCGGCCCCGCCCGGCGTTCCTCAGCAGCCAGCCCGCCGTGGTGGCGATCAGCCGCCCCTGACGCCTGGCCTCAACCGCTCGTGGCCCCCGGGAAACCGTTCGGGGGCGGGGGCGACTGGTGCCCGCGGTAGGGAGTGACGGGAGAGTGGGCCCGGGTCGTGGTCACCATTGGGGTTCCGAACACGGCCAGCCGACCGCTGCGGATGTGGCCGAGCTGGGCGCCGCTGTAGCCCGCGTGGTCAGACCTGGAGTAATGCAGTGGGACCAGACCCGGACCGCGCCAGGACGAGCCCTTCCGGTTGATGGCGTTGATCAGCCCCTGGCGGGTTAGGTTTGCCCCCGCCGCTCGCAGCGCCTGCACGACCGTGTAGGCGCTGGCCAACCCGTATTCGATATTTGAGTCGAACAGCCTCCCCGGCGCATACTTGTGCTCGATCCGCCTGAATAGGCGGATCCATGGGTTCGACGTGTCGGTGATGGGGGGGAGATAGGTGTCGGTGATGGCGTCCTCGATGAGGCCGTAGCCATGGAACGCCCCGGCAGACAGGACGTTGATCATGCGGGCCACGGTCACCGGGTCCGCCCCGCCGCTCCACACGGCGAGGTGCGGGCTGTAGCCGATCTTCAGCGATGTCAGCTGGCCCAGCGCGGTGTACGTGGGCAGAGTGAAGTCAACCAGGACCGTGGCGCCTGATTTCTTGATCGCCCGAAGCTGCCTGGTGAGCGTGGTCGCGCCCGCCCTGTAGGGCTGATGCGCCACCACCTGCGGCACCTCGTCCCGGATGCCGGCAAGTCCCGATCTTCCGGCCTCATCATCCTGGTAGAGGACACCGACCTTCTGCCCGGGAAAGTGGCGGTGGATGTACCAGCCCAGGATCTTGCCCTCGACGGTTCCGGTGGGCTGCCATCCGTACGTGAACGGGTCGGCGTTGCCGTCTGTCCAGCACGGACACGGCGAGGCCACGAAGAGGTCAGGAACCTGGTAGGCGTTCAGGAATGGCTTCACCTGGGAGTGGGCGGCTGTTCCGAGGCCCTCGAAGATCCCGAACACGTCGTTGTAAAGCACGAGCTGTTGGACATCGCTCAGCGCGTGGGTGGGGTCGTAGGCGTCGTTCATGGTGATCATCCGGAGGGTCCGCCCGTACACGCCGCCGTGGTCGTTGACGTAGCTGAAGAAGTCCGCTGATGCCCCGGAGATCTCCCGGTAGCCGGGAGACGCCGGGCCGCTCAGGGCCTGATGCGAGCCGAACACGACGGTGGATCCGACCCCCTGGAACTTGGTTTCCACGGGATGAGATCCACAGGCCGCGACTGCGGTGGCCAGGCAGACGGCCACCACCGCAGCCCGGCTCCGATCCATGAAGGTCCTCATACGCGGCTGGGAATGTTGACGGGCGCGCCCGGGGGCTGCTGCTACGTCGCTGGAAAACCGCCCGAGTCTTCGGCCGCCGGCCGCCTGCGCTATGTGGTCACGAACTCCCGGCGGAACTCCGCCAGCTCGTCCTCATCGATCGAGTACGTGTGCTCTGGGGCGGGAAACTCGCGGCGTCGCACCTCGCTGGCGTACTGGGCGACGGCCGTGACCATCTCGGCCCGCAGGTCGTGGTAGCGCTTGGCGAACCTGGGGGTATGCCCGTCGTAGATGCCGAGCAGATCATGGAAGACCAGCACCTGCCCGTCGGTGTCCGGGCCGGCGCCGATCCCGATCACCGGCACCTCCAGGTGGGGCATGAGTTCACGGGCCACGGCGGCCGGGATGGCCTCGAACACGATCGAGAAGCAGCCGGCCTCCTGGAGGGCCAGGGCGTCCGCAGCCACTCCGAGGGCGCGCTGTGACGTCCTGGCCTGAGCTCGATAACCACCCAGGGCCGTGGCCGTCTGCGGGGTCAGCCCCACGTGTCCCATGACCGGGATGCCGGCCTGCACGATGGCCCGTGCCCGATCCGCGCTCGTGCCGCCGCGTTCCAGCTTGACCGCGTCACAACCGGCCTCCTTGACGAAGCGCTGAGCCGTGACCACGGCCTGCTCATCCGAGGCCTCGTAGGAGCCGAACGGGAGATCGCCCACCAGCAGCGGGGTCTCCAGGCCCCGGCGCGCGGCGGCCGTCAGCACCAGCATCTCGTCCACCGACACGGGGACGGTGGAGGGATAGCCGAGGACGGTCATGGCCCCCGAGTCCCCCACCAGCACCATGTCCACGCCGGCCTGCTGCGCGACCTGGGCGGAGGGGTAGTCATACGCGGTCACCATCACGATCGCCTCGCCGGCGCGCTTCTTCTCGGCCAGCCGGGGCAGGGTCATCGGCACCGGGTCATCAAGCGTGTGGGGCACTGTGGTGTGTGGAGTGGCAGACATGAATCCTCCTTAGGCGACAGGGGTTGCCATCAGGTCGGCCGAGGTCTCGCTGAGCAGCGTCGCGACCTCGTCGTCGGTGGCCAGAATCTCGTTGCGGGCGTTGACGTGTACGACGCGCGGCCGGTAGTTCGACATCTCGTCAGGGTCATAGGCGGCGTAGGAGATGACGATGATCGTGTCCCCGCGATGGACCAGGCGGGCCGCCGCCCCGTTGACCTTGATCTCCCCGCTGCCGCGGTTGCCGGCGATTGTGTACGTCTCAAAGCGGGCGCCGTTGTCCACGTCGACCACGGCCACCTGCTCAAACTCCAGGATGTCGGCCGCGTCCAGCAGGTCCGGGTCGACGGTGATCGACCCCACGTAATGCAGATCGCAGTCGGTCACCGTGGCCCGGTGGATCTTCGACTTCAGCATGGTCCTTCGCATTCAGCGGCCTCCGTTCTCAACAGCCCGTGTACCGGTGACGGCCAGGGCAGGGGGTTTCTGTTTCAGGGCGGCGCGAGGCGCCACCATCAAGTTGTCGATCAAACGGGTCGAGCCCACTCTGGCTGCCACGACGACCAGGGCCCCATCGTCGAGATCTCCCACCCGCGCCATCGTGTCGGGGCTCACGAGCTCCAGGTACTCCGGCTCGATGCCCGCTGAGCGCAGGACGCCCAGGCCGGCGTCTCTGACCACCGCCGGGTCCTGCTCGCCGGCATCCACGGCCTCCTGGACGGCTCTCAGCGCTCGGTAGAGCGCGCTGGCTCGCGGGCGCTCGTGGTCGTCCAGGCGGGCGTTCCGGCTGGACATCGCCAGGCCATCGGCCTCGCGCACCGTGGGGCAGACGACGATCCGGACGGGGAGGTTCAGGTCCACCACGAGCCGCCTGATCACGAGCGCCTGTTGAGCGTCCTTCTGGCCGAAGTAGGCCGCGTCCGGCGAGATGATGTTCAGGAGCTTGGCGACCACGGTGACCACTCCATCGAAGTGGCCGCGGCCCCGATGAGCGCCCTCCAGGGTCTCGCTCAGTCCCCCCACGGACACTGTCGTGGAGAAGCCGGCCGGATAGAGCTCTTCCGGCGACGGCGCGAACAGGTAGTCCACGCCATGCTCTTCGGCCAGCCCGGCGTCCAGGGCCTCGTGGCGCGGATACGCCTCCAGGTCGCGGACATCCTCGAACTGCGTCGGGTTCACGAACAGCGAGGCCACCACGACGTCGCACTCTGCCCGGGCCCGGCCGAACAGCGAAAGGTGACCTTCGTGCAGGCCGCCCATGGTCGGGACGAGCCCGATGGTTGCGCCCTCCCCGCGGTGTCCAGTCAGAGCGGTTCGCATTTCGAGCACGGTGCGCAGAGTCCTCATGCCGGCTGGGGCTCCAAGTGAGGCGAGTTCGCCAGCTCCCGGGTGGCGTCGACGAGCGCGTCGAACAGCGGCAGGAGGTCAGGTGCCCGCTCTTCGACGGCCTGACGCTGGCGCCGGACCGTCGCCTCATCTCCCCTGGCCACCGGCCCCGTGAGCGCTCGCTGCGGGCCCAGGGACGCCCAGTTCTCCACGGTGGCTCGGACCAGCGGCACCAGCAGGTCTCGCTCCAAACCCGTCAATCCGCCCAGGCGCTCGGCCGCGGCCTCCAGCGTGACCAGGAAATTCGACGCCACCGAGGCGGCAGCGTGATACAGAGCCCGGTCCTCCGGGGTCACCCGCACCGGCCGCATGCCCAGCTTCCTGGACAGGTCCTCCGCCAGGGCCAGGGCTCGGGGGGTGCTGCCGTCAACCGCCGCGCCCGCGCCCGCGAAGCTCGTGCCGGGGTGGGCCACCGTCATCAGTGGGTGAAGCGAGAAGGACTCGTGAGGGGACAGGCAGTCCAGGCCGCTGGCACCTGAGCAGTGGCCAACCAGCCTGCCGGGCAGGATCAGGGAGGCGGCGGCTGCGATCTCGCCATCCGGGACGCACAGCAGCACGGCGTCCGCGTCGTGGCCGTCAGCTCCCCGTCCGAGGGGACCCACCACGCGGTAGCTGCTGCTGACGGCGGCCTCGGCGGTCCGCAGCGCGTGGATCAAGGCGCCACCGAGGCGGCCCTGGCCGATCACGGCCAGCCGAGTGCAAGCAGACGGTTCGGAGGACGAATCCCGTTCCAGTTCCCGCATGTGAGATACCGGTCGGCTAGATGATTTAAGTGATTTGGCGAGACGAGGTCCACCCCTGATGGTGGTGGCCTCTTGTAGCCATAATACCCCGTCCGAATCCGCGACTACCATCACCCCACATGAGGAGTTACGGCTCGGCATGACCACCGCCGCCGAGCGCCGGGAACAGCTCAAGGTCCTGTACGCGGAGGTGCGCGACTGTACGCGCTGTCCACTGCATCAGGGACGCACGAACGCGGTCTTCGGCGCGGGAAACGCAGACGCCGAGCTCATGTTCATCGGGGAGGCGCCCGGGGCCAACGAGGACCGTCTGGGCCTGCCGTTCGTAGGAGCGGCCGGGAAGCTGCTTGACCGGCTGCTGGGGGAGATCGGGCTGGATCGCAAGGACGTCTGGATCGGCAACGTCCTGCGCTGCCGGCCCCCTGACAACCGGGATCCCCAGCCCAGAGAGATCGAGTCGTGCCAGGCCTACCTGTTCGAGCAGGTCAGGCTGATCGAACCCAGCGTGATCTGCACACTGGGCAACTTCTCCACCAAGCTCCTGCGGGGCGATACGACGGGGATCTCGCGCCTGCACGGCCGCGAGGAGGTTCGGGTGGTCGGGAGCCGGGCGGTCAGGCTCTACCCGCTGTTCCACCCCGCCGCTGCTCTCTACACGCCCTCGATGCTGGAGACGCTGCGTACCGACTTCCACGACATTCCGGAGCTGCTGGCCCAGGGCGCTCCGGCCCAGCCTGATCCGGTGGACGAGCCCCCCGACCTGGATGAGCTTGAGCTGGATGACGAGGTGTCAGAGCCCGGGGTGCCGGTGCTGAGCGGGCCGGACCCGGTGTCCCAGCTCGGCCTGTTCTAGCGCCCTGAATCGCAGGGCGCTGCGAGCCTGCCGCTAAACCACCTCGGCCACGGTCGGCGACTGGGCGGCGTCTTCAAGCGTGGACTCGGCGGCCGGTGGGCCCGGTGGCGCCTTTTCCCGCCGCAGGGCCAGCGCGAAAGCCACCACCGCCCCCACGGCCTGAACGGCCAGGACCACGCCGGCGAATCCGGACGGGTGACGTGAGGCCTGGAGAAGCAGTATGGGCTCGGCGGCCGCAACCACTCCGATTGCCACCAGGAACCTGGTCCGCTTGAGCGCCAGCATGTACTGGATGGCCAGGTACGTGCAGGCCAGAACGGTGAAGGCGAGGCCCAGCACGAGCAGGGAGTCAGAGGCGGTGGCCTTCTTCGGCCCGAAAACGGCGCTGAGAAGTGCGTGCGCGCCGAAGGCAAAGATCAGCAGGCAGGGGATTGAGCACACGACGACGATGGCGAGGACCCGGGCGAGCAGGGGACGGGCGTCCTGACCCGCGGCGCGGAGCCGTGCCGCCTCAGGGACGAGGTAGAACGCTCCTCCCACGGCCACCCAGATCATGACCTTGGCCGCCACGGCGGTGGCGGCGTACGAGGTGGCCGTTGCCGAGGAGAAGCGATGCTTGGCGGCGATGATGTCGATGTTCTGGAGCACCGCGATCACGGCCAGACCGGCGATCGGCGCCCAGGCTCGCCGGATGTGCTGGAGAAGGGAGACGCCGGCGGTGGCGGTGGGCTCTCGCCGGGGGTGGGTGGCGGCGTGCACCCGCAGCTTGGCCAGGCAGTAGATCGACATGGCGATGTAGGAGAGGATCGAAGCCAGGTATGCGCCCGTGACCCCCATCCCCAGGGCCAGGAGGGCTCCGGTGATCAGCCGCACTCCCTGCTCGCCCACCAGGCTCATCCCCACGGCGCGGTAGTTGCCCACCCCCTGGAGCCCGCCCCGGAGCAACGACAGCTCCAGATACAGGCACCCGGCAGGGACTCCCAGGGCAGCTGCCCAGGGATATCTGTGCACTCCCACGGCCTGTGCGATTGGGTCACGGAGCAGGATTGAGACCACGGTCAAACCAGCGGTGGCGATCATCAGGGTCCGAGTCCAACCCCTGACCGTGTCCAGCAGCGCCGGACCCACGCCGAGGTGCCCCAGGACGCCCTCACGGGCCGTGGCCACCTGCATCGCCTGTCCAACCACGGTCAGGATCAGCAGGTAGCTGATCAGCGCCCCCAGCGAACCGTAGTCAGTCAGCTCACGGGCGAACAACACCGTCGCCCCAAGGGCGATGATGTTGTTCAGGATCATGGCCAGGGCCAGCCCCCCTGCCTTCGCAGTCTCGGAGCGGCGCAGCCTGCTCAGCCGCGGTTGGACGCGGGTCCGGAGTGCCGCCAGCGCACCCAGGCGGCGCTCTGGCCGGGAATCCATCATCGTCAGGGTGACGGTACCGAATACAGTGGCCAGGATCGATGGCCTCCGACCGGTCAAGCAGTCCCACCAGGGCCCCCGAGGGATCTCATCGCTCCCGCGGTCCTTACGAGACAGAGGCTCTGGGGGCGGAGCTGGCCGCCCGCCTGAGAGCGGGTGATGTGGTGCTCATAGAGGGCGAGCTGGGGGCCGGTAAGACGACGCTCGTGCGTGGGGCCTGTCGCGCCCTGGGGGTGGCCGGCGCCGTCAGGAGCCCCACGTTCACCATCGGGCACCGCTACCCGGCCGAGGTCCCGGTGGCCCACGTCGACCTATTCAGGGTTCACGACCTCCGAGACGAGGACCCGGATCTCCTCTCCGAGTATCTGCGGCCTGACACCATCGCCTTCGTGGAATGGCCCCGCCAACAGGATGTACTGGCTGGCCTGGGAGAGGTGGCGGCTCGGGTCCGCATCGTCCACGCGGGCGGCGACGAGCGACGGGTGGACATCGCGCTTTAGTGAGGATCCTGGCCTTTGACACGGCAACCCGGGCCACCACCGTGGCATTTGCCGAGGTGGAGGGGGACGGTTCGGCCTGCCAGGTCATGAACACGCTTGAGATCCGGGACGACCCGCCCCCGGGGGAGCGTCCCCGGCACGCGCCCCAGCTGCTGGCGCTGGTGGTGGGGCTCCTGGAGACGGAGCAGATGGGATGGGACGCGATCGACCGGATCGCCGTCGGCCTGGGGCCGGGGACGTTCACCGGGTTGCGCATCGGGGTGGCCACGGCCAAGGGGTTGGCCCAGGCCGCGGGGACCCCGCTGGTTGGGGTGTCCACGCTCCATTCGCTCGCGCTCAACGCCCGGGATGTGGCCGAGGGAGGAGAGGCGCCCGGCACCGTGCTGGCCGTGCTGGATGCCCGGCGAGGCGAGGCATTCGTCGCGGCCTGGGATTCCCGCCGGCTGGACCAGCACAGCCTCCCCATCCTGGCGCCGTGCGCTCTCACTCCAGACGCCCTCGCCGAGGCCGTCACGGGCCTCTCCGATCCGATGGCCATCGGTGAGGGGGCGCTAGCATTCAGGGACGTTCTGGAACGCTCCGGGGGTTACGTTCCGGAGGACGCGTCCAAGCTTCACCGAGTCACGGCCCGCAACCACTGTCTCATAGCTCGGGGCCTGCCGGTGACCCAGCCAGATCGGCTTGTCCCTGATTACCAACGCCTTCCTGATGCCAGACCGAGAGCCGCCCCTCCCTCCGGACCGGAGCGAGCCGGTGAGCGCTGAAGCCCTCACGATTCGTACGCTGGGCTTCCGCGACCTGCCCCAGGTGATGGCGATCGAGCGCCGGGCCTTTCCCACCCCGTGGTCGTCGGCCATGTTCGTGCTGGAGCTGTCAAAACCCTCCAACGTCTCGCTCGCGGCGGTGGTCTCGGATGGCCAGGTGTCGCCGTGGATCGCCGGGTACGTCATCTGCTCCCGGTATGCCGACGTCTGGCACCTCATGAACGTGGCCGTCGATCCGCCACTGCGGCGCCGCGGCATCGCCAGCGCTCTGTTGGGCCAGCTGATCAGCCAGGTGGGCCCAGAGCAGCCGTTCACGCTGGAGGTGCGCCCGTCCAACGCCGCGGCCATCGCCCTGTATGAGCGGTTTGGCTTCCGCTCCTCAGGGACCAGGCCGCGGTACTACCAGGACACGGGAGAGGACGCCCTGATCATGTGGCGGACCGCGGACATGGCGCTGGCGCCCGAGACATCGTCGTGATCCTGGCCCTGGAGACGAGCTGCGACGACACCTGCGCTGCCGTGCTCAGCCCCGAGGGCGAGATCCTGGCCAACGTGATCTCCTCCCAGGGCGTCCACGATCGCTATGGCGGGATCGTCCCTGAGATCGCCTCCCGCCACCACCTCACTCTGATCGGACCGGTGGTCGATGACGCCCTGGCCCACGCCAACGCCTCGCTGAAGGACGTCCGGCTGGTGGCCGTGACCCACGGCCCCGGTCTGGTCGGCGCGCTCCTGGTGGGGGTGGCCACGGCCAAGTCACTGGCCGCCGTGCACCGGACTCCCCTGGCCCCGGTCGACCACCTCCACGGTCACGTGGCGGCCGGATTCATCGCGCCCAGCCCGTTCGAGCCCCCGTTCCTCAGCCTGATCGCCAGTGGCGGGCACACGCTTCTGGCCCACGTTCGGGATCCCGGCCCGGCGTTCGAGGTGCTGGGGGAGACGCTGGATGATGCGGCCGGCGAGGCCTTCGACAAAGGGGCCCGCCTCCTCGGCCTGGGTTATCCAGGAGGCGCCGCCCTGGAGCGGCTGGCCCGGGACGGAGACCCCCACGCCTTTGACTTCCCAACCGCGGCCCGGCTGGGCGGCCTGGATTTCTCGTTCGCCGGTCTTAAGACGGCGCTCCTGTACGCCGTGCGAGACCTCGGGGAGGATGAGGCTGCGCGCCGACGGGCCGACCTGGCTGCCTCCTATCAGCGGGCGATCGTGGAGTCGCTCCTCATCAGGGTGCGCCGCGCCCTGTCCCAGACCGGCCTGGGGAGGCTCGCCCTGGGAGGCGGGGTGGCCGCCAACGGCCCGCTCCGCCAGGCGGTATCCGAGCTGGGCGTGGAGGTCGACGTGCCACCCAGAGAGCTCTGCACCGACAACGCGGCCATGATCGCCAGTGCGGCCCGGTTTGTGAGGCCCCTGCCGTATCCCGACTACCTGGGGCTGGACGTGTACGCATCAGGCGAGACTCCCGCGGCCGCCTGATGAAGACGGTGGTGCTCTACACCCGAGACGGGTGCTGCCTGTGCGACGACGCGCGCCAGCTCCTGACGGATGTCCTGGGCCGGCACCCGGGGAGCTTCTCCCTGCAGGAGCGCGACATTGACGACGACGACCGGCTGCACCGGCGCTACCTGGAGCGGATCCCGGTGATCACCATCGACGGCCAGGAGGCATTTGAGCTCTCCGTGGCGCGATCCGAGCTCGAGCAGCGGCTCGGTATTGTGGAGACCGGATGACCTACATCGCGGGTCGCGATCGCTCGTCGTCCGCTGAGGCCGGCGGCGCGGAGAAACCAGGCGAGAAGCTCTCACTTGGCGTGGCCGCCCGCCTGTCGCGCTACCTGCAGGTCCTCACCCAGGCCCGCAAGATGGGCAAGGACACGATCTCCTCCCAGGAGCTGGCGGACTACACCCACGTCAACTCGACGCAGATCCGCCGAGACCTGTCGGGCTTTGGCAAGTTCGGAAAGCGGGGGGTGGGCTACAACATCGACTCGCTGGTCTCCCAGATCCGGAAGATCCTGCGCACCTCTGGACAGCACAACATTGCGCTGTTCGGGGCCGGCCACCTCGGCACTGCGATCGCCACCTCGGACATCTTTGCCGACCATGGATTCAGGGTGGTGGCGATGTTCGACACCGACGAGGACAAGGTGGGCACGCAGATCGGATCGCTGATGGTCCGCAACAACTCGGAGCTTCGTCACGTCGTTGACGAGGAGGACATCGTGGTGGCCGTGCTCGCCGTGCCCTCCGGGGCGGCACAGGCGCTGGCCGACGATCTGGTCGACGCGGGAGTGAAGATCATCTTCAACTACTCGGAGGCGCTGCTCCAGGTCCCGCCGGAGGTGACAGTCCACACCTCCAGCCCCGCGGTGGACCTCCTGTACGCCCTGTACTTCTACCTGACCTGATCAGAGCAGACGCTCCGTACCGGCACATGGTTCTTGACTTCGACACCGCTCGGGCGGCCTTCGAGAGCTCCACCGACTTCACGGTCGGGCTGGAGGAGGAGTTCGGACTGCTGGACGGCGATCTGGGGCTCACCCCGGCCTTTGATGACATGTGCCGGGCCGCGAGCGAGGATCCGGTCCTGAGCGAGTCGATCGCCGGCGAGCTCATCTCCTCTGAGATAGAGATCCGCTCCGGCCGGGGAGGCGACCTGGCGGCGGCGGTGACGGCGCAGCGTGATCGCCGCCAGCGCCTGTTTGCCGTTGCCTCCGGCCTGGGCCTGGGCCTGGGCGCCACCGGCACCCATCCCTGGGCCGATTACCGCCAGCAGCCCATCATCGACACCGAGCATTACCGGCGGGTGGAGGAGGGCCTGAAGTACGTGGCCTGGCGTAACAACACGTTTTCATTGCACGTTCACGTGGGCATTCACGGTGCTGACCGGGCCGTCCTGGTGTGCGACCGGATGCGGCCCGTCCTGCCCCTGCTGCTGGCGATCTCGGCCAGCTCCCCCTTCCTGGACGGTCGCGATTCCGGCCTGGCCAGCGCCCGCAGCCAGATCTTCACCAAGAGCTTTCCCCGGTGCGGCGTGCCGGACGCCTTCGGGAGCTGGGATGACTTCGCCGAGTACGTCGGGTTCCTTGACCGCACCGGGTCGATCGTGGAGTACACGCAGGTCTGGTGGTCTGTCCGGCCGCACCCGGCGTTCGGGACGGTCGAGGTCAGGATCTGTGACTGCCAGTTCACCGCTCAGGAATCAGAGGCCCTGGCCGGGCTCGTGGTGGCCTGCGTTGCCCAGTCCGCCCGCGACGTGGACCAGGCGGTGCCCACACAGGACATCCCTCGCCGGCTGATCGACGAGAACGTCTGGCGAGCCATCCGATATGGCATGGACGGGCAGCTGATCGATCTCGAACGGGAGGCTGTCTTTCCAGCCGCAGAGGCCACCGAGCGGCTGCTGCAGTGGACTGAGCCGGTCCGGGGGGAGCTGGGGCTGGACCTGACGTTTCCGGCCGACAACGGCGCCCAGCGCCAGCGGCGGATGCTCCAGTCCGGCATGAGCCTCCAGGAGGTGTACGCGGCAACGGTGGCCGAGACGCGAGACACGTATGCTCCCGCCCTGGAGGCACAGAGGAGGTAGATGAGTGACTGATGTGGGTGCAGAGGCCCAGGGGGGCTCGGCGACGGGCGGCGGCGCGGCGGCCGGCGGCGATGCCGTGCCGAACGCCGAGGAGCTACGCGCGGCCTACGAGCAGCAGATCAAGCAGATCCGCGTGGAGGACCTGATCCTGGAGAACGTGGTCACGCTTCTCAACCTCGGCATGCGCCGCACCGGCCTCTCCCCGGGGACCGAGGACGAACGGGACCCGGCGCAGGTGCGCATGGCCATCGAGTCGGTCCGGTCGCTGCTACCACTGCTGGAGCAGTCCGCACCCGGCGATGCCTCGCCGGATTACCTGCGGCAGATCAAGGACGCGCTGTCCCAGCTCCAGATGGCGTTCGTCAAGATCGGCGGACAGCCCACCGAAGCGCCGGCAGAGCCGGGCGAGCCCTCGGAAGGCACTCCGCCTGCCCAGGCGGAGCCTCTCCGAGCCCCCGAGGAGGGCTCGGAAGAGCCCAAACCCGGTGAGGCGGGACCTGCTCAGCGCAGTGGCCGGCTCTGGGTTCCGGGCCAGTAGGGGCCGGCGGCGGGTTCGCGTCCGGAGGGCGCGGCGGTGGGTCCCCGCCCACGCGGCCCCTGACGGCGCTCCACGGTAAACTCGCCGCCTGATCCCGGGCCTCCGCTCGCTTTGCTGTACGGGTGGCGGCCCTTTTGACGTTGTGTGGCGCCATCGGGCGCCCGTTGATCCAGAGCCTTCGGAGGACCTTCCTTGTCCAGCTTCCTGACGGACCACGGCGTGTTGATTGCGCTTGTGTGCGCTGCTGCCGCCCTCGTCTACGGCGCCGTGACCTCGCGCTCCCTCCTCGCCCTGTCTGCGGGCAACGAGCGCATGCGCACCATCTCGGCCGCGGTCCAGGAGGGGGCCCGGGCCTACCTGAACCGCCAGTACACGATCATCGCCGGCGTGGGGGTGGTGGTGTTCGCGCTCCTGATCCCGCTCCAGAACATTCGGGTGGCCATCGGTTTTGCCATCGGCGGGATCCTGTCGGCCGCCGCCGGGTACATCGGGATGAACGTCTCGGTCCGAGCCAACGCGCGAGTGGCCGAGTCGGCCCGTGGGGGCGTGTCCAAGGCCCTGGCGGTCGCCTTCCGGGGCGGCGCGGTCACCGGAATGCTGGTGGTGGGTCTGGCCCTGCTTGGTGTCGCCGGCTACTACGGGATCCTGACCTGGGTGGCGAGCTATACCCCGAAGGAGGCCGTGGATGCCCTGGTCGGTCTCGGCTTCGGGGGATCGTTGATCTCAATCTTCGCCCGACTCGGCGGCGGCATCTTCACCAAGGCGGCCGACGTCGGCGCCGACCTGGTGGGCAAGATCGAGGCCGGCATCCCGGAGGATGACCCCCGCAACCCGGCCGTGATCGCCGACAACGTGGGCGACAACGTGGGCGACTGCGCCGGCATGGCCGCCGACCTGTTCGAGACCTACGCCGTGACCGCGGTGGCCGTGATGCTGCTGGGAGTTCTGCTGTTCGACCAATCGACCAACGTGGCCCTGTACCCGTTGGTGCTGGGCGGGATCTCGATCATCGCCTCCCTGATCGGCACCTTCGCGGTGCGCACTCGCACGGGGAATGTTGAGCGGGCGCTCTATCAGGGGATGGTGGTCTCCGCCATCCTGGCCGCCCTGGCCTTCATCCCGGCGACGTACTGGATGATGCGAGATCTCACATACTCGGGTGGAGGGGCTGCTGCCCCCCACTGGTGGAAGTTCTACCTGTGCGCGCTGATTGGCCTCGGGATCACCGGCCTGCTGTTCGTGATCACCGACTACTACACGTCCACACGCTTCGGGCCGGTCAAGCGGACCGCGGCGGCGTCCCAGACTGGCCACGCCACGAACATCATTCAGGGCCTGGCCTCCGGAATGCAGGCCACCGCCGCCCCGGCGATCGTGATCGCCCTGGGCATCCTCGGATCCTGGAAGCTGGCCGGTGGAGACGGCAACGGCATCTACGGCATCGGCGTGGCCGTGATGGCCCAGCTCTCGCTGATGGGTTTGATCGTCGCTCTTGACGCCTTCGGGCCCATCACCGACAACGCTGGCGGAATCGCCGAGATGGCCGACCTGCCTGAGGAAGTCCGCAACGTGACCGACCCGCTGGACGCGGTTGGCAACACGACCAAGGCGGTCACCAAGGGATACGCGATCGGTTCCGCCGCCCTGGCCGCGCTCGTGCTGTTCGACGCCTTCCAGCGCGAGCTCTCCGGCCGCAACGTCGTCGCGGACTTCACCCTGGGCAATCCACCGGTCCTGATCGGCCTTCTGGTCGGCGGCATGATGGTGTACCTGTTCGCCTCACTGTCCATGGAGGCGGTGGGACGCGCCGGGGGTGCGGTCGTGGAGGAGGTGCGCCGGCAGTTCCGGGAGAAGCCCGGGATCATGGAGGGCACCGACACGCCCGAGTACGGCACGGCCGTGGCCCTGGTCACCCGTTCCGCCCAGCGGGAGATGATCCTGCCCGCCCTGATCCCGATCGTGATCCCGCTGATCGTGGGCGTGATCAGCGTCGAAGCCCTCGGCGGCCTGCTGATCGGAGTGATCGTGGTCGGCCTGTTCCTGGCCATTGCCATGACCGCTGGCGGGGGCGCCTGGGACAACGCCAAGAAGCTGATCGAGGACGGGGCGTTCGGCGGCAAGGGCTCAGAGGCCCACGCCGCCGCCGTCACCGGGGACACGGTGGGCGATCCCTACAAGGACACCGCGGGCCCGGCGATCAACCCGATGATCAAGGTGGCCAACATCGTGGCCATCCTGATCATTCCGATCATCACTTAGCTGCGGCGCGCACCCGCACCGCCGCACAGATCGCAACCGCTAGATTCCACCCCGCATGTTCATCGTGATCGTTGGGTGTGGACGGGTCGGGTCGGCGGTGGCGAAGAATGCCCTGGACGGCGGGCATGAGGTGTCCGTGCTGGACTCCGACCCGTTATCTCACGAGCGGCTGGACAAAGACCAGACCACGACGTGGGAGGACGCCGGCGGCAGGTTCACCGTGGGCACGGCGCTGGAGCTGGACGCACTGATCGAGGCGGGAATCGAGCGGGCCGAGGTGTTTCTGGCCGCCACGCGGGGGGACAACACGAACCTCGTCATCGCGCAGATCGCTCAGCGGCGGTACGAGGTGCCGCGCGTGGTGGTCCGTGTGGCCGATCCGGGCCGAGCGGCCTGGTATGGGGAGCAGGGCCTGCACACGGTCTGCCCCACCCAGGAGGCGATCGATGAGGCGTCGGCCATGGTGCTGAGAAAGTAGGGTTGGGCCTGCCGTGTACGTGATAATCGCCGGGGCTGGGAAGGTGGGCTGGAACCTGGCGCGCGAGTTGATCGGCCGGGACCAGGAGGTGACCCTGATCGAGTCCGATCACGCGCGCTTCCGAGTGATCGTCGACGAGCTCAAGCACGCGGTCCAGTACGGAGATGCGACCGAGCTGTGGGTGCTGGAGCGGGCCGGCATCCAGCGGGCTGACCTGGTGATCGCGGTGACCGGCGATGACGAGGACAACATCCTCATCTGCCAGGTGGCCAAGGAGAAGTACGGCGCCCAGCGGATCGTGGCCCGGGTCAACAACCCGCGCAACCTTCAGCATTTCCGGCTGCTGGGTGTTCAGCCGGCGGTGTCGGCCACCGACCTGATCCTCCGCCTGATTGAGCACGAGGTGCCCGAGTACGGCCTCGTCCAACTGCTGGCGCTGGAGGAGGAGCACCTGGAGATCATCGAGGTGGAGGTCGGTGAGGGGTCGCAGGCCGCCGGGAGCCGGGTGGAGGATGTTCCGCTCCCGGACGGTTCCCTGATCATCTCGGTCCTGCGTAACGGCAACGGGTTCGTACCCAAGCCGGACTCGCTCATCCAGGCCAGCGACCAGGTGCTGCTGATCCTCGATCCGGGGCTGGAATCCGAGATCACTCCACAGTTCGCCCCCGCGCCCCCGCGCGGCGGGTGATGTCAGCCCGCGCCAACGGCGCGTGAGGCACCGCCGCCATGGCTGAACGCCAGGTCGACTATGCGCTGGTCGGCGGCGGCCTGGCGGCGGGCAACTGCGCCCGCTGGCTGCGCGAGGAGGGGGCCGACGGCTCGATCCTCCTGATCGGGCGCGAGCCCGATCTTCCGTACAACCGGCCTGATTGCTCCAAGGGCTACCTGTGCGGCCAGAAGCCGCGGGAAGAGGTGCTCTTCCGTCCTGAGGGCTGGTACGCGGAGCAGCGGGTGGAGGCGCTCACCCGGGTCTCCGTGACCGCGCTTGACGCTGAACGCTCCACGCTCAAGCTGTCCAATGGCGACGAGGTCCGCTACGGCAAGGCACTGTTGGCCACCGGTGCCAACGTGCGCCGCCTCAATGTTCCCGGGTGTGAGCTGAGCGGAATCCACTACCTGCGCACGCTGGGCAACGCCGACACGATCCGCGAGGACGCCTCCGGGAAGCGCGTCCTCCTGATAGGTGGCTCGTACATCGCGGCCGAGGTGGCGGCGTCACTGACCGAACTGGGCAGCTCGTGCACGCTGGTGATGCAGGAGCCCGTGGTGTTGAGCCGTGGCTTCGGCGAGCCGGCGGGGCGCTTCTTCGAGGACCGGCTGCGTGAGCATGGGATAGAGGTTCACGGCGAGGACTCGCTTGACCGGTTCGAGGGGAGCGACGGAAGGGTGCAGAAGGTCGTGACCGAGGCGGGACTGGAGCTTGAGGCCGACGCCGTGGTCATCGGTGCCGGGGTCACGCCGGATGTCATGCTGGCTCGCCGGGCGGGTCTGGAGCTGGGAGAGAGCGGGGGCGTGCTCGTCGACTCCCGCCTTCAGACCAGCTTCTCCGGGCTGTACGCGGCAGGCGACATAGCCGACTACGAGAGCGTCATCCACGACAAGCGGCTGCGGGTGGAGCACTGGGATGTCGCCTTCAACCAGGGCAAGACGGCCGCCCTGAACATGCTGGGCGGTGACCGGCCCCACGACGTCGTGCCGTACTTCTTCTCAGACATCTCGGACTGGGCGTCCCTGGAGTACGTGGGCCCAGCCGGCGAGTGGGATCAGGAGGTGGTCCGCGGCTCGATCCAGGACGGCGAGTTCTCGGTCTTCTACCTGGGCGGCGGGCGCGTGCTGGCGGCGCTGTCGGTGGGCCGCTCAGACGACCTCGAGCATGCAAGACGGCTGATCACGTCGCGGGTAGACGTGGGCCAGCGGGTGGAGGAGCTGGGGGATTTGGGGTCGGACCTGGGGGAGATCTAGCGAGGGCTCAGCCATGAGCCGCGCCGCGATCGGAAGCGCGCCGCGGGTCTAAGCCGCAGCGGCATTGCCCCGATTGCGTCCACCCCAGGTGCTGGTCTGGCTGTGGCAGTTCGGGCAAAGCAGCTCAAGATTCTCAAGCCGGTTATCAAGGCCGTCGCCGTTGACGTGGTGCAGCTCGAGCGAAAGCGGTTTCTCGCGCCACTCCGTTAAGCCGCAGCGCTCGCACCGCGCCTGCTTTAGGCCAGCGGACAGCAGCCTGAGCTTGACGTGGTAGCGGTTGCGGCGACGGCCGTTCTGGAGAATCGCCTCTATCGGCTCGAGGCGCGGACGCGGAGAGATGACGCCGCGCCTGATGGCATCCCACCACGCATTGCGGCTGAACCCAAAAGCGCGCATGCACTCAGTCATGGAGTGACCGGACTCGTAGTGCGTCCGGATCGCCTCCCAGTCATACCGGTTGGTGAATTCAACCGCGGGAGGCACGCCGAGCATGCGCATGTGGAAGCAGACGGTCAGCTTGGAGATACCGAGTTCGCGCGCGATCTCGGCTCCCGATAGGCCCTCGTCGAGGAGTCTGGCCACGGCCTCTCGCGTCTCACCCGTCGGTTTTGGTCTGCGCGACATGACGAACAGATGTTCGCATGTGGGGCGGACGGAAGAGATCGCGTCCGCTTCTATACTTGCCGTTCTGATCGGTCTGGCGCGTTGTGAAGCGCAGGCGATCAACTACCTCTGCGGGGTAGTCCAGTGGCAGCGACGCCCGGCTCTGGACCGGGAGACGGAGGTTCGAGTCCTCCCCCCGCAGCTGCTTCCTCAGGCCGCTCCGTTCGAACCCGACGCGGTCGCTTCCGCCCTAAATATTCCCGTCCCCGTCGCTGGCCCCGCCCTGGTTGTCGGCGTCAGCGTCGCCGGCATTCGCGCCCTGGGGAATGCCGGAGGAGCTGCCCGCGGACGGGGACACGCCGCCCGAGGCTGAGCCCCCTCCTGACGCGGAGGCGCCGCCGGAGGACGACCCACCTGAGGAGGACGACCCGCCCGAGGACGATCCGCCCGACGACGACGACCCGCCTGAGGACGACGATCCGCCTGAGGACGACCCGCCGGATGAGGAGGACGACGAGCCCCCGCCGGACGAGCTCCCGGACGACGAGCCTCCGGAGGACGCCGGCGCGGCTGGGGCAGGCGGCGTTGTGGCCTGGGGTTTGGTCGGTGTGGAGTTGGAGCCGCACCCTGTGATCACCAGGGCCAGGGCGAGGGCCGACCCGGCGAAGAAAACACGCATGCGTGCGGCGGCAGGCGGCCTCATGCGCCGGGGGCTGGGTCCTCGAACACCGGCTGCTCGCGCTTCATCCCGGCCATCACCGCCGCGAGCTGATTGGGTGAGCCGATCAGCTGGAGCTGAAGCTCCGCCTCCAACCTGAGCGTCTCCTCGGCGGGCCCGGTCCAGGACTCCTCGAACAGCCGCTTGGCCGCCTGCACCGCGTCCGGTGACCGGCCCGCGATCTCAGAGGCCAGGTCCCGGGCCGCGGAGAGAGGGTCGTCGGCCAGATGCGTGACCACGCCCAGCCGCTGCCCCTCCTCGCCGCTGAACACGCGGGCCGTGTAGGTGAGCTCCTTGGCCACGTCGATGCCCACCAGGCGGGGGAGGGTCCGGGTGATCGACATGTCGGGGATGAGGCCCCACTTGGCCTCCATCACGGACAGGCGGCAGTCAGGCGTGGCGAACCGGACGTCAGCCCCCAGGGCGATCTGGAACCCGCCGCCGAGGCAGTTGCCGTGGACGGCCGCGATCACGGGCACGGGGAGCGTGACCCAGTCATAGGCCACGCGCTGGAACCTGTTGGGCACGTTCAGGAGGTCGTCGCCGGAGCTCTCGACTCCCTGCTGGGTCGACATGACGCTCGCGATGTCCAATCCCGAGCAGAAGCTCGGGCCCTCGCCGTGGAGCACCACCGCCCGCACGCCGGGCGCCGTCCGAACCTGCTCCACCGCGGCGAGAAGCCCGTCGAACATCGGTATGTCCAGGGCGTTGTGCTTGTCGGGTCGCGACAGCGTGACGGTGGCCACGTGATCCTCGATCTCGACCTGCACGCGCTGCTCAACGGCCGTTGTCGTCTCAGTCATACGCGCAGCCTATCCCTCCACCGCCGCCGAGTCGCCCAGGCGGACCGCCCCGGGCTCAACCACACGCCCGTAGACCCCAAAGGGCAACGGCTCTGTGCTCTCCACATCCTGGCGGTAGCGGCCGAGGATCTTCAGCGTCGGCGCGTCGACTGTCCCGGTGACCGGGTTGCGTGTGGTGATGTTGCACCGCCCCGCGTGGCCCTCGAACGCCACCAGCGCCTCGCCGAGCCGGACCGGCGAGCCGACCCACGCATCCTCGGCGTGGGGGTCCAACCCGTCGACCTCCACCAGCATCCGGAACCTCCGGGCGTCAATGCCGTCCAGGTCACCCTCCTCCGCAAGGCGTCCGAGCGAGGCCTGGGAGATGAGCGACACCGCCGCGCGAGGGCCGCGGTCCACTGCGCCCTGACCGTCGGCCTCGACCAGGCGCAGGGGCTGGCCGACCAGGTCGCTCAGCACGTCCGACCACGGCCCCTCCACCACCCGGGCGGTCTTCGCCTCCCCGTAGAACTGGGTCGACACCTCAGGACCCGCAACCACGTCCTCCTCAAGCACCCGGCCGCCGGGCAGCTCCGCCCGCAGGCTCCGGTGCTCGTCGGAGTAGGAGAAGACCGCCGTGTGCAGCTCGCCCAGGCGGAGTGAATTCACCATCTCGTCCTGCTCGTTGATCAGGTAGAAGCGCCGGTTCTCACGGACCCCCCAGGAGTCCAGCCGGATGACCTCGACCTCCTGCAACCGGGTGCCCTTGACCGGCGTGATGGATAGGCGACGGACCGTGACCATCGCTGCAGTCTGCCGGACCGCCTACGCCGCCGCCTGCCGGACCGCCTACGCCGCCGCCTGCCGGACCGCCTACGCCGCCGCCTGCCGGACCGCCTACGCCGCCGCCTG
>JBJMLC010000111.1:0-64438 GCA_045805485.1 Solirubrobacteraceae bacterium | reverse complement strand
GTCGGAGGCCGCTCGAGGCCCGCGTCAAGCAAGCGGGCCAGCATCGTCGGTACGAGCGAGACCATCGTGATCCGCCGTTCCGGGTTCATGAGCTCCTCCAGGACCGCATCGGTGTGGAAGCCGCGGTGCAGCACGGCCGTGGTGGCGTAAATCAGCGAGCGGATCAGGATCGACAGGCCACCCACGTGCGTCAATGGCATCGCGCACAGCCACCGCTCCTCCGGATCGAGCCCCAGGGCGACCGCCGAGGCCAGCGCACTGGCCATCCAGTTTCCGTACGTCAGCTCGACCCGCTTGGGCTTAGAGGTCGTGCCCGACGTGTACATGATCGTGGCCACGGCCTTCTCAAGCCCGCGCGAGACAGAGGGCATTCCCAACAAGGACGGCGTGCCAGCCGGCGGCCAGTCACGCAGGACCATCTTCACCCCGCGCCAGCGCAGCGCTCGTTCCTCCTCACTCAGCCGCAGGTCGATCGGGACCGCAGGGGCGGCGTGCAGCAGGCACGTGTGGAGGGCCAGCGCGAAGTCAAATGGATCGTCGAACTCCAGAGCGACCGGGTCACCTGACCGGACGTCCTGGTCATCCAGTCCGCAGCTGCCGACGATTGACGCCTGCGAGAGCTGCTGGTAGGTGATGGCGAGATCCTCGTACTCCACCGCAGCCCGGTCGGGATGCTTATGCGACGCCAAATGGACCCAAAAGCCGCCCATCCCTGAAACGGTAGTCTCAGCCGTCCCGTGAGCTTCGACTGGCAAGCCGCCGCAGAGTACGAGGACGTCTGCTACGAGCTGGGCCGCGGAGAGGCGGCCGGCATCGCCAAGATCACGATCGACCGTCCGGAGGTGCGCAATGCGTTCCGGCCGGAGACGGTGATCGAGCTTTCGGATGCCTTCACCCGGGCCCGGGAGGATGAGCAGGTTGGAGTTGTGATCCTGACCGGTGAGGGACCCGACGCGTTCTGCTCCGGCGGCGACCAGCGGGTCCGGGGGGAGCGCGGTGGCTATGTCTCCGGGGCCGACCCGGCCGCCGCCGGGCACCAGCGGGCGGTGGGGCGCTTTCACGTCACCGATCTTCACGTCCAGATCCGGCGGATGCCCAAGCCGGTGGTGGCCATGGTGGCTGGGTACGCCGTCGGCGGTGGCCACGTCCTGCACGTGGTCTGCGACCTGACGATCGCTGCTGACAACGCGCGCTTCGGGCAGACGGGACCCCGGGTGGGGTCATTTGACGGGGGGTTCGGGGCCACCGTGCTCTCGCGGCTGGTCGGACCCAAGAAGGCCAAGGAGATCTGGTTCCTGTGCCGGCAGTACGACGCCCAGCAGGCGTTGCACATGGGGCTGATCAACGCCGTCGTGCCCCTGGATGAGCTGGAGGCCGAGACGGTCTCCTGGTGCCGGGAGATGCTCGCGCTCTCGCCCTTCGCCCTCCGGATGCTCAAGGCCAGCTTCAACGCCGACGAGGACGGCCTGGCCGGGATCCAGCAGCTGGCCCATGACGCCAACCTGCTCTTCTACATGAGCGAGGAGGCCCAGGAGGGACGCAACGCCTACCTGGAGAAGCGCCCGGCCGACTTCTCGAAGTTCCCCCGTCGGGCGTGAGCGATAGCCCCACCGTGGTGGAGCACCCGCCGCCATCGGTGGCCGGTCCCTCGCGCCCGGCGTCGCCCAGCGGGCTGCGGATATGGATCACCGCCGCTCGCGTGCGCACCCTGCCGGCCGCCGTGGCCCCGGTGCCGGTGGGTACGGCGCTGGCCGGCTACGTGGGGGTGTTCCACGCTCTGCGCTTCGTGGCCGCGCTGGTGGGCGCGGTGTTCATCCAGGTGGGGACCAACCTGTCCAATGACTATTCGGACGCCCGCCGGGGCGCCGACACCGAGGATCGGCTCGGGCCGGTGCGGGTGACGGCCGGCGGTCTGGTTCCCCCCAATCGGGTCCTCCTGGCCACGTATGTCTCGTTTGGGGTGGCCGTGCTGGCCGGCGCCTATCTGATCGCGGTCGCGGGATGGCAGCTGCTGCTGGTGGGAGGCGCGTCCATTCTGGCCGGCGTCCTGTACACCGGCGGCCCCAGGCCGTACGGCTACGAGGGGCTGGGTGAGGTGTTCGTGTTCCTGTTCTTCGGGATCGTGGCCGTGACCGGGTCGTACTTCGTCCAGACTCGGCATCTGGACTGGGAGGCCTTCGCCCTGGCCGTCCCGGTGGGTCTGCTGGCCAGCGCCATCCTGGTGGTCAACAACGTCCGTGACATCGACACCGACCGGCGCGCCGGCAAGCGGACGCTGGCCGTCAGGCTGGGCCGCGAGCGGACCCGAACGCTGTTCGCAGCCGCGGTCTACCTGGCCTACCCACTGGCCCCCGTGACCTGGTGGTTCGGTCCCCTCAGCGCGTGGACCCTGCTCCCCTGGCTCACGCTGCCGCTGGCCGTCCGCCTGGTTCGCACGATTCGAAACCGCGCCGACGGTCCCTCTCTCAACCACGCCCTGGCCGGAACGGGCCAACTTCAGCTCATCTTCTGCCTGCTCCTGGCGGCTGGGCTTCTGCTGAGCCGGTGAACGTAGAGATCCGCCGCGTCAGCCTGCGGCTGCGGACACCCTGGCAGACCTCCGCCGGTTCGATCCCGGAGCGCGACCTTCTGCTGCTCAGGCTTCACGACGCCCGGGGCCACATGGGCCAGGGCGAGGCTGCTCCGCTTCAGAGCTACGACGGCGTCAGCCTGGATGACGCCCGGGCAGCCCTGGAGGATTGTCGCGGCGTGCTCAGCGCCGCCGACGGCTCCGAGCGGGTGCAGTTGCTGGCGGAGTGCGCGCGCCTGGCCGTCCTCCCCCAGGCCCTTGCGGCGGTCGACGTGGCGCTGTGGGATCTCGCTGGCCGCCGAGCCGGCCGACCGGTGTGGCACCTGCTCGACGCCCCCTCGAGCACTCCCGTGGAGGTCAACCACACGCTGATGGCCAGCGATCGCGCGGGGGCGGCCCGGGAGGCGGCGGGGGCCCGCGAGCTCGGTTTCTCCTGCCTGAAGGCAAAGGTGGGCCTGGGTGACGACGCTGGGCGGCTGGCGGCCATCAGGGCCGCCGCCGGTCCGGAGATGGCCATCCGGCTGGACGCCAACGGCTGCTGGTCGCTGGAGGAGGCTCAGGCGGCGCTCGGGGTGCTCGAGCCGGTTGGGCTCGAGCTGTGCGAGGAGCCCGTCCGGGGTCCGGACGAGATCGCACGGCTGGCCCGGCTGACGCCCGTGTCGCTGGCGCTGGACGAGAGCGCCGCCGCGCCCGGGGCGCTGGACCGGCGGAGCTGTACCGCCGTGTGCCTGAAGATCTCCCGGTGCGGCGGCATCAGCGGTGTGCTGGAGGCAGCCGTCCGCGCCCGGGCGGCGGGATATGAGGTGTATCTGGCCTCCACGCTTGACGGACCGGTGGGAATTGCCGCGGCCCTGCACGCGGCGGCCGCCGTGAACCCCGACCGTCCGTGCGGGCTGGCCACCCTGTCCGTCTTCGAGGGTCGCCGTGATCCCTTCCCACCAAGAACGGGCAGGATCGCCCTGCCGGAGGGTCCGGGGCTCGGCGACGGCCTGCATGCCTGGTACGCGGACGCCGACCCGGCGTGAGCCTGGAGCACGACCTCGTCGTGGCCGAGCTCATCGTGGATCCCCTGCAGGAGCAGCTCCGATGATCTCGGCCATCGGGACGGGCGCCTCCAGATGGACTGCGTGTCCGGCACCGGCCACGACCTCCACATGGGCCTGTGGAGCCCGGGCGGCCATCTCCCGGGCGACGGCCTGAAACCTCTGATCACGCTCCCCCACGACCAGCGTCACCGGCATGGCCAGTTCGTCCAACCGTCCCCACAGCGAGGGCAGTGCCCCGGTTCCGAGACCGCGCAGGGCCCTGGCCAACCCGGCGGGCGTGTTCCGCAGGCGGTCCTCGTGCACCCGCTCAAGCACGAGCGGGTCAAGGCCGGCCAGCACGGGAGTCTGCGCCCACCGCAGCACGAACTCTTTGATCGTGGAGCGCTCGATGTCGTCGGCCAACGCCTCGTCCGAGGCGCGCCGGGCCTCCCGCTCCGCCGGATCGGCGATTCCCGGGCTGGCTCCGATCAGGACCAGCCGGGCCACCCGGTCTGGCTCGGCCAGGGCCACGTGCAGGGCCAGGCGGCCTCCCATCGAGTAGCCCGCCAGCACGAACCGCGGCGGAGCCTGGGCGGCGACGTCATCCAGGACGCCGCTCAGGTCAGCCGGTTGGCGATTTCCGGCCGCCCCGTGACCCCGGATGTCAGGCGCGATCGACCGGAAGCGCTCGCCCAGCGCGCCCACCACCGGCTCCCAGCTGGCACCGGTGTGCGTGAACCCGTGAAGGAGTACTAGGTCGCAGCCGTGCGGCACGACACGCTGACGGGCACGCCGCCCAGGAGCGTCTGGTACACGACGCAGTACCGCTCGGTCAGGCGCATCAACGTGCTCAGCTGCTCCTCATCGGCGTCGCTCTCCAGGGCGAATATGAGGCGGATCCCGCGAAAGCCGACGGGAGCCTCATCCTCAGAGGCCACGCCCAGCGTGCCCCGGAAGTCCAGGTCGCCCTCGGCTCGAACCGTGCCCGCCACGGGGATCTCCAGCGAGGTGGCGACGGATCGCAGCGTCACCCCTGCGCAGGCGACGAGCGCCTGGAGCAGCATGTCGCCAGAGCACGCCAGGGTTCCAGACCCGCCCGTGGCGGGATGGAGCCCCGCCTCCACCAGCGCGCTCCCGGTGGCCACCGAGCAGGCGATCTCCTGCTCGTCGAGCTGCCCCTCGGCCCGCAGGGTGAAGCGAGCCGCTGCGGGGTCTTCCCGATAGGAGTCCTTGAGCGGCCTCTGGCGCTCACGCAACGTCTGGCGGTCCACCTCCAGAACCTATCAACGCTGGATACGGTCCCGCCGGGCCGTACGCTTACGTCGCGATGTCTACGTGCACCACCTGCGGGCAGGAGAACCCGCCCGGCTCCACCTTCTGCAATAACTGCGGCGCCCGGCTGCCAGACGCCGCCGCGCCGGGGCGCGAGGAGCGCCGGATCGTCACCGTCCTGTTTGCCGACATGGCGGGGTTCACAGCCCGGGCGGAGCGGATGGATCCTGAGGACGTGCGGAGCATTCTGGACCGCTATTACACGCGTCTACGGCGCGAGATCGAGAGCTTCGACGGCATCGTGGAGAAGTTCATCGGCGATGCCGTGGTGGCCTTCTTCGGGGCCCCGGTGGCCCATGGCGATGACCCTGAACGTGCCGTACGGGCGGCCTCCGCCATCTGCCGGGGCGTGGCCGAGATGAACGAGGCCGACCCACTGCTGAACCTGGAGATCCGGGTGGCCGTGAACACCGGCGAGGCCATCGTGTCACTGGACCGAGTGGATCTGCACGAGGGGATGGTGGCGGGCGACGTCGTCAACACCGCTGCGCGGATGCAGACGGCGGCCCCATCAGGCGCCATCCTGGTCGGGGAGGCCACCTATCGCGCGACCCGGGCGGTATTCGATTACGAGGAGGTGGAGCCGCTGTCGGTCAAGGGCAAGCGCGCGCCGGTGCTGGCCTGGCGGGCGCTGGGAGCCAAGACCGCACCCGGCGAGCGAATTCCCAGCACCGCGCCGCTGCTCGGTCGCGCCAATGAGATGGCCACCCTGCGGCGCACGTTCGACCGCGTCCTGGCCGATCGACGCCCGCATCTGGTCACCGTGTTCGGCGAGGCCGGCCTGGGCAAGACGCGGCTGGCCGCCGAATTCGCCGGCGATTTGGCCGAGGGCACGGCACGGATTCTCCGCGGACGGTCGCTCCCCTACGGCACCAGCACCCCGTACGGCCCGTTCTCTCAACAGGTCAAGGTGTTCGCCGGCATCTTCGCCAGCGATGACCTGACCGCCGGGCAGGCCAAGCTCCGAGCCGCCCTCCAGGCCCTGCCATCGGTGCAGGCCAGCCCGGAGATCATCCCCCACCTGGAGCTGCTCATCGGGCTCAGCACCGGTGGGGAGGTGGCCGATCGCCAGATCCTGCTCCTGGCCGCCCGCCGGGTTGTGGAGGCGCTGGCCGCCGAAGAGCCGACGATCCTCGTCTTCGAGGATCTGCACTGGGCGGATGCCGGAACGCTCGACCTGCTGGAGCTCCTTGCCTCACGCGTGCGGGACGTCCCGCTGATGCTCCTGGCGCTGGCCCGCCCCGATCTGCTCGGAACCCGTCCCGCCTGGGGCGGAGGATTGCCCGCATACACCGCCCTGTCTCTGGAACCTCTGAGCCACCAGGACGCCACCGAGCTCGCCGAGCAGTTGCTTGAGCGTCACGGCGACGGCCACCAGGGCACCCGGGTGGCCGAGACGGCTGAGGGAAATCCGCTGTTCATCGAGGAGCTCGCGGCGGCGGTATCAGAGCCCTCGGCTGCTCTGGGCGACGAGCTGCCGACCACGGTGCGTGGCCTCATTTCGGCTCGCCTGGACGGGCTCCCGGCCGAAGAGCGCGCCGTTCTGCTCGACGCCTCCGTCGTGGGCAAGGTGTTCTGGCACGGTGCCCTGGCCCACCTCCGTGGGGACGGAGCCCTGGTGTCAGAGGCGCTTGACTCGCTCGAGGCCCGGGACCTGATCCGCCACGAGTCATTCTCCTGGATCGAGGGAGACCGTCAGTTCAGCTTCAAGCACGCGCTGATACGCGATGTGGCCTACGCGACGCTGCCCCGGGCTCGACGCCGGGAGCTACATGCCGGGGTGGCCAAGTTTCTGGAGGAGACGACGGCCGGTTCAGGAGCCACCGCAAGTGCCCTGGCCAGCCACTGGCGCGAGGCCGGGGACAACGAGCACGCGCTGGATTATCTGCTTGTGGCGGCCGAGCAGGCCGGCCGCGGCTGGGCCAAGGATGAGGCGGCGGCTCTGTACGGGGAAGCGCTCGAGCTGTGCCAGGACCCGGTCCGCCGGCGGGAGCTGGTGCGAAAGCAGGCGGTGGCGCTGACCATGCTCCAGCACCTCCGGGACGTTCGCGGCCGGCCAGATCCGCGGGAAATCCAGCCTACGCAGTAGCCGCCCGCCCCTCAGGATGGGAAGTCGGCCGGCGTGACGTCGCCGACTATCTCCGCCACCCGGAGGATCTGGTGGCTGCCCAGCTCCTGGGCATGCTGGCGGATCGAGCTCTCGTCGGGCGCCTCGTAGAGGCAGAACGTCTGGACGTTCCCATCGTCGCCGACCGCCACATGGCTGTGC
The DNA here is from genome assembly GCA_045805485.1 of Solirubrobacteraceae bacterium. Classification (GTDB taxonomy): domain Bacteria; phylum Actinomycetota; class Thermoleophilia; order Solirubrobacterales; family Solirubrobacteraceae; genus Palsa-465. The sequence goes on along the minus strand of JBJMLC010000111.1, from coordinate 57,243 downwards.
TCCCACTTCACCTCTGGAAATCGCTCCTCGGCGATCTCCCGGGATCGGCGTCCCAACGTTTGCATCTCATCCTGTCCCACGCTGAACTGGCGCTCTACCAGGTACCTCGGCACTTGTCCTCCTTGGTCGCCATGTGGCTCAAGCATAGGTAGCGAGGAAGCGGCCTGCAAGGAGCCCGGCAGGAACACCGGCAAGCGATACGGTGCTCGTGCCCGCCCCCGGTCGCCATCCCATGACGGTCACAGACACCTATCTGCTGCTGCGTGCCTTCTGTGAGGAATTGGCCCGATGCGGGCTGACTCAGGCCTGCACCTCGCCCGGCTCCCGGTGCACGCCGCTCGTGCTCTCTCTGGTGCGCGCGCCGGGCATTCGGTGCTACTCGCACATCGACGAGCGCTGCGCGGGCTTCTTCGCCGTCGGCGCGGCCAGGGCATCGAGGCGGCCGGTGGTCGTGAGCTGCACCTCCGGCACCGCGACGGCCAACCTGCTGCCGGCGGTGGTCGAAGCCCGCCACGCCCGGGTCCCGCTCCTCGTCCTCACGGCCGATCGCCCGCCGGAACTGCGGGAGGTCGGGGCCGGCCAGACGATCTCCCAGGACCGGCTCTACGGAGATGCCGCCAAGTGGTTCTTCGAGGTCGGAGTCCACGACGCCAGCCCGGCCCGTCTGCGCTGGATGCGCACCCTGGCCTGCCGGGCGTACTGGACCGCGCTGGCCGGACCGGCTGGCCCCGTCCACCTGAACTTCCCACTCCGCGAGCCGCTGGTGCTGGAGGAGCCTCTGCCTGATGACGAGACGAGCCGGGCCGACGGGAGGCCCTACGTGGTGTGGCAGAGCCCGAGCCCGGCCCCGACCGCGGCGGCGGACGACGCGGCGGGCGCTGCGGCGCATCCTTCCGGCCGGATCGTGCTCGTGGCCGGCGCGGGCAGTCCACCCGATCTGCCCGCACTGGCCGCACAGGCCAGGATTCCACTGTTGGCCGACCCCCTCTCGGGCGCCAGGCAGGGGCCGGCGGCCGTGGCCCATTACGACCTGCTCCTACGGGACCCCGCCTTTACGGCGGCTCACCGTCCGCAGTTCGTCGTGCGGGTGGGCGACCTGCCGACCTCCAAGCCCCTGCGCCAGTGGCTGGCCAGCCTGCCTGACGTAGCCCAGATCGCCCTCGACCCCGACGCGCGCTGGCATGACCCGGACTCCGTGGTCGGCCTGCGTCTGCCGGCCGCAGGACTTCCCTCCCCGGCCGCGACGGCCGAGCCGGGCTGGCTGGAGTCGTGGCTGAGTGCCGATACGGTCGCGTCCTCGGCCATTGAGCATGCGCTGGGAGGCGAGCTGTCGGAGCCAGGTGTGGCCCGGTCGCTGTGTGACTGGCTTCCCCCGGAGGCCACGCTGTTCGTGGCCTCCTCCATGCCGATTCGGGATGTGGAGGAGTTCGCGGGCGTGCGTGCGAATGCGCCCCGGGTGCTGTCCAACCGAGGCGCGAACGGCATCGACGGGACCGTGTCCAGCGCGTTCGGCGCCGCCACCAGCGGTTCAGGGCCGGTCGTCCTACTGATCGGCGATGTCGCCCTGGCGCACGACGTGGGCGGGCTCCTGGCGGCCCGCCGGCTGGGCATCCCGCTGACAATCGTGCTGCTCAACAACGACGGCGGCGGGATCTTCCACTTCCTGTCCGTGGCGGGTGAAGCCGACGCCTTCGAGGAGCACGTGGCCACGCCCCACGGGCTGGAGTTCGAACAGGTGGCCGGCCTCTACGGCTGCCGCTACGAGCGCCCCCCGACGCTCGATGAGCTGCGGTCAGCCGTCCTGCGCTCGGTGCAGGGTGGCGCCAGCACGATCATCGAGGTCCGCACGGACCGACAGGCGAACCTCGCCCTGCACCGACGGCTGGCCGACGAGGTCAGCGCCGCGCTGGCCCGCGGCCCGGGACCTCAGAACACGGATGCGCTCGGCGCACCGCCCCGGTCGGGCAGAAGCTGAAGCCCATCCGGGTTGTCCAGGTAGCCCGGCCGTGAGCCGGCGACCCCGTCGTGCCCGTACTGCCAGACGATCCGCTTGGTCGCACGGTCGATGACCAGCACGCGGTGATTGAAATCGTCGTTCAGGGCAATCAGCCCGTTGGGCAGCGCCACGGCCAGCGAAGGATGGTCCAGGGCCCGCCGCCCGCTGGAAAACTCGTATGTCCACACGACTCGCCCTCGGGGGTTCAGGATGTCCACGCGCCCGGGCGAGGTGTAGCTGGCCACGAGCACGTTCCCGTCCGGGAGCAGCTGGGCGTCGGACGGGTAGTCGGTCGGCGTCCTGATCGACCACCGGAGCCGGCCGTGGCGGTCCAGCCGATCGGCCCACCCGCCGATCTCGGTGATCAGCACGCCCCCGTCTGGCGTCGGGGTATCGCCGTTGGGATCGGCGAGCGCATTGGGTGGGTCGTGCCGGCAGTCACCCGCCCGGCCGATGGCCCGCACGATCCGCCTGTGCGCGTTGATCCACAGGACGCGGCAGTTGACGATGTCGGCGACCTGGATCAGCCGGCCGGCCACCAGGTAAGCGTCATCCGGGTGAGCCAAATAGCCGGGTGCGCTCCCCTGAGCATCGGCGTGGCCGTACGCCCACGTCACGCGCGGATGCCGGCTCAGGGTGATCACCTTGATCGTCTCCGCGAACTCCTGATTGGTGGAGATGAAGCGGCCATCCGGTGACACGAACGCGTCGTCGGGCTGCGACAGGAGGCCGGCGGAGACCTGGGCCGTCCGGGAACCGCGCGCGGACACGGGCGGGAACCGCCAGACGATCCGCTTGGAGGGGCTGACGATGATCAGCCGGTTGTTGTCCCGGTCGGCAATCAGGAGGTAGCCGGGGAGCCTGGATCCCGGCGGCACGGGCGCGAGCCCCAACCTGGCCAGGATCGAATCGGTGGCCGGGGCTCCGCGCACCCCGTCCCTGAGCCACGGCGGCCGCGCGACGAGGTGCCCCAGCGGTGTCGCCGACAGCGCCTCGTTCCGATCGCCGAGCGCCCTTGCCGCCAGGACGCCGTCCCGACCCCCGAGCCCCCGCGCCGACAGGGTGGCGTCCCGATCCCCGAGCGCCGCCGCGCCGACAACCAAACACCCCACTGCCGCCGCGACCATCCCGAGCCTGAGCCTCATCAGGCAGACCATATTGCCGGGGCCGAGCCGATGTGACACTGGACGAACGTTCTACGCTCCATTTTCCGGTTTATAGGCGGATGTCCAATCAAGTCGGTCGCCGGAACTACCGACAGATTCCCTGGGAGTCCTACGAGCAACATCGCTCCGGGAACTGACACCGGCAGGGGTCAGATAAACGGCAAGGAAGCGAGGTGAATCGAATGAATGGATTCATGAGCAGGACGCGAAGGACTGGAACCCGCGCCGCCCGAACGGCCATCGTGGTCTGCGCGGCCGTGGCCACTATGGCTGGCCCGGTCGCCGGGGCAGCGGTCGCCAAGGGACCGACGACGAAGAGCAGTGGCGGCGGCAGCATCACCGGCCACAAGGTCCACTAAGCCGCACCGGCGTCTACAGCCGACCCCAAGGCGCGTCATGCACGAACGCCTTCTGGATACACGACGAAGACGCGCGCCCGTCGGACGCGCCTTCGCCACGTACGCGGTCCTGACCGCGGTGGTGGCGCTTGCGGCGGCGGTGGCCACCGCGCAGACAGCCTCCTGGGACCTCGACCGGCCAGCACTGTTCGTCATGCTGGCCGTCTTCGTGCTGGTGGGCGAGCTCCTGCCCATCCCCGTGCCCCGGCGCAACGGGCTGACCAAGGTCACCATCTCCACCGCGTTTGCCTTCGCCATCCTGCTCCAGTTCGGCCCCGGACCGGCGACCCTCGTATACGCGACGAGCTCTGTGATCGCGGACACCCGGGCCCGCACCGCCCCCATCAAGATCCTGTTCAACGCGGCCGAGTACGTCCTCTCGATGCTGGCCGCCAGCGCGGTCCTGACGCTTCTCGGCCCGGCCCCGCCCGTGCCCATCAACGGCGGCGAGCTACCGATCGTCCTGGCCGCAGCAGCAGCCTTCTTCGCCACCAACCATGTCCTGGCCTGCACCGCCGGAGCGCTCCTTGCCGACCTGCCGGTCGGGCGCTACCTGCGGGATGACTTCACCTTCCAGATGTGGACCGGGGGATGCCTCCTGGCGTTCGCCCCCGCCGCGGTGGCCTCCGCTCAGGCCAGCATCGCGCTGGTCCCCGTGACGTTCGTTCCCATGGTCGCGATCTATATCGGGGGAATCCAGGCCGCGGTGAACATGCACCGGGCCTATCACGACTCCCTGACCGAGCTTCCCAACCGGCTGATGCTCTCAGAGCGGCTGCGCGGCTCCCTCAGCGAAGCCGGGCGGGGAGATCGCCCGCTGGGCGTGATGATCCTGGACCTGGACGACTTCAAGGCCATCAACGACACGCTTGGCCACGAGTTCGGTGATCAGGTCCTGCAGCAGATCGCGGTTCGCCTGGAGCACGTCCTGGGCGAGGGCAGCACACTGGCTCGCCTGGGGGGCGATGAGTTCGCCGCCGTGGTGGACGGAGAGCCGGCCGAGATTGCGCAGGCCGCGGACGCGCTGCTGGCCGAGCTTGATCGCCCGCTGGAGGTCGAGTCGCTGGCCCTGCAGGTCACCGGAACCATCGGGTATGCCTGCTTCCCGCACCATGGGCGAACCCCGCAGGACCTGCTGCGGCATGCTGACGTGGCCCTGTACTGCGCCAAGGGCTCCGATGAAACCTCCAAGAGCTACGCGCAGGAGCAGGACGACTACAGCATCGACCGGCTGGCGCTGGCGGCTCAGCTCCGGCGGGGGATCGAGCGCGGCGAGCTGGTCGTCCATTACCAGCCCAAGGTCCCCCTGCATGGGACTCCCACGCATGCCGTCGAGGCTCTGGTCAGATGGCAACATCCCCAGCTCGGGCATCTTGGCCCCGGCGCGTTCGTCCCTCTGGCCGAGCAATCGGGCCTGATCAAGCTCCTCACGGAGCGTGTGCTGGAGACCACACTGGCCCAATGCCAGGAGTGGCGCGCCGAGGGCCTCGACGTCCGGGCGTCGGTCAACATCTGCACCCGCAGCCTGCTTGACCAGGAGTTCCCCTCCATGATCGGCGAGCTGCTGGAGCGCTTCGACTCACCCGCCTCGGCGCTTCAGCTGGAGATCACCGAAAGCCGGGTGGTGACGGACATGGGCAGGGCCAGGGCCGTCCTGGAGCAGCTCCGGGCCATGGGCGTCACCGTCGCCATCGACGATTTCGGCACCGGCTTCTCCTCGCTCTCACAGCTCCAGCAGCTGCCCATCGACGAGATCAAGATCGACCGGTCGTTCGTCATGCGCATGGATGAGGACCGAAACGATGAGGCCCTGGTCCGCTCGATCATCGAGCTGGGACGGAACCTCGGCCTGCGGGTGACCGCCGAGGGCGTGGAGACCGAGAGCACGACGCGCCGTCTGCACCAGTTGGGATGCGACTTCGCGCAGGGCTTCTACCTCTGCCGGCCCGTGGCGGCCGATCAGTGCCGGCGCTTCTTCCGCAGCCCTCCCGCCTTCGAGCCTGCCGTCCTGGCCGCGGTTCCTGAGCCGGCCGAAGTGGCGGTCGGATGACCCGCCTCCTGGGCATCGCCGCCGGGCTGCTGCTCGCCCTCCCGGCCGCCGCGACCGCGGCCACCAGCCCGTACGTCGTGGTCTACAACGGCTCCACACCCACCAGCGACGTGCGCGCCGAGACCGACGCGCTTCAGAACTACCTCGGCTTTCACACCAAGTTCCGCTACCTGGCCGCCCTGCATGGCTTTGCCGCCAACCTGACGAGCGCCCAGGTCAGCCTCCTCAAGGCCAACCCGGCAGTGTCCTTCGTGACGCCGGACATCACGTTCAAAGCCGCCGGAATGACGCCGCTGGCGTCGGGTGAGACGCTGCCCGTGGGTATTCCAAGGGTCGCCGCCGCGACCACCTCTCAGGTCCATGCCCCCAGCGGCGCCAACGTGGCCGTCCTGGACACCGGCATCGACCTCAACAACTCGGATCTCAACGCGGTGAGTGGCATCAACTGCATAACCGCCGGGACAAGCGCGCAGGACGACAACGGCCACGGTACGAACGTGGCCGGGATCATCGCGGCCAACGACCAGGGCGCGGGTGTGGTGGGAGTGGCCCCGGGGACCAGGCTCTACTCGGTCAAGGTGCTGGGCAAGACCGGAAGCGGCACGCTGTCGCAGATCCTGTGTGGCATCAACTGGGTGACCGCCAACGCGGCCACGCTCAACATTCAGGTGGCCAACCTCAGCTTCGCCGGCTCAGGGACCAACGACAACAACTGTGGCAATACCAACAAGGACGCCGAGCACCAGGCGATCTGCAGGTCGATCGCCGCCGGCGTCACGTATGTCGCGGCCGCGGGCAACAACAAGGCCAGCTTCGCCAGCTACATCCCCGCCGCCTATCCGGAGGTGCTCACCGTCACGGCCATGAGCGACAGCAACGGGCTGCCCGGCGGCGGCGGCCCCACCATCAGGTGCGTGTCCGGCCAGAAGGACGACACCTACGCCACGTATTCAAACTACGCCGCCACCGCGGCTGCTCAGGCCCACACGATCGCCGGGCCCGGGACGTGCATCGTCTCGGACAAGCTCGGAGGCGGCCTCAGCACCTACTACGGGACCAGCCAGGCGGCGCCCTATGTGGCGGGTGCGGTGGCGCTGTGCCTGGACGATGGCGGTACCCCGGGGCCCTGCGCCGGCCTGACCCCCAGCCAGATCACGGCCAAGCTCCGCTCCGACGCCGCCGCGTGGGCGCCCGGCAACGGCTTCACAGGCGACCCGCTGCACCCCATCTCCACGACCAAGTACTTCGGCTACCTCGCGTACGCGGGCGGGTACTGAGGCCGGCGGCCGACTACGAGGCGATCACCTCGTTCTCCTGGCCGATCCACAACGGCGAGTGCTCCAGCCTGAAACTCCTCGCGCGTCATCTCAGGTCGCCGCAGGCTGAACACGAGCTTTCAGCACTGCCGACCTCAGCCCTCGCCGTCGAAGTAGGACATGCCGGCCGACCGGGGCAGGAGGAGCTCGTCCTCGGGGTCAACCCCCCACACGCCGAGCTTGTCCGAGTCCGGATACACCGACACCGCCGGGTGGCTCACGGTGGAGTACATGAGCACCCGGACCACCTCCTCGGTCTCGTTGCGCACACCGTGGGCTCCGGCCGGGCCGGGAGGGAAGAACACGACGTCCCACGGCTCGAGGCGCTCGGAGCCCTCCGGATGGCGCAGGGTGGGATTGCCGGCCAGGACCAGGAGCCACTCCTCCTCGGGATACTCGTAGTGGTAGGGGCAGATGGCCTGTCCGGGCGGAATCTCGTACACGCTGGTCCCGGTGCGCTCCGCGCCCAGCTGCTTGCCAAACCGCAGCATTCCCGCGCGGAAGCCGTCCGGATCCTCCGGGTCATACTCGAAGTCCGGCTTGGCGAGGTTGAGCTTGCGCATGGTCTACGTCGCACCCACCCGCGTCTGGTGCCCGGCCCATTCCTTCTCCCGCAGGACGAACTTCTGGACCTTGCCGGTGGAGGTCTTGGGCAAGGACCCGAACTCGATGGCGTCGGGGCACTTGTAGTGGGCCAGCCTGTCGCGGCAGAACGCGATGATCTCCTCGGCGCTGGCGCTCGCGCCCTCGTTCAGGGTCACGAACGCCTTCGGTCGCTCGCCCCAGTGCTCGTGCGGTATCCCCACCACCGCGCACTCCAGCACGGCCGGATGAGCCACGATCGCCTGCTCCACCTCGATGCTGGAGATGTTCTCTCCTCCGGAGATGATGATGTCCTTGCCCCGGTCCCGGAGTTCGACGTTGCCGTCCGGGTGCCACACGGCCAGATCACCGGAGTGAAACCACCCTCCGCGGAACGCCTTCTCGGTGGCCTCCTCATCGGCGAAGTAGCCGCTCATCACGTTGTTGCCCCGCATGATCACCTCACCCATGGCCTCGGTGTCCTGAGCGATGTCGTGCATGTCCTCGTCGACCACCCGGACCAGGTCGGCCGAGGGGTACGCCTGGCCCTGACGGGCCAGCAGTCGCGCCCGCTCCTCCACCGGCTGCTGGTCCCATCCCTCCTGAGTCGGGCACATGGTGATGGGCCCGTATGTCTCGGTCAGCCCGTACACGTGGACCACGCGGAAGTTCAGCTCGGCCATGCGGGCCAGCAGCGTGGGCGAGGGCGGCGCCGCCGCCACCACCGCGGTCACCGGCTCCTCCAGACGGTGCGCCGAGGCATGGTTGATCACCATCAGCTGGACGGTGGGCGCGCCGCAGTAGTGCGTGACGCCCTCCTGATCGATCAACTGCCAGACCAGCGCGGGGTCCACTGCCCCCAGGGCCACGTGCCGGGCGGCCACCGCGGTCACCGCCCAGGGGAAGCACCACCCGTTGCAGTGAAACATCGGCAGCGTCCACAGGTAGACGGAGTCCTGCGTCAGCCCGGCCACCATGACCTCGCTGAGGGCGTTCAGATAGGCGCCGCGATAGGTGTACTGCACCCCCTTCGGGCGTCCGGTCGTGCCCGAGGTGTAGTTGATCGAGATCGTCTCCTCCTCGTCTCCGAGCAAGCTCTGGGGCCTGGCGGGCGACGCTGCGCTCAGAAATTGCTCGTACTCATCCGAGGCACCTCCGCACCGGATGACCGTGACGTCGGGCAGCTCCAGCGGGGCCACGAGCGACTCCAGCTCGGCGTCGAGCAGCAGGAAGCTGGCACCGCTGTGTTCCAGGATGTAGCCGACCTCCGCGCTCGCCAGCCGATGGTTGACGGCCACGAGGATCCCGCCGGCGGCCGGAACGCCGAAGTGGGCCTGCAGCATCGGGCCTGAGTTGAAGAGCAGCGTGGCCACCCGATCTCCCTTCGCCAGCCCCGCCTGACGCAGCGCGTTGGCCAGCCGCCATGAGCGCTCCGCGAGCTCGCGGTAGGAACAGCGACGCTCCCCATCCACCACGGCGAGCTTCTCCGGATACAGGTAGGCCGCCCGGCTCAGGAAGTCGACCGGGTTGAGCTCGCTTCGAAACACCTTGCTCGTCATGTGGGCATTATCGCCTGCCGGCCGCTTGTCTCCCAGGTCCCCCGGGAGTACGTTGTCAGCGTGAGCTCGGTGCCTGAAACCGGTTACCGCGACCTCCGTCTCACGGCTGACGGCCCGGCGGCTCGAATCGTGCTGAACCGCCCGAAGAGACGAAACGCGCTGTCGCTGGAGCTGATGGAGGAAATGATCTCCGCGCTGCGGGAGGCATCCGCGCTGACCGCCACGCGGGCGATCGTGATCGAGGGCTCCGGTCCGGCATTCTCGGCCGGGCACGACCTCTCGGAGATGATCGGTCGCCAGGAGGAGTTCTTCCGTGACCTGTTCGACCGCTGCACCGTGATGATGCAGACGATCCACGAGCTTCCTCAGCCCGTGATCGCCAAGGTGCATGGCATAGCCACCGCGGCCGGTTGCCAGCTCGTGGCCGCCTGCGACCTTGCCGTGGCCGCGGAGGGCACGCGTTTTGCCACCCCCGGCGTGAAGATCGGCCTCTTCTGCTCCACCCCGATGGTGCCGGTGTCACGGGCGGTGGGGCGCAAGCGGGCAATGGAGATGCTCCTCACCGGCGAGCCGATCGACGCCGCCACAGCACTGGACTGGGGGCTGATCAACCGCGTGGTCCCCGCCGAGGAACTGGAGGCGGCGGTCCTGGCGCTGGTCGAGGCGATCGCCCGCTCCAGCTCGCTCACGGTGGCCACGGGGAAGCACGCCTTCTACGCCCAGATCGACCGGCCTGAGACCGACGCCTACGACCACTGCCAGGTCGTCATGACCGAGAACGCCCTGGCCCACGACGCCCAGGAGGGGATGACCTCGTTCCTGGAGAAGCGCCAGCCCTCCTGGCGTGGCGAGTAGGCGGCCTCACCCGGCCAGCAGCGGCAGGAGCGCCCCCAGCTTGATCTCCGCCTCGGCCAGCTCGGCCGGCGGGTCGGAGTCACGCACGATGCCGCAGCCCGCATACAGCCGGGCCAGCGCTCCGCGGAGCAGGGCACAGCGCAGGGCCACGCAGAACTCACCATCGCCGGTGCCGTCAGTCCAGCCGACAGCGCCCGCGTACCAGCCCCGGTCCAAGCCCTCCAGCGCCGGGATCAGCTCCACAGCCCGCTCCCGGGGATGGCCCCCCACGGCGGGCGTGGGGTGAAGCACGCCCGCCAGTTCGACCGCCGGGATGGGCGAGGTCAGCTGCGCCCGGATCGGGGTGGCCAGGTGCTGGATGTTGGCCACCTTGACCAGCACGGGCTCCGGCGCGGCGGTCACCCACAGCGCATGCGGTCCAAGCATCTGGGATATCGCCCGGACCACGATCTCATTCTCGTGGCGATCCTTGTCGCTGCGCAGCAGCCGCTCACCCAGGTGATCGTCCACCGCGGGGTCGGCGCTGCGGCCGATGGAACCGGCCAGCGCAACGGTGCTGGCCCGCTGCCCCTCACGGCGCACGAGCAACTCCGGGCTCGCGGCCAGGAAGGTGGCCTCGCCGCTCCCCACGGCGAACACATAGCAGGACGGGAACTCGTTGCGGAGCAGGCCCAGGATGGCGGCTGGATCCGGGGCCAGCGGCGCCTGGACCTCCACCTCCCGGGCCAGCACCACCTTCTCCAGCTGCCCCGCCCGGATGCGGTCCACCGCCGCGGCCACCGCGTGCTCGTAGTGCGACGGCGGCATCAGGCTGCGCAGCTCATGGCTGCCGGTGGGCGAGAGGTCGAGCATGGGAAGCGCGCTTGAGCGCAGCCCATCCAGCCGCTCGGCCAAGCCCTGCATGATCTCCTCCGGCGTGTCGTCCGGGGCCACGCTGACGTTCAAGGTCACGGCCGTGTGGCTCCCGCCCCGGGCCAGCGAGACGGCGGGCACGGTCAGGCAGGCCGGCGGGAACCCCTCCCAGGTCGGCGACTGCCCACCCTGGGGATCAAACGAAAAGCCCCCCACCGCGATCAGACCGCTGCCGGGTGGCGCCTGCACCGGATCGGCCACCGCGGCGGCGCTCACCGCACTCCAGTGCCTGGAGAGCGTCACGAACCGCTCGTCGCCCCCGCCCACGAGCTGCCGCAGACAACCCAGCCCCGCCACGGCGTAGCCGCCCCGGTCCGGCTGCTCGAAGCAGAACCACTCCTCCCCCGGCCGTCGCGACGCCGTCACCACGGCCACCGGGTCGACCGCCCGGGGAGCCGCAGCGGTAACGCTGGCCACGATCTCCGTCCCCGCCCGGCGGGCCCGTCGAATGGCCAAATGGACTCGCTGCTCGAGCCGCCCGACGGTCGCGGCATCTACCAGCGCGTCGGGGTCGCGGCGCTCGGCTTGGTGCAGGTCCCCGTGCCCGCGCGGGCTCAGGTCTCGCTCCGCCCGCGAGAGATGGCGATCTCGCCCGTACGCGCCATCTCGATCAGCCCAAAGGGCCTCACGAGCTTCTCGAAGGCGTCGATCTTCTCGAAGGTCCCCGTGACCTCGATCACCAACGAGCGCCGGGTGACATCGACGATCTTGGCCCGGAAGATCTCGCAGATCTGCATCACCTCGGTGCGGCTGGCGCCCTCCACCGAGACCTTGAACAGGGCCAGTTCACGGGCCAGCGTCTCCTCCGGCTCCAGATCACGGATCTTCAGGACGTTGACCAGCTTGTGGAGCTGCTTGGTCACCTGGTCGATCGGGTGCACGGCCCCATCCAGCGTGAGCGTGATCCGGGACACGCTCTCGTCCTCGGTGGGGCCCACGGCGAGGGTGTCGATATTGAATCCCCGGCGGGCGAACAGCCCCGCGATCCGGGTCAGGACGCCCGGCTTGTTCTCCACCAGGATGGACAGGACGTGCTTGCGGCCGGTGCGGATGCCGCCCGCGGCCTCGAGCTCGTCCAGCGAGAGCAGCTCGTTGGTGGCCGGCTCCCCCATCACCGGACCGTCCTGGCGCGTCTCGGTCCCTGTCCCCTCACGCGCCATCACCCGACCATGTTCCGCGCCGGCTGCCCGGCGGGGATCATCGGATAGGTGTTCTCCTCCCGGGTGACCCGGACATCGACCAGAACCGGCCCCTCGGTGGCCAGCGCCGCCCGCATGTCCTCCACCAGCGTCCGCTTGTCCTGGAGGCGGATACCCGTGGCGCCGTACGCCTCGGCCAGCTTGACGAAGTCAGGCCACTGGCCCATGTCCACCTGGCTGTAGCGCTTGTCCCAGAACAGCTCCTGCCACTGCCGCACCATGCCCAGGTACCCGTTGTTCATGATGAACACCTTGATCGCGATCCCTTCCTGGGTGCACGTGGCGAGCTCCTGGATGTTCATCTGAACCGAGCCGTCGCCGGCGACGCAGACCACCATCTGGTCCGGACAGCCCACCTTGGCCCCCATGGCCGCCGGCAGCCCGAAGCCCATCGTCCCCAGGCCCCCGGAGTTGATCCACCGCCGCGGGGCCGGGAAATCGAAGTACTGCGCGGTCCACATCTGATGCTGGCCCACGTCGCTGGTCACGATGGCCTCGCCCCTGGTGGCCTCGTAGAGAGCCTGGATCATGTACTGGGGCTTGATCTCCGAGTCAGAGCTGTCCTCGTACCCCAGCGGATGGCGCTCGCGCCAGGCCTCGATGCGCTGCCACCAGCCATCCAGCCGGCCGGGCTCGACCGACAGTGCCCGGTACTCGGCGGTCAGCCGAGGCACGATGTTCTTCGCGTCGCCCACAATCGGGATGTGGGCGGGGACGTTCTTTGAGATCTCGGCCGGGTCGATGTCGATGTGGATGAACTTGGCCCGGGGCGCGAACTCATCCAGCTTGCCGGTGATGCGGTCGTCGAACCGCGCGCCGATGGCCACGATCAGGTCGGCCTCGTCCATGGCGTAGTTGGCCGCCCGCGTGCCGTGCATGCCCAGCATTCCCAGCCACTGCTCGTGCGGCGCCGGGAACGCGCCCAGGCCCATCACCGTGCACGTGACCGGGAAGCGGTCTGAGAGAACCAGTTCGGTGAGCTCGACGGAGGCGTCGGCATTGACCACCCCGCCGCCGGCGTAGATCACCGGGCGCCGGGCGTTGGCCAGCGCCTTGGCGGCCAGGCGGATCTGCTTCTTGTTGCCGTCCGTGGTGGGCTGATACCCGGGGAGGTGAACGTCCGTCACCGGCTCGTACGGGATGTCCGCCCGACTCAGGTCCTGGGGAATGTCCACCACCACCGGGCCGGGACGTCCCGTGCGGGCGATGTGAAACGCCTCGTGGATGGATCGCGGCAGCTCCAGCGGGTGCTGGATCATGAAGCTGTGCTTGACGACCGGCATCGTGATCCCGATCGTGTCCGCCTCCTGGAAGCCGTCGGTCCCCAGCAGGTCCGTGCGCACCTGACCGGTGATGAACACCACCGGGACCGAGTCCATCATGGCGTCGCAAATCGGCGTCACCAGGTTCGTGGCTCCCGGACCGCTCGTGCCCAGAGACACCCCCACCTTGCCGGTGGCCTTGGCGTAGCCCTCGGCGGCGTGGCCGCCGCCGGCCTCATGACGGACCAGGATGTGCCGGATGCCCGCGTCGTAGAAGGCGTCGTAGGTGGGGAGGTTGGCGCCGCCCGGCAGTCCGAATACGACCTCCACACCCTCGGCCTTGAGGCATTCCATCAGGGCGTCGACTGCTCGCATGGCGCTCGTTCTCCTAGGGGCGCGAAGAGGTATGCGCGCACGAGGTAGCTCCCCGTGCGCCCGAGCAGGCCAGTCTACCAGCGGGTTTGGGGCGTCTTGGGCGAATCTGCTGCAGCCAGCGCACGGTGCCCTCCGGGTGCCCGCGCCAGCTCGCGCACCGCGGCCTCGGACGGAATCACCGCGTCTGGGAACTCAAGCTCATAGCCGCAGCGCATGCACTTGGCGTCGTGGAGCTTGACCACCCGGCCACAGCCCGGGCACTGGCGGCGCAGCTCACGATTCTCCCAGCGGTAGCACACCGCCGTCAGCAACCCAAGCACCGGGACGAGGGCAGAGATCGTGAACCAGAGCACGAACGAACTCCCCTTGGTGCGCCCCACTATGCCCCCGGCCAGCCCGAAGAACAGGCAGATCACGACATAGCCCAGACCCAACATGGGCGCGGGCTACCAGAAGATCGTCTTCAGCGCCCAGAGGATCGCGACCACCAGGGCCACGCCCACGACGGTCCAGAAGATCGCCGCTATGAATCCGACCGCGAGCTTGATGGCCAGAGCGGCAGCTATGACGAGGACCGCCCCCGCGCCAACCTTGCGCATGACCGGGGAGTGCGAGTGCTGGGCCTCCAGATCGTTGCTCATGATGAACAGCGTAGCGCGCGGCTAACCCGCGTCGGCCGAGCGCTCCTTCCGCCGGTTGCCGCGTGCGTCTCGCCTAGTCGTGCGTGCGCTTCAGATAATCGAACCGGCGCTCGGAGGCGGTCGGGTATCCGTCGAGCCGCAGCCGGGCCAGGCGATACCGCCGGACCGACGCGCCCGTGGTTCCGCCGGCTCCTCCGCGCCGGTCTTCCAGGAGGATCACTTTGGATGATGGGGCTGGGCGGGTCATGGCGATCATGATGCTCCCGCGGCCTAAACGGCACATTGGCCCCAGGTACAAACTTCCTGGAGCCGAGCAGGCCCTTCGTATGTCCCGATGGACTATCCCTGGCGAGCGCGAGCCAGCTTGACGGCCTCATCAAGGGCCGGGCGGGCCGGCTTTCCCAACCGCCGGCGCAGCCGCCAGGCCGCCCCGGAGAAGGCCAGGTTGGCCAGCGTCGCCAGCCCCGTCTCGTCCTCCCGGAGGGCCAGCAGGAGGTGGGCCGTCCGGTCGCTCGGTGGGAGCGACGGGTCGCTGACGCCCACGCAATAGCAGTGCACCCGCCGTCCGGGCGGGCGGACCAGGATCGCCCCCGCGGGGGCCAGCAGCCAGATGCCCAGCGCCCCGGGCTCCAGCACCACCCCGGTGCGGGCGTGAAGCGCCCGCGCCTCATGGTCCAGAAGGTCGCCCAGCAGCCCCAGGGCCACGGCCTCGGCCTGCCGGTCCCGCGGGCCATGGGCGCGGGCCACCTTGGCCCCGCGCGCCGCGTAGAGCTCGGGGATCGCCCAGGCGTGTCCGACCAGGATGGCCCCCACGGGAATCGTCACCGGATCCAGTCCGGCCAAAAGGCCCGCGGTGGCGATCAGGGGGACCGTGTGCGCCGCGGTGATGAACGTCCACCGCCGGTCGGCCCGCGTAAGCGTGGCTTCACTGGCCCGCTCCCGCCACGGCACCGCCGCCAGCTCAGGCAGGCCGAGGCCGTGGCCCGCGCTTTGCGCGCTGACGGAGATGGCAGCTACCCGCCGGCGATCGGCCGCCGCAGGATCACCAGGGGCTCCTGGAGCGGCAGCTCACGGACCTGCCGTGCCCGCCCAGGTCCCTCGGAGACGACGGCGAAGCAGCCCTGCTCAAGCTGCTCACGAAAGGCCGAAACGGCCGCCTCTGTACTTGACGGGTCACCGGCCGTCCATTCGGCGACGGTGGTGTGGCCGGTGTGGTCCATGCGGACGAGTCGGGACATGTCGAGAGGCCTCCTTACGGGTGGGCCGCCCATCCTACGCCGTCCGTCTCGGCGCTCTGTGCGATCGGGCTCAGGTTGCGCTGAACGCACACCACAAGCGGATGAATGGCAATTCACCGCAGAGGGGGTGCGCGCAAATGCCAAACGTCCGCCGCGCGACCGGAAACGGCCCGCAACGGCCGGCACCGCAACCGCCGCCGCCTAGGACCCCAGTCGCTCCAGGATCAGGCGCCTGACCTCTCCCCCGTCGGCCCGGCCCTTCGTCTCCCGCATGACGGCGCCCACCAGCGGGCCCAGGGCCTTCTGGTTTCCCTCTCGCACCTGCTGGGCGGCCTCCGGATCGGCCGCGATGGCCCGGTCCACCGCCTCCTGGAGGCCGTCGCTGATCGCGCCGAGGCCGCGCTCTTCCACGATCTGCTTCGGACTTCCGCCGGACTGCACCAGGACGTCGAGCACCTCGCGGGCGGCGTCCCGGCTGACCTGGCGCCCGCTCACCAGCCCCACCAGCTCGGCCAGGCTCTCCGGCGTCACTCGGCTCGAGCCCGGATCGGCCTCGGATCCGATGCGGGCCACCACCTGCGGGATCCAGTTGGCGACCTCCACCGCTCCGGCGTCGCCACCGTCCAGCGCGGCCAGGGTGCGCTCGAAGTACGCCGCCAGGTCGGCTCTGAACGCCAGCTCCCGCGCCCGCGGCGCGGGCAGGCCCAGCTCGCGCTCGAAGCGCTCGGCCCGCTGCGTGGGCAGCTCGGCGGGTAGTGCCTCGCGGGCGGCGGTCAGCATCTCCTCGGTGGCCAGCAGCGGCACCAGGTCAGGCTCGGGGAAATAGCGGTAATCGTGCGCCTCCTCCTTGGAGCGCAGCGGCGTCAGGCTCTCCGTGGTTGGATCGAAGTGCAGCGTCTCCTGGACGACCTTCTCGCCGCCGTGGAGGAGCCCGACCTGACGCTCGATCTCGGCCTTGATCCCCCGCTCCAGGAAGGCGAACGAGTTCATGTTCTTAAGCTCGGTCTTGGTCCCCAGCTCGCTCGTGCCCTCCGGCCGGACGGACACGTTGGCGTCACAGCGCAGCGAGCCCTCGGCCATGTTCACGTCGGAGACCCCGATCTGCCGTAGCGTCTCGCGCAGAACTACCAGCCACTCCCGCGCCTGCTCAGGAGAGCGGATGTCCGGCTCGGTCACGACCTCCACCAGCGGGGTCCCGCACCGGTTGAAGTCCACCCAGCTGCGATCGGCGCCGTGAATCCGGCCGCTGCTGCTGACGTGGTTGAGCTTGGCCGCGTCCTCCTCCAGGTGCACACGGTGGATGCGCACGTCGCCCAACTGGCCACCCAGGCACAGCGGGACGTCGTATTGGGAGATCTGGTAGCCCTTTGGACTATCCGGATAGAAGTAGTTCTTGCGGTGAAAGAGCGAGCGCTCGGCGATCTCGCACCCGAAGGCCAGGCCGATCATCATGCCGAACTGGACCGCTCGCTCATTGGTCACCGGCAATGCCCCCGGCAGCCCCAGACACACCGGGCAGGTGTGCGTGTTGGGCTCCTCGCCAAATGATGTCCGGCAGCCGCAGAACATCTTCGTGGCCGTCTTCAGCTGAACGTGTATCTCCAACCCGATGACGGGCTCGTACTCCACCCCGCTCATGACGGCTGGCCTCCGTTCGCCCCCGCCCGCGCCGGCGAGCCATCGAAGCCGATGGCCCCCTCAAGCGCGTATGCCACGTCCAGCATCCGGTTCTCGCTGAACGCTGGGCCGGCCAGCTGGAAGCCCACGGGCAGACCCTCGCTCAACCCGCACGGGATCGAGACGGCCGGGATGCCGGCCAGCGGCATCGGGACCGTGCAGAAGTCGTTGAGGTACATGGCCAGCGGGTCATCGGTCTTGGCTCCCAGCGGGAAGGCCACCCAGGGGCTGGTTGGCGTGACCAGGACGTCAAACGACGAGAAGACGGCCTTGAAGTCCTCCGAGATTCGGGTCCGGACCTTCAGCGCGGTCCCGTAATAGGCCTCGTAGTAGCCACTGGACAGCGCATAGGTGCCCAGCATGATCCGGCGCTTCACCTCAGGGCCGAACCCCACCGCCCGCGTACGGCTGTACATGGTCAGCAGGTCCGCATCGCCATCCGCCCGCAACCCGTAGCGCACGCCGTCGAACCGAGCCAGGTTGGCCGAGGCCTCGGCCGGCGCGATCAGGTAGTAGGCCGAGAGGGCATGCGGGGCATGGGGCAACCGGCACGTCTCCACCTCTGCCCCCAGCGACTGGGCGAGCTCCAGCGTGGCGTCGAAGGCTCGTCTGACCCCCTCCTCCACGCCTCCCTCGGGGCCCGTCAGCTCCTCAGGCACGCCAAGCCGCACACCCTTGAGGTCCTCAGCCTTGGGAAGGGTGACGGCCCCCGGGAACTCCACGGAGGTCGAGTCGCGACGATCACGCCCCACCATCTGGGAGAACAGCAGGGCGGCGTCCGTGACGTTGCGGGCCAGCGGGCCGGCCTGGTCCAGAGAGGATGCGAACGCGATCATCCCGTAACGCGAGCAGGCGCCGTACGTGGGCTTCAGTCCGACGATGCCGCACAGCGCCGCCGGCTGACGAATCGAGCCCCCCGTGTCGGTCCCGATGGCCCAGGGCGCCAGACCGGCCGCCACGGCAGCCGCGCTCCCACCCGATGAGCCACCGGGGACACGCGTTCGGTCCCAGGGATTGAGCACCGGTCCGAAGCCCGAGTTCTCGTTCGAGGATCCCATCGCGAACTCGTCCTGATTGGTCTTGCCCAGCAGCGGCGCCCCGCCCGCGCTCAGCTTCTCCACCACGGTCGCGCTGTAGGGAGGCCGGTAGCCCTCCAGGATCCGGGAGCCGGCCTGGCTGGGCACGCCCTGGGTGCAGAACAGGTCCTTGACGGCCACCGGTACTCCACCCAGTGGCGTGTCCGAGGCCGCGGGCGCGGGGATCTCATCCGCCACCCAGGTGAACGCGTTCAACCCATCGGCCGCCGCGCGGTCTCGGTACGCCCGGAAGAGCTCGGACGGATCAAGCTCGCCGGCACGAACCCGCGCCGCCGCCTCCGCCGCGGTGAGAGCTATGAGCTCGTCGCTCACGCCTCAGACGGTCCTGGAGTGGGGACGCCGAAGCCGCCCTCCAATGGCTCGGCGGCGGCCTCCAGGACCACGTCCCGAGGAAGGCACGGGGTGGGCTCGTCGGGCCGCAGGGCGTCGGTCACCTCCACCACGTGGGACGTGGGGGGAACGCCATCGAGATCGAGCTCGCCAATCTTCTCGATGTGGTCAAGGACATGCGACAGCTCAGCGGACATCCGCTGCACCTCGTCGTCGCTCAGCTCGAGTCGAGCCAGACGGGCGACATGGAGGACCTGCGCGCGATCAAGCATGTCCGGCGGATTCTAGGAACGGTCGGCCGGTTCCGACTGCTCCGGTGCCGCCTCGGGCTCCCTGACCCCGGTCTCGTCCACAGTGAGGACGGGGATGTCGGCGGGGGCATCCTCGGGCGCGATCCCCTCCAGGCTCAGCGAGCGCCAGGCCGCGCAGGTGAGGACGATGGCGCTGGCCAGGGCCACCCAGCCCCCGGAGCCGCGGCCGCCCCCGCCCGGCGGCTCAATGAGCACGCGAAAGACGAGCCAGATCGTGCTCAGAGCCCCCAGGAAGATGAGGACCACGCTCATGGTGACCGGCAGCGCGGGCGTGGGGCGCGCCAGCTGAAGCAGGAACAACGTCAGGCCGGCGACGGCTGTGATCAGGAGCAGCCAGCGACCGTGGGATATACCGTGCCAGCCATTGACCGAATAGGGCACGACGTTGTTCGGCCCCAGTCCGCCCGGGGTGGTCGAGTACGTGAACCAGCTCATGCTGAACAGCGCCACCAGCAGCACCAGGGCGCTGATCGCCACCACCCATTCCGGCCAGCGCAGGCGCGAGGAGCGAAACGAAAACCACCGCTCGCGCGCCTTCCTTAGGGACGCGAGGGGAACTCCGGGCATCAGGCTGACCCTACCGCCTCGCCCGGAGCTCGACCCTCAGTTCGTCCGCGCGCAGGAGTCCGATCAGACCGCCGGCGGGGGCGCCGTGGTCTCCGGCCTGGGCCTACGCGTGGCCGGCGCCACGGGGGCGCGTCCCGCGTGGAACGCTCCGTACGCGATCGCCAGCGAACCAATGATTGCCAACCAGACGCCGATGTCGCCGGAGATCTCCAGCTCCCACCCGGCCGCGAACCCAAACGCGGCCATGCCCAGGGCGCTGATGACCAGCGGAAGGCTGGGCGGCAGCGCGACGGCAGAGCCCGTGGCCGGAAGAACGGCAAAACCGACCGCGGCGATCCCAATCAGCAGCATGATGATGTGTATGACGGAAAACCCGTCCCAGGCCGACTGGCCGCCCGCCCAATGCAGGAACAGCGAGACGATCAGAAGCACGCCTCCGACGGCGGTAATCATCCGGCCCTGGTCCATCTTGGCCATATCCACAGACACTCTCCTTTTCCCGGGGACGGCCCAGTGGTCGATCCGCTGGGCTGCCGGTTCGGCTCCGGATTCGCCTTCTCATACCCCTTTCCTGCCGCGCGGTCACGCCACCTGTGACCTTCTGGACGTTCGGTGGCCGTGGCAATCGCCCTCGCGGCGGCCCGGCAATCGCCGCCGCGGTGCCCCGGCGCGGCGGCTCCGCTACCCGGACTGAGCCCGCGCCGCCACCAGCGTGTTGCGCAGCAGCATGGCGACAGTCATCGGGCCCACGCCGCCTGGAACGGGCGTGATCAGGCCGGCTTGGTCGGCCACGGCCTCGAAGTCCACGTCCCCCCGCACCCCGCCTTCTCCGCGGTTGATGCCCACGTCGATCACCGCCGCTCCAGGCTTGACGTGCTCGGCTCCGATCAACCCAGAGACCCCCACGGCGGCCACCAGCACATCGGCTCGTGAGCACACGGCAGCCAGGTCCCGGGTCCGCGAGTGGCACATCGTGACGGTGGCGTGCCGGTGAAGGAGGAGCATGGACACCGGCTTGCCGACCAGGTCTGACCGGCCCACCACGACCGCCTCCGCCCCCTCAAGCTGGACCTCGTAGGCGTCCAGCAGCTCGATGATCCCCACCGGGGTGCAGGGCCGCAGACCGGGAGAGCCGTGAAGCAGCCGGCCGGCGCTCACCGGGGTGAGCCCGTCCACGTCCTTCTCCGGGGAGATCATGGCCGTCAGCTCGGCGCCATCCAGGCCCTCGGGCACCGGGAGCTGGAGCAGGATGCCGCTCACAGCCGGGTCGCTGTTGAGCTCCGCGATCGCGCCCGCCACCTCCGCCTGGGTGGCCTGCGCCGGGAGGTGGCGGTGGTAGTCGGCGATCCCCACCTCGGCGCTGGCCTTGCGCTTATTGGCCACGTACACGGCCGAGGCAGGGTCCTCACCCACCAGGAGCGTGGCCAGGCCCGGGACGGGGCGGCCGGAGTCCACGAGGTTCGCCACCTCGCTGGCCACCTTCTGTCTCACGCGGGCGGCCACCGCCCGGCCATCAATGATCGTCGCGGCCATTGCGGCGCTGACGCTAGTGGATGAGCCGGTCCGAACGCACGGCGCCGGACGGCCGAACGGGCGCCTCCGGGGAGAGTGTCGAAAAAACCACGACATAGGGTGAAAACTCGACACGCTCGTGGCGGGGCCGGTCCGAACGCGTGGCGGGGCCGGCGGCGACCGGATCTGCCAGGCCAGCCCCGTATGCTCGATGCATGACCGCACGACGCAACGGAGGCCCGCAGCCGATCCGGGAGGAAACCCAGCTCCGCGAGCTGATCGGTTGGCCGCTGGACCTGACCGCGGACAAGATCAGCGATCGGCTCAATGAGCTGACGAGCCAATTCATCGAGCGCTCGCCTTTCGTGTGCGTGGCCACCGCCCGGCCGGACGGTGGGCTGGACGTCTCTCCGCGGGGGGATCCCCCGGGGTTCATCCGCGTCCTGGACCATCGCACGCTGCTGCTGCCCGAGCGACCCGGCAATCGGCTCGCCGACACGCTGACCAACCTGCTCCACGATCCCCGGATCGCGTTGATCTTCCTGATCCCGGGCGTCGGTGACACCTTCCGGGTCAGTGGCGTGGCCGAGATCGTCGATGACCAGGAATTGCTCGCCGAGAGCGAGATCGAGGGCAAGGTTCCCAAGCTCGGGATCCTCATCTCCGTCCAGCGGGCCCACACCCAGTGCTCGAAAGCGCTGTTGCGCTCTGACCTCTGGAACCCCGAGCGCCACATCGATCGCTCCGAGCTCCCGAGCTCCGGCAAGATCCTGCGCTCGCTGAAGGATCCGTCCTTCGACGCCGAGGCCTACGACCGCGCCCGCGCCGAGCGTTACGCCCGGCGGGAGGGCATGTACTAGAAGGGGGCGGGACCCGTCAGCCGTTGGGCGTGATGGCGTAATGCTGACTGGCGTAATCCCCGCCGTCCAGCTCCACCTTGGCCCGCCGGCGCGGTTCCAGAGCGAAGTAGATCGGCTGCACCCGGCTGGGGCAGTAGTGGCCGACGAGGCTGCGCCGGGTGAGTCCTGGGTCAGATAGCTCTGACCCGCCGTGAGCCAGGTCGGCCGACCAGATCAGCGCGTCGCCCTGCCGCGGGAGGAACGTCTGGTGCTTCAGCCCCATCAGCCGGGCGTTCTCGTGGATCAGCCGCTGCCACTCGTCGTGCTGCTGCTGGCCGTCTCGCTTCGGGTTCCAGTGCTTGTAGCGGCCGCTGAAGAGGAACTCGGGCAGGCGGTGGCTGCCCTCCAGGTACATGAGCTCGCCTGATCCTGGGTGGATGTCCTCCAGCGCGATCCAGGCCGCGGCCAGCTCCAGCGGTGATGACACGACGACGAACGCGGTGTCCTGATGCATCGGCTGCTGGGAGCCGCGCTCGAACGTGAGACTCTGGAAGAGCAGCGGATCGTCGTCAAACACTGTCGACAGGAACTCGACGATCCGCGGACTGAGCAGGGCCTGGCGGGCCGAGTCGTAGTACGCGTACACGTCCACCACCCGAGCGCGTTCGGTGTCCATCCCCGGCCGCAGCGGCTGGTACTCGGTGCTGGCCGGGGAGTGCGTCAGCAGCCGCTCGTCCCCGCCTCGAAACGCCTCGTCCAGGTCGGTCCGCAACCGCTCGCATACCGCCGGGTCAGCGGCCTCCCTGATCACGACATAGCCCTGCCTGATCCAGTGATGGAGCTGCGCGGCCAGAGCGGGGCTGAGCCGGCCGGAGTCAACCCGACGCTGAAGCTCCTCCTCGGCATCGCGCCTGTCGGTCCACAGACCGTCAAACCGGCTGAAGTACCGCGGATCCGGCGTCCCGGGGGCGGCCATCCTCGTCAGGGCGCGCCGGTAGCGCAGCTGGCTGGCGGCTCGCTTCAGCACCGTTACCGCCGGGTGATCGGCGCCAGGTCGGCCACGAGCTTGCGTTCGGAACGATCCCGGCTGAAGCGGATGACCACTATCCCCCCAGGCTCGATGCCCGTCACCACTCCCTCGCCGAACGTGGGATGGGCCACATCCTCGCCCAGCCGGTAGCTCACCGGCGCAGCGGCGGAGGAGTCCCAGACGGGACCCTCGGTGGAGGGACCACTCCACGACATGGCGCGCTCACGCGGGGAGGACTGACCCCGCCCGGCTCGGAAGGCCCGCCGTCCCTGCTCCCGCTCGGCCAGGTCGGTCAGACCGGCTGGGATCTCCCCAATGAAGCGGCTCGGTATCCCCCACTCCCGGGATCCGAAGACCGCTCGAGTGCGGGCGTAGCAGATGTACAGGTCCCTCTCCGCCCGGGTGATCCCGACGTAACACAGCCGGCGTTCCTCCTCCAGACCGCCCTCGTCCACGGCCCGGGAGTGCGGGAACACGCCCTCCTCGCAGCCGATGATGAACACCACCCCGAACTCCAGGCCCTTGGCGTTGTGGAGCGTCATGAGGGTGATCAGTCCCTGGTCGTCGGTTCGCTCGTCGGCGTCGGAGCGCAGGGAGACCTGCTGGAGGAAGTCCTCCAGCGACCGCTCGCCGCCCTCGCGCCCAGAGTCCACGGCGTCGTACTCCGCGGCCACGTTGACCAGCTCCTCCAGGTTCTCGATCCTCCCCTGGGCCTCGATCGTCCGCTCGGCCTCGAGCGCCTCCAGATAGCCCGTCTCGCCGAGCATTTCGCGCAGCAGCTCGGCCACGGGGGCACCTGACACCCGCTCCTTCAGCACCTGCATCGTGCCCATGAAACGCCGCAGCGCCTTCATGGCGGGTGGCCCCAGTCCGGGCACCTCCTCGGGCTGGGAGGCCACGTCCCAGACCGACATGCCTGTCGTGTTGGCGTGAGCCAGGACGTGCGCGATCGAGGTGGAACCGATCCCCCGCCTTGGTGAATTCACGATCCTGGTGAACGCGCCCACGTCATGCGGGTTGACCAACGTGATCAGGTACGCGATGGCGTCCTTGATCTCGGCCCGGTCGTAGAACTTCGTGCCACCCACGACCTGGTAGGAGATGTCCGCCCGGGTCAGCATGTCCTCCAGCACCCGGGACTGCGCGTTGGTCCGGTAGAAGACCGCGATCTCCGACCGCGACGCGCCATTGTCGACGAGACGCTCAATTTCTCCGGTGAGGAAGCGCGCCTCGGCGTGCTCGTCCTCCATCTCCCGGATCCGGATCGGGTCGCCCTGGCCCAGCTCGGTCCACAGCGTCTTGGGTGTCTGGCCGCGGTTGTTGGAGATGACCGCGTTGGCGGCGTCGAGGATCGTCTGGGTGGAGCGGTAGTTCTGCTCCAGCTTCACGACGTAGGCATCCGGGAAGTCGTCGGTGAAGTTCAGGATGTTCCGGATGTCCGATCCCCGAAACCCGTAGATCGACTGAGCATCGTCACCCACCACCATCAGGTTCCGATGCTCGGACGCCAGAAGCTGGAGCCAGCGGTACTGGGCGTGGTTGGTGTCCTGGTACTCGTCGACCAGAATGTGCCTGAAGCCTGCCGCGTAGCGCTCCCGCACCTCCTCGAACAGCTGGAGCAGGTCGACGGACCGGACCAGGAGGTCGTCGAAATCCATGGCGTTCATGCGGTGCAGCTGGCGCTCGTACTCGTGGTAGGCGTCGGCCACCGTCTGCTCGAAGTAGGACCCGACCATCTGGCGGTACGCCTCGGCGTCCCGGAGGCGGTTCTTGGCGTCTGAGATCTGGGAGCCGATCGCCGCCGGTGTGAATCGCTTGGGATCGATCCCCAGATCGTCCAGGCAGCGCTTGATCAGCCGGCGCGAGTCCGCCTGGTCGTAGATCGTGAACTGCCGGGTGAACCCCAGGCGCTCGGCGTTGGCCCGCAGCATGCGGGCGCAGGCCGAATGGAACGTCATCATCCACATGGCTCGGACCTGCCGGCCCACCAGCAGCCCGGCTCGCTCACGCATCTCCTCGGCCGCCTTGTTGGTGAACGTGATCGCCAGGACCTCGCCCGGGGCGACCTCGCCGCTCGCCAGCAGGTAGGCGATCCGGTGGGTCAGAACACGGGTCTTGCCCGAGCCCGCCCCGGCCAGGATGAGCAGAGGTCCCTCGCCGTGGATCACGGCGTCCCGTTGGGGCCCGTTCAGACCCTCCAGGAGGGCATCCAGATCCGTTGACTTCTCAGCCATCCGCCTACCGGCCAACGGTAGCGACGCTGGGGGTCGTCGTTCCGGCGCCCCTACCTCCACACAGGCCAGCCACGGGGCATCTTCTGCCGGGGCGGATTGGGCTGCAGCCTCCCTGATCGTGCGCCCAGCCTCACCAGAAGCTGGTTGAAGTTTCGCCCCTCGATCGTCGACCAGCCGCCCGGGTCGCCGCAGGGGCAGTCATCCCCCCGAGCGATGGACAGAGGCTGGCCGGCGTGCCCCGACGCCCAGCCCGTCTCCATGTTCGGAGACCCGTAGTGCAGCACCGCGATCCTCTGGCCCGGCCTCACCCTCTGGCCGGCCCTGACGCTGACTGTGATGTTCTCGGCCACGAACACGTACTTGCCGGCGAACGGGCCGTCGGTCAGGCGGTAGACGACGATCCCGCCCCCCGGCCAGCAGAAGCCCCAGCAGCCCACCGAGCCGTCGTCGTTGTTGCGGGCACCCAGCACCCGCCCGCTGCCCAGGGCCAGGAGCGGGCCGGAGCCTGCATAGTCGACGCCCATGTCGATCCGCTCGGGGCGCAGGCGCTGGATGGCCCGCATTGGATTGACGTAGGCCCATACCGAGTAGCGGACAGTCCGCCTCGTCCGGTGCCCGCTCCTGTCCACGGCCGTGACGGTGAAGTGCCGGGACCCAACCGAGTGGGTGCGGATCAGGTGCCCTGGGGGCAGCGTGGCCCGGCACGAGGTGATCAGACCCGCGACCCCGCCCTCGGTGCATCGGTACCGGACCCGGACGCGGGAGCCGCGCTCATAGGAGCCGTGGCGGCGAGGCGAGACGATCGTGATCCGCGGAGCCGCGAACTCGAACGCGCCGGCGTCGCAGCCGCCGCCCTGGGGCCGTTGGACGCCGCGCTGGTCGGCGGCCGGACACCCTCCGGCGCGGCCGGGCACCCGGTTGATGGCTGGGCTGCCGGAGCGCAGCGCCATCGTCGCGGTGGGCCCACCGTTGTCCTGGAGCCGGCCGAGCCTGGGGTTGCGGTGCTTGCCCGGGCAGCTGCGGTCGCCGAAGCTCAGGTTGTAGCCGCCGTGGCCGATCGCGGCGGGGATGTTGCCGGAGCACGCCGCACCCCGACTGGAGCTGATGATCGTGTTCCTGAGTCTCATGTCGTCCTGGGGAAACGTGGCGTAGACCGAGATGGCCCCGCCGGAGCCACGAGCGCCGGGGCCGCTCGTCGACGTGCCGCCGGCTCCCACCGCGTTGCCGACCACGGTGGCGTTGGTCACGGTGTTGAGGCCGTTGCTGACTCGAATCCCGCCGCCGTCGCCACCGTGACCACCTTGCCCGGCCGATGCACCACCGCTCCCGCCCCGGCCCGCCGTATTGCCGGCCAGCGTGGTGTTGGTCACCCCCAGCGTGCCGTCTGCGCTGAAGATGCCGCCACCCGGCCCGCCCGTGCCTCCCGCACCGTCGCTCGGCGGTGACGCGGCGGCGCCCCCCTCTCCGCCCGCTCCGGCTCGGTTGTCGTAGATCACGGAGCCCTTCACGGTCATCGCGCCCTGGTTGAAGATCCCGCCCCCGCTGCCCCCTACGCCGCCGCTTCCCCCCGGGCCGCCGGCGCCGCCGCCCGAGCCACCGGCGCCCCCGGCCCCGGCGTGATTGGCGTGGATCGATGAGTCGACAATTGTCAGGCGGCCCCAGTTCGAGATCCCACCGCCACCGCCACCCTGGCCGCCCGCTCCCCCGAGGCAGCCGCCCGCGCCGTTGCCGCCGTCCCCACCCGCTCCCGCGGTGTTCCCCGTCACGGAGACCCTGGCCAGGCTCAGGGTGCCGATGTTGTAGATGCCGCCCCCGCCG
Source organism: Solirubrobacteraceae bacterium (assembly GCA_045805485.1). GTDB lineage: Bacteria > Actinomycetota > Thermoleophilia > Solirubrobacterales > Solirubrobacteraceae > Palsa-465. The sequence goes on along the minus strand of JBJMLC010000111.1, from coordinate 30,279 downwards.
ACCGCGCTCCCGCCGTCGCCCCCGCCGCCGCCCTCAGTGCAGCTCAGGCCGCCGGTCCCGGGAGGCCCGGCGGTCGCCGCCGCTAGATGCCCGCCGGTGATCGTCAGCCCGCGCAACGTGACCGGGCCCGAGCCCGCGATCGCGAGCACCCTGTCTCCAAGGCCCCTGGCGTCAATCACCGTCTCCCCCCGGCCCGCGCCGACGATCGTGAGGCGCCCGCGGGCGGTCACATCCAGGTCCCCGGTGGAGATGTCATCGGCGCCTCGCGGGCCGATCGATAGGCGGTAGCGGCCCGCCCTGAGGACGATCGTGTTCGCTCGTGGACCGGCCCTCCCGCAGGGCGTCCCGGTGCCGGGGGAATCAGCTGCCGTGATCGCTTCTCTCAGCGAGCAGCCACGGCCCAGCCCGTCCGTTTTCGTCGTGACCCTGAGAGTGGCGGCCCCGGCGGGCGGACACAACGCCACGAGGAACCCCGTCGCGCAAATAACTCCAAGCGCCCGCCTGTCGTGTCTGCGTAGCCCCATTTGACCGCCGCAGTATGGCCCAGGTTCGCCCCTCTTCGCCATCCGGGCACCCCATACGCTTGCTGACGCCGGTGTCCTATCTCCTTGACCACCTCCGCGCGGCGTCCGCCCGAGTCGCCGCCCGCGCCCGTTACGTGACGCTCAACACGGAGCTGATCCCGGCGTACGCCGCCGATCTCCCGAGCGGCCCACCGCCAGATGAGATCGAGCCGACCACCGCTCGCGAGGGCCTGGTCGCCTTCTGGCTCACGCTGGACGCGATCAACTTCGGCTCGGGCTGGTTCCCCACGCTCCGCAAGCGGGATGGGCGGTCCGGCTACCACACGGTGTCCGGCGGACTGCGGGAGCGCTTCGCCGATGCCGGAGCATGGGCGCCGGGGGAGCTCGCCGACATCACGCCGGCGGAGATCGCCGATGTGCTCGGACAGGACCAGGGGCACGAGCTGATGGCGCTGTTCGCCAACTCGCTCCGCGACCTCGGCCGGCACGTCCGAGATGACCTCGGTGGGAGCTTTGAGGCTCTGGCGGACGCCGCGAGCGGATCCGCGGTCGCGCTGGTGGAGCACCTGAGCCGGTGGGATTGCTTCGCCGACACCTCCACCTACGACGGCCTAGAGCTGCCCTTCCTCAAGCGAGCTCAGATCGCCGCCGCCGACCTGCAGCGCTCCGGCGTTGTCGACTTCGCCGACCTGGATCGCCTCACCATGTTCGCCGACAACCTGGTGCCCCACGTCCTGCGTCTGGACGGCGTGCTGGAGTTCGATCCGGGCCTGGTGGAGCGGATCGAGCGGGAGGAGCTGATCGAGCACGGCTCACCGGAGGAGGTGGAGATCCGGGCCTGCGCGCTGCACGCCGTCGAGCTGATCGTCGCCGCCACGCCGGGCCTGCGCGCCGCCGATGTCGATCAGCAACTCTGGGAGCGCGGACAGGCGCCGCGCTACAAGGCGGTGCCCCGCCACCGCTCGCGCTGCACGGCGTACTGAGCTCAGCCCGTCGCGGCCACCGCTGGTTCCGCCGACCGGGCGTGCGAGCTGATCAGATCGACGAGCCGCGGCCAGACCGCCACCGGCAGGTCGTGGCCCATCCCCTCGATCATCTCCAGTCTGGCCCCCGGAATGGCCCGGGCGGTGGCCCGGCCGCCTGACTTCCGAATCAGCCGGTCCTTCGTCCCATGGATGACCAGCGACGGGGCCCGGACTCCGCGCAGCTTGGGCGTCCTGTCACCGGAGGCCACGATCGCCCCGAGCTGACGCCCCGGCGCGGCCGGATCGTGTCCGCGGTCGTAGCTGCGGGCGGCCACATCCCTGATCCTCTCCTCGTCCCGCGGGAATCCCGGCGACCCAATGACCCCGAACATGTGCACCAGGTACTCCACGAACGCCTCCTTCTCCCGCGGCGCGCGCCGGAGCAGGTAGCGATAGAGCCCAAGTGCCGGCTGACCCTTCCAGCGGTTGCCCGTGGTGGACATGACCGAGACCAGCGACCGGATGGACTCCGGGTGCTCGGCGGCCAGCGTCTGGGCGATCATGCCGCCCATCGACACCCCGACCACGTGGGCGGGCTCCATGCCCAGCGCCCTCATCAGACCAACGGCGTCATCGGCCATGTCGCTCAGCGTGTAGTTGGTGGGCGGGATGCGGCGGCGCAGGAGCTGTCCCGGGGTGGGCGGCCGATAGGACATGTGGGTGGAGCGGCCGCAGTCTCGGTTGTCAAACCGCACGACCCGGAATCCTCGGTCGGCCAGTTGCTGGCAGAACTCGTCCGGCCAGCCGATCATCTGGGTGGCGAGGCCCATGATCAGGAGCATCGGGGGATCGCCCGCCTGGCCGAACTCCTCGTAGCACAGGGTTATCCCGCGTCCGACATCGAGCAGCTCCTCAGCCATCCGAGCCCGCCCTCGATGTCTCCGCCGATGCCGTCTGGGGTTCCTCCTGCGGCACCGTCGGCTCGGCGGCCCGGCCGCCGACCGGGCGCAGCTCCTCCAGGGCCTCGCCCAGCCAGCCCATCAGCCGCCACAGGTCAGGCATCTGCTCGCGGTCGGCCACGATCCCGAAGTCGATGGAGCCGCAGTAGCTCATGCACGTGATGTTGAGGCCCATGCCGTCGGTGATCACCGAGATCGGGTAGTTGGCCTCCAGGCGGGCCCCGGCCATGTACAGGGGGTATTGGGGCCCAGGAACATTGGAGATCACCATGTTCCAGGCAGGCCGCCCCCGGCTGCTCAGCGAGAAGGTCAGCCGGGCGGCCCGTGAAAAGACGGCCGGCGGGATGAACTGGTTGGCATCCTGAAGAAGCTCGGCCGGCAGGGCCTTGTGGCGCTCCTTCATGTCCGACAGGGCGTCGTGGGTGAGCTGGAGCCGGCGGATCGGGTCAGGCTCGCCCACGAACAGGGGAGCGGTCATGAGCAGAATCCGGTTGCCGTAGGTCCCCTGCTGGCGCTCGGTGCGCACCGAGACGGGAATCTGAGCCACCAGAGGACCTTCCGGCAGCTCGTCGTGCTCCAGCAGCCACCGGCGCACGGCTCCAGCGCACAGCGACACCACGACGTCGTTCACCGTCACGCCGTAGGTGTTCTTGACCTCCTTGACCTCGTCCAGCGACAGGCGCCCGAAGGCGAACCGGCGATGCGCCGAGATCCGGCCGTTGAAGGTCGTGCTGGGCGGAACCAGATCCCGCTGACCCACGACGCGGCCCCTGCGCCCCAGAGTCCCCTGGATGGCCGCGGCCAGCCGCCCCGCAGAGCGCAGGCCGGGGATGGCGGCCAGGGTGGGCACCTCGCCCACGTTGGGCAACGCCCTGGGTAGCGAGCCGGCCAGCCGAAGTGGGTAGCGAGCCACGCCGAGGGCGCCCCTGGCCAGCATCTCCAGCTCTCCCGGATGCTCGTCTCCGGGCTCGGTCAGAGGCGGTGGCGGCTCCCGTCCCTCCGGGCTCATGTCCAGCAGCGCCCCCTGGATCTCATTTCCGGACATCCCGTCGACGACGGCGTGGTGGATTTTGGTGATCACCGCGACGCGTCCCTGCGGCAGGCCGTGAATCAGGTAGAGCTCCCAGAGCGGGCGGCAGCGGTCCAGCGGGCGGGCGAAGATCCGCGCCACCTGCTCGGCCAGCTTCAGCTCCGCTCCGCCCGGGGGCAGAGCCAGCTCCCGGACATGGAAATCCAGGTCGAAGTCCGGATCATCGATCCAGTAGTCGTAGTCCAGATCGAACGGCACCTTCGCCAGGCGCCACCGAAACGGCGGGACCAATGGAAGCCGCTCGGCGATCAGGGCCTGGAAGTCTTCAAGCGTTACCTTCCCGCCGGGCGCCGTGGACGGATCCAGCACGGCCAGCGCGCCCACGTGACCCACATGGCGTGAGTCCTCAAGGGCGAGAAACTGCTGGTCGAGCGCGGTGAGCTGGCGCATGATCCTCCCTCCTCTACTGGCTGAGAGGTGAGCCTACCCCAACAACTCTCTCCTGATCGTCCAGGTGGTTTGGGACTCGATTGCCGGGAACGCTCCATCCGCATCGGCCGGCGGCCGCTGGAGCGTCACCACCCCCGTCTCGCCCCCCAGAGGCCTTGAGGCGGTGGCCACCACGGTCAGCGAGCCGCCATCGACCACATTGCGGGCCGAGGCCAGCGCCTTGCCGGCGGCGGCCGGCAGCACCCCGTCCAGCGTGTCGATCAGCACCACGGCGTGAGTGCCTCGCGTCACCAGCCGGCGGACCTGTTCGACCACCCCATCCAGAGCCTGGCTCTGGGCGTCTGCCGAGGCTGCGAAGCTCAGCGAGGCGGCGGGCGAGACGCCCGTGTCCTTCCATTCCGGCACCTCCTCCGGCCGCACCCCCACGAGGACGAGCCACAGCTGGCTGCTCTCATCCGTGGCCAGCGCCTTGGTGAGCCGGCGCAGGAGCTCGCTCTTGCCGGCAGCCGGTGGACCCACGATCGTGATCCGAGAGCCGCGGCCGATTCCCACCGCGCGCTCCATCGCCTCCAGCGCCGGGTCGCCCCCGGCCAGCTCGATCCGTTGATTGGGAAAGGCGATCGGCAGGTCCTCGAAGCGCACGCCGTCGGCCAGCTCGGTGGCCGGGCGGTCGTTGACCGTGTCCACCCGCACCAGCGAGGCAAAGCGCTCTGAGCGCCGCGGAGCCCGGCGGGGACCGCTCACCCGGTCGCCGCGGACCAGTTCGCACCGCTTGACCTGAGCCGAGGAGATGTAGACGTCATCGTCCGACGGGCCGGGCGGATGGACACGGACGAATCCCGACCCTCCGGTGAGCAGCTCCACCACGCCCTCCACGACCTCCTGCTCCGCCGGCTCGGCCTCCTTCGCGGCCTCCGCCTGAGGCTCAGCCTCGGTCTCATTCCGCCGCCGCTCGTCGTCGTCCGCAGCGCGGGCCGCTCCGCGCCCGCGACCTCCGCGGCGTCCCCGCCGCCGGGACGGCGTCGCCCGTGTGCCCTCATCGGCATCCTGCTCTGTCCCCGCCTCGGCCTCCGCCTTGGGCTCGGCAGTGGCCCTGGGCTCCTGCGAGGCCTCCGCCTCGGGCTCTCCTGACGCCTCGGGCTCCGCAGCGGGCTCGGGCTCCGGCGAGGCCCCGTCGTCCCCCCCGCCCTCCTGGCGTTGCAGGATCCTGTCGATCAGGTCGGCTTTTCTGAGTCGCCGGTGGCCATCGATCGACAGCTCGGACGCGATGGCGTGCAGATCGGCCAACGGACTGGCTTCAAGAGCCGTCCGGTCAAAAATGGACATGGCTGAACCTCCTGGATCGGTTGGATCGGTGCGCTCCGGTCGCGTTGAGGCAGCGACCGGCGACCGCCTGGCTCTGCGCCAATTTAGCGGCCACCGGGTCATGCCAACGTGCTCAAGCTCATTTGCCCTGTTCCCAGCGCAGCTCGTCCGCCAGGCGCAGCGCGGGATCGGGTTCGGTGTCGCCGTCCAGCGCTGAGCGCACGGACAGGAAGTCGACCACCTCGGCGACATCGTGCACGCGCAGGACGTGCGCCCCCTGGTCCACGCCGTATCCGACGGCGGCCAGGGTTCCGGCCAGCCGGGCGCGGGGCGACCGTGAGGTGATGGCCCCCACGAAGTCCTTGCGAGACACGGCCAGCAGCAGCGGCCTCCCCAGACCATGCAGGCGATCCAGCGAGCGCAGCACGCTGACCGTCTGGGCCGGCGTCTTGCCCAGGTCAGGACCAGGATCCAGCAGCAGCTGCTCAAAGCTCACGCCCCGGTCCAGGGCGAGCGAGATGCGCTCGGACAGAAATCGCTCCACGTCGTCGGAGACCTTCCCGTCAAGCCCGGGGTCCAGCAGCTTCTCCTTCGGCGCCGCCCGGGTGTGGGTCAGCACCAGGCCAGCACCGGTCTCGGCACAGACCTCCGCCAGACCGGGATCCCGCAGGCCGCTCACGTCGTTGACGATCGCCGCCCCGGCGGCCACAGCGGCCCGAGCCACCTCTGGCTTGTAGGTGTCGACCGAGACCAGCACCCCGTCCGCGCCGGCCACCCGCTCCACCAGCGGCACCACCCGGGCGATCTCGTCCTCAGGCGTGATTGCGGGACGGTTGGTCACGCCGGATTCACCGCCGATGTCGATCAGGTCGGCTCCCGCGGACACGAGCGAGGACGCGAGTTCCACCCGCTCCTGGAGCGAACCGAGTCCCCCGGCATCGGAGAAGGACTCCGGGCTGGCGTTGACCACGCCCATGACCCATGGCCGCCCACCCAGGGTGAGGGTGGAGTGGGCGGTGCGCAGTTGGCGCGCCGGCGCCGGCGTCACGCCCCGATCCCCTCGGCGTCGGCCTCCTCGCGGAAGTTCTCTATCTCGGCCTGGACACGCTCGGCGCTCCACCCCAGCTCCTGACCCAGGGCCTGGGCCACACGCCGCGGCGCATCGCTGTTTCCATGGACGAGCTCCCGTCCGGCCAGGAGCCCCACCCTGGTTCGCCTGAGCAGCACGTCACCCACGCTCCCCGCCTGCTCATGGCGGGCCGAGAACGCGGCCTCGGCCAGCAGGTCGGGGAGGTCGGGCACGATCCGGGCCGCCAGTTCCTCGCGCTCGCCCGCCACGGCCAGGACATCCACGGCGGCATGGCCGTACCGGTGAGCCAGGCGGTCGTAGGAATCGGGCTGCACCGCCTCCACCCGCGGCAGCTCATCCGGATCGATCGGCTCTCCCAGCGGGATCTCCTGGGTCCGGCAGGGAGCCTCGCGACCGTCGCGCTCCACCAGCCGGTCCACGGCCAGCTTGGCCATTCGGCGCCACGTGGTGAGCTTGCCCCCGGTGATCGTGATCAGCCCGCTGGAGGTCTCATACAGCTCCGCCTTGCGGGAGATATCGACCGATTTGCGCATGTCTCCTGTGGAGATCAGCGGCCGGACGCCGGCGTACGCGCCCACCAGATCGCTGGTGCCGTAGTCGCTCTCGAAGAACGCGTTGGTGGCCTTCAGGAGGTACTCGACGTCCTCTTCGGCCGGCTTCACGTGCTCGATCGGACCCGAGTAGTTGTTGTCGGTTGTTCCGAGCAGCGACCGCCCCATCCAGGGCAGGGCGAAGATTGAGCGGCCCTCCCCCGCGGGCACGATCGCTCCCGCCCGAAGCGGGAGGTCGGCGGTGGCCAGGAGGAGGTGAGTCCCGCGACTGGGGGCGATCTTGGGGACCTCGGCCTCCTGCTCCAGCTCCTCGGGCCGGATCTGATCGGCCCACACGCCGGTGGCGTTGATCACGTTGGCGGCTCGGATCACCACGTCCTGGTCGCTCTCCAGATCCAGCGCTCTGACTCCGCGTTCTGGTGACGTCTCGCCGGCTGTAGCTCCGGGGCCCCTGGCGCCATCCAGCAGCTCCACGACCCTCAGCCGGTTGGCGCAGATGGCGCCGAAACGCTCAGCCTCGCCCAGGACCGTGAGCACCAGCCGGACATCGTCGGTCTGGCAGTCGTAGAACAGATACCCCCCTGTGGGCTCGCGCGCGGCCAGGGCAGGAAGCAGCTCCTCCACCTCGGGACCTGCGATCGTCCGGTGGCGGTCAGGGCTCCAGTCGCTATCGGGTTCCTCCTCCTCACGCTGAGCGCGGGACGGCCGCTGGCGGGCCGCGCGACGGGCCTCCCGTCGTCCTCGGAGCCTGGGCGTGCTCATCACGTCGTACATGTTCAGGCCGATGCCGACCAGGCGATCGGGGCGGGCTCCTCCGAACGCCGGGACGACCATCGGGAGCGGCCTGACCAGGTGTGGCGCCAGCTTGACCATCAGACGCCGTTCCAGCAGGGCCTCGCGGACCAGTCCCAGATCGAAGTTCTGGAGGTAGCGCAGGCCCCCGTGGACGAGCTTCGAGGATCGGCTGCTCGTGCCGGCGGCATAGTCCGTCTGCTCCACCAGGGCCACGCTGTATCCCCGGGAGGCCGCGTCCAGGGCCACGCCGGCCCCTGTGATGCCGCCGCCGATCACCAGGAGGTCGAAGACCTCGCCCTGGAGTGTCTCGAGCGCGCGACTGCGGGCCAGCATCCCGCCCAGGGTAGAACCTGGCCCGCGTGCGCTACGTCAGCCGGTGGTCAGATCAGGAGCCGCCGGCCTGCTTGTACAGCGCACGCACGATGTCGTACATCTGCGGTGAGGTCTCCCGCTGGCTGGGGCAGCAGGGTGGCCCGCCGGCATCGCTGATCCCGATCTCGATGTGCGGGCCGGTGGAAAGACCGACCCTCCCGCATCCCACCTCAGCAATCGGCTGGCCCGCCGACACGTGGGCGCCCACGCGCACCAGGGCTGGGGCTGCATGGCCGTAGTAGATGTAGCGTCCGGCGTAGGGACCGCTGTCAACCTTGAGAATCGGGGCGTAGGGACCGAACCCGCCGATGCCCTCCTGGACGATCGTGCCTGAAGTCATGGCCACCTCCTGAACCTGCGAGCCGCAGGCGGCTCCCACCGTGGGGATATCAACCCCCTGGTCCAGGGACCAGTAGCTCGTGGAGAGGACCCGGCTCACAGGCCGAAGCGGGAACACCCAGCCGCTGGGGGCTCCCGAGCCTGAGCCAGACCCGCCTGGCACCTTGACCTTGTTGGTGACGTCGGCCAGCAGGGCGGCCGCCGTGAGCGGTCCGACCACCCCGTCCACCGTCAGCTTGGCGGCAGCCTGGAACGTCCTGACCTGGCTCAACGTGATCGGGCCGAAGTAGCCACTGGATTGCACCGAGAGGCCGACATCCCTGAGCCACGTCTGAAGCGTCTTGACGTCGGTCCCGCGGTCGCCGTAGCGCAACGTGCGTGTGAATACCGGTCCGTTGTCGCCGGACGACGAGCCGTTTGACGAGCGGCTCCGCTGCAGCTTGCGCTGCCTCTGGCCGACGGCCGCCTGGAGCGCGTTGGCCGTGATGGGACCGACGACGCCATCGGCCGCCAGGTGTCGGGAGGCCTGGAACCGCTTGACGGCGCCCAGCGTGATCGAACCGAAGACGCCGCTGGGGGCCACCCGGTATCCCAGATAGTTCAGCCAGGACTGAAGCTGCTTGACGTCATTGCCCCGCTGGCCCTTGCGGAGGATGCGATTGAAGGCGCGGGCCACATGCGCCCGCTCCAGACTGCGCGGACTGTGACGCGGGACCAGGGCCGGGCCACCGGAGACCCCCAGCCCGGCACCGCCCGTGGGGCCCTGGTGTCCGCCCCCGGAGCCGGGCGAGGCGCCACCTGAGCTGGCCCAGGCCGCGGCAGGGGCCAGCATGGCGACCGAGGTCGCGAGCAGAATTCGTGCCAGGCGCAGACGTGCCATCCCACTCCTCTGCTCGGCTGCCCGGGGGCGACGCCCGTCCCCCGAACGCAGCTTTGCACGGGATCAGGCTGAAAAAGCTGCGAAAAAGCTGCTAACCGCGAGATTCGTACGCGCCGACGTCGCACCGGGGCTCGTGACCGTCTGGCCGGCTTCGCCCGCGCTGATCGATGGTGACCCGCACGGAGCTTTGGTCGGTGCAGGAGGCCAGCGGGATCCTGTCGATGGCCGGGCTTCCGGTGAGCAGCGCGACGGTCTTTGTCGGACCGCCGTTGCTGGCCAACGGGCCCAGAAGCGGATGGGCGCTGAAAATGTCAGAGGCCTTCGTGAAGCGACACGACCTGCCCCTGTCGTCCTCCAGGTTGTGGCCCAGGGATCTGAACGTCTTCTGGCGGCCGCCACAGTTGACGCCTCCCGCCCCGGAGTGGTTCAGGGCCACGATGCTGTTCTTGATCCTCACGAGCTTTCCGCCCTCGCCCGCGGGAGCGAAGATGCCGCCTCCCGGCGCGTGGGCACTTGAATTGCGCACGATCGTCACATTGGTGAAACGGGTCGCCTCGAAGGCGGGGCTATAGATCCCGCCGCCCCCGGTTCGCAGACCCGCCGGGACATTGGTGGTGTTGCCGGCGACGGTGCTGTTGACCCACACCGACCCCTCCCCGTCGAATACTCCTCCACCCCCGGCGTCGTGGTTCACGGCAATGTTCGCCGTGTTGCCGCTGATGGTGCTCCGGGTCACCCGCATGATGTCGCCCTGGTTGTTGATGCCACCGCCACCGCTTCCACGCGGCGAGGTGGCCGAGGTGGTGATGGTGTTGCCACGGATCGTGCTGGCATTGAGCGTGAGAATCCTGCCGCGGTTCTCGATCCCGCCGCCTCCCTGGTCATCACCAGTGGCAGCGCTGGTGTCGACGGTATTGCCGGAGACAACGCTGCGGGTCAGGGTCGTGTTGCCCTCATCGACCTTGATCCCCCCGCCCCCCGGGGCGTCGCCGTCGCCCTGGAGCGTGACGTGATTGTCGCTGACTGTGCTCCGCAGAAGCGTCAGATTTCCCCCGACCTCCGTGAAGCTTGGACCCACAAACGATCCCCCGAGGTCGAGAATCCCGCCGCCCCCGGCCAGACGAGTGCCGTTTCCGTTGCTCGAAACCCCGCTGACGCTGTTGCCGGAGACGAGCACGTGATTGAGCATGAGGTTCCCCGCGTTGGAATCAACCACCACCCCACCGCCGCCCGGTGCGGCGGCCGTGAGCGACGTCACCTTCCCTCCGGTGATGGTGAGCGCCCTGAACGTCACCGTCTGGGAGTGGGTGACGCCGATGGTGACCTCGAAAACCCGGCTGTGGCCCCGGGCATCGACCACCGAGGATCTTGGGCCAGCCCCCATGATCCTGATCGGTTTGGTGATCTGGATCTCACCCTGGGTCAGGATGTAATGCTTGGTGCTGGCCGGGAGCATCACCGTGTCTCCCGCTGAGGCGGCGGCCACCGCGGCCCGGAGCGTCGTGCACGAGCTTCCGGCGCACGACCCAGCGCCATCGTGCTGGCTGGTGACCTGCCAAGTCGTGGCCGCTCGGGCCAGGCCTGCCGGTGCGAGCGCGATCACAGCCACCACGGCCGCCGCCAGTTGCCATCTAACCACCGGGCCGATCCGTCGCCACCTCAAAGTCAGCTGCATCATGCGTCTGGTAGCCCACAACCTACCACTGAGGGCAAGACCGGCTTGAGCTGCGCCTAGTCTTTGTCTGGCGCGTGCGCGGGGTCGGCCACGCCCGCCGAGCGCCGCTCCTCGATCGTCTTGTGGATGCGATCCACCGTGTCCTGGGACATCCGCCGGATCTCCCAGTGGGTCAGCTTCAGCACCCGCATGGGCGACGTGGCGATCACGTCGGCGTTTCTCGGCCGGCGCTCCAGCAACCCCATCTCACCGATCAGATCACCCTCCTTCAGCGAGGCGATCTTCTTGTCGTCCTGGATTACGTCAGCGGTTCCCTCTTCGATGGCGATCAGCTCGGTGGAGTAGTCGCCCTGCTTCATCAGGATCTGCCCCTCGGCGACGCTCGTCTCGGTGGCGAAGGCGGCCAGGCGCTTCGCCTCCTCAGGCGAGAGATGCGAGAAGATCGGGATAGCCGTCAGCCGGTTGGGGTCCATGGTGCCTCCGCTCGTTGATCGCCGCGACTCTAACTGAGCAGCGCATCCGCCGCCGGTTGGCCACAGCGAGGCTCCTCCGCCCCGGGTCTACTGCACGGTGGCGGTGACGCTGTGCGCGTGGTAGTGGATCCGAACCTTCAGTTGTGTCTTGCCACGACAGGTGATGGGGACCTTGGCTCCGTTGGTGATAGTTCCCGTGGAGGTGCCCTGCCTGGAGACGCCCTCGAACTTGCCTCGGATAAAGCCGGTGGTTGAGACCAGGGTCTCCACGTCCCCGGCGTGGAGCCTGGGGCACGGCTGCTCAGGACCGAACCCCCTGGAGTTACTCACGCTGAGAACCAGGTGAGAGCCGCCGAGGGCCACGTTGCCGCTGGACCTGAGCTGCCAATAATCCTTTCCCGCGGTCGACCCGGCGTGGCTGACGTAGACGAGGACTTCGCTGGTTGAACCCAGGGACACCTTTCCATGAACGGTGAGCGAGCCGGCCGGCTGGAAGCCCGCGTCCCACAGCACGGCATTGTGTGAGGCAGTCAACGGTCCAACCACTGAATCTGAGCTGGCCAGCGCCACATTGGAGAGGCTGACCGGCTTGGCGTCAGCCCCGTTGAGGCTGCCGGCGTGACCCGGCTGGCCCAGCAAGACACCGTTATCGAATACAAACCCGCGGGCAACGGGGGGGCTGGTGATGCTCAGCGCTCCCACCTGCATGTCTTGCAGGTTCAGTTCCACGCCCTTCTTGATGACGATGTGGAGGGCATGCGACGGACCCTTGACATTTCCAAAGCTCACGAATGCGGAGCCAGGCGCGCCGGCGGAGAGTGACCAGGTCTGCCTGGCACTGAGATTGATCGGAAAGGCCAGAGTCGTCGGTCCACACGGGCAGCGGGCGATCTGGGGTGCCGCCGTGATGCCCCCTGCTCCGAGAGTGATCGGATCTCCAGACAGGGAGTACCCCTCGGCGTCATCGATCGAGATCGCCTCGGCGCTCAGTCCGCTCACGTCGTTACCGGCCAGGTAGCAGCTCTTCGTCGAGGAGCTCGACGGCGAGCAGCCACCACCCAGCTTTGGGAAGACGAGAGTGCCCACGGAGCCGCCCGGCACCGTGTGGCCGCTCCAGTTGGCCGGCGCGGACCAGAACGGGTTGTTGCGCGCCTGCCCGCTCCAGGTGAAGCTCGCGAGCGCCGACGCCGTGCCGGGGACCACGCAGGCGGCGACTGCCGCGACGGCTGCGAAACGCGCCCAGCGAACCGTCCGCCGCCCGCGGCGCTCGGTCACAGCGCGGACACCTCCGAGGTGACCTCGCTGACCGAGTCCTTCGCGTCGCCGAACAGCATGCTCGTCTTGGGGTCATAGAACAGCGGGTTGTCAATGCCCGCGAATCCGGAGGCCATCGAGCGCTTGAGCACGATCACCGACTGTGACTGGTCCACCTCCAGGATCGGCATGCCGTAGATCGGCGACCCGGGCTCGTTCTTGGCCGCCGGGTTGGTCACGTCGTTGGCCCCGATGACCAGCACCACGTCGGTGCGGGAGAACTCGGGGTTGATCTCGTCCATCTCCCTGAGCAGGTCGTACGGGACGTCGGCCTCGGCCAGCAGGACGTTCATGTGCCCGGGCATCCTTCCCGCCACGGGGTGGATGGCGAACTTGACCGTGACCCCCTTGGCCTCCAGCGCCTTCTCCAGCTCCCGCACGGCGTGCTGGGCCTGGGCCACGGCCATCCCGTATCCGGGCGCTATCACCACTTGGCGCGCGTAGGAGAGCTGGATCGCCACGTCCGCAGGGCTGGTGGACTTGACCGGTCCTCGGTCCTCGGCTCCGCCGGCGGGGGCCGCCACCTCGCCGCCGAACCCGCCGGCCACGATCGCCGGCACCGAGCGGTTCATGGCCTTGGCCATGAGGTTGGTCAGGATCGTGCCCGACGCACCCACGATCATCCCGGCCACGATCATGGCGGTGTTATTGAGCGCGATGCCCGTCAGAGCGGCGGACAGCCCCGTGAAGGCGTTCAGCAGCGAGATCACCACCGGCATGTCGGCCCCGCCGATCGGGAGCACGATCATGTTCCCCAGTACCGCCGCGGCCACGAGGATCCCCAGGATGAACAGGGCCTCGGAGTGCGTTCCGGCGCACAGCACGATCGTGGTCACCACGGTGATCGCGAACAGGGCCACGTTGACGATCACCTGCCCCGGCACCTTGATCGGCCGCCCCGGGAGTATCCCCTGCAGCTTGCCGAAGGCGATGTTCGAGCCCCAGAACGAGATCGACCCGATGATGGCGGCGGTCAGCGATGTGATCTCGGTCTTCAGCGAGTAGTCGCCCCCGAACGCGTGCCGGTATTCGACCCACGCGATGATGGCCACGGCGCCTCCGCCGACGCCGTTGAACAGCGCCACCATCTGGGGCATCGCGGTCATCCGCACCTTGACCGCCGCGGGGATGCCGATCGCCGTCCCCAGGACCACCCCCAGCGCGATCAGCCAGGGCGTGCTCGACCCATCGAGCACGTGCGGCTGGATCAGCGTGGCCACGACGGCCACGGCCATGCCGACGGCCGCGATCTTGTTGCCCCGGACCGCGGTCCGGGGCCCTGTCAGGCCGCTCATCCCGTAGATGAACAGCGCGAACGCGACGATGTACAGCCCGTTGTAGACGTTGCTGCTGACGGCGCCGACGGCGATCACTGCGCCGGGTCCTCCCCATCCGTCTTGGGCGGATCCTTTCGCTTGAACATCCCCAACATCCGGTCGGTGACCAGGAAGCCGCCGATCACGTTGATCGTCCCGAACGTGATCGCGATTACCAGCAGCACGTGCTCCAGTACGCCGTGGGCCAGGTGCATGAGGAGCAGGCCGCCGAGCACGACGATGCCGTGGATGGCGTTGGTTCCCGACATGAGCGGGGTGTGCAGGGTGTTGGGGACCTTCGAGATGACCTCGAAGCCGACGAACGCGGCCAGGACGAGGATTGCGATTTCGGTGACTGTGTCCATGCGCTCCTCCTAGCTCGCGGCGGTGGCCGCCTCAGCCGCCTCCCGAGCGGCGGCGTGCACGATCTCGTTGTCCCGGGTGATGCACGCGCCCTTGATGACCTCGTCCTCGAAGTCGAGGTCCAACCGGCCGTCCTTGATCATCAGCCCCAGCAGGGCCTCGATGTTGCGGGCGTAGAGCTGCGAGGCGTGCTCGGCCATGGTGCTGGGGACGTTCAGCGGGGCCAGGATCTTGACGTCGTGGCGCACCACGCTCTCGCCGGGCTCCGAAAGCTCACAGTTGCCGCCCTGCTCGCCGGCCAGATCGACGATCACCGAGCCGGGCTTCATCAGCTTCACCGCCGCCTCGGTGACCAGGATCGGAGCCCTGCGCCCCGGAACCAGCGCGGTCGTGATGACGACGTCGACCTTGCCGATGGCCTCGGCCATCAGCTCCTGCTGAAGCTGCTGCTGCTCTGGGGTCAGCTCCTTGGCGTACCCGCCGGTGCCCTCCAGGTCCCCGCCCAGATCGAACTCCAGGAACGTGGCTCCCAGCGACTCGACCTGCTCCTTGACCGCGGCCCGGACATCGAAGCCCTGCACGACCGCCCCCAGCCGCCGGGCCGTGGCGATGGCCTGGAGCCCGGCCACCCCGGCCCCCAGCACGAGCACCGTGGCTGGCCTGATGGTGCCCGCGGCGGTCATCAGCATCGGGTAGAAGCGACCAAGCTCCTGGGCCCCGATGAGGGCCGATCGATACCCCGCGATGTTGGCCTGGCTGGACAGCGCGTCCATCGACTGGGCTCGGCTGATCCGCGGTATGGCCTCCATGGCGAAGCTCGTGGCCCCCGTCCGGGCGATGGCCTGCACCCGCTCGCCGGCCGTGAGCGGGGCCAGGAATCCGATCAGGACGCTGTCGGCCCCCAGCTTGGCCACCTCGTCGGCGCTCGGCACGGCGACCTTGACCACCACGTCGGCTCGCCAGAGCTCATCGGGATCGTCCACCAGCCTGGCCCCGGCCTCCTCGTACTGCTGATCTGGGATCAGCGCCTCGCCGCCCGCGCCGCGCTGAACCAGGACCTCGGGGGGAGAGGTGCCGTCATCCTCGGCCGGGGCGCGCGTCAGCTTCTGGACGACGTCGGGAACGAGCGCCACTCGACGCTCACCCTCGGCGGTCTCCTTGGGGACTCCGATCCGCATGCGGCGCGAGAGGCTACCGAGTCCAGGTGGAGGGGTGTCGCGTCAGCCCAGCCCCATCGGGGCCAGCACCAGCGCATCGACCAGGGCAAGGTAGCCGAGCCCGGCGCCGGGGGTTTGTGTTGCCCGGTGAGGCGGCACGTGGCTCCGGGCGCGGCGATGAGGTGAACGGTGGCGCGGGGCCGGGTGCCGGGCGGCGGCCCGGATCGGCCGCGACCTGGCTGCCGGGTGCGTCGACGAATGCCTGGTTGGCGGCGCCTGGATGGGGAGCGGCTTGCCGGCCAGGGCCATGATGGCCTCCGAGGTCACCCAAACGGGGGTCTGATCGCTGCTCCTGGAATAACGGATGTGGCCGTCCGGGGCGGTCAGCGAGCGCAGGTAGTCCTCGGGAGACCGGGCGCCGTGGCGGTGCAGTGCGTTGGGATCGACCCCGACGGCCAGCAGTCCCTGGATCCCCCAGGCCGTGGACTGGGCGTTCGAACCTGAACCCGGCGTGGCCGGGAAGCCGCCGTCGTGATCCTGCTGGCGCTCGATGTAGCCCGCGGCCCGGCTCCGAACCCCTGCCGCGGCTCGTCCCGGGACTCCGGCGAGTGCCTCCAGCGCCGCGCCGGTGTCATCCACGTCACTCTGGCCGCCTGCGGTCCCGAAGTTGAACCCACCATCGCGGTCGTGCTGGCGGATCAGCCAGGTCACGGTGGAGCGAGGCGGAGCCACACCGGCCGATCGCAGGGCCAGGAGGGCGAATGAGGTCAGATTGGTCTGCTCGGAGATCGACCCGTCTCCGCTGAAGCGGCGCTCGAGCGTGGCCACGAGGTCGCGGCCCCCGAAGTCGGCCGCACTCAGCCCGGATGCCCGGACCGCGAGGATCGTCCGCTCCACCGAGCCGGGATCAGATGCTCCGCCGGAGGCCAGGTAGTCGGTGAGGCTGGCCCCGCCATGGCGCACCCGTTGCGGGTTCTCCCCCGTGGCGGCCAGCCCCAGCGCCGCCCAGCCGGAGAAGAGGTCGCTGGAGGACTGTCCCGGTGCCGAGCCAAGACCCCCGTCGCTGTTCTGGGCGGCCACGAGGTATCCCAGGGGCGTGTTCGTCGCAGCGGCCGGCGCCGGCCTGGCGACGATCCATCCAGACAGAGCGAGCACCAGGAGAACCGGGACGATTGCGGATCCGGGCGGAACCCAGGTCACGTCCAACCCGGTGGCGAAGCGTGAGATGGAATGGATCAACGCTGGAGCGAACGCCAGCGCGAACACCAGACAGCCGGTCGCGTGCACCGCGTCGAACCCAACCCCCTGACCCAGGTATACACCGAGCTGGGCCAGGCTGTGATCGCTGTAATTGACCCAGTCCCCCACGTCCTGGAAGGCCGTGAAGGCGAACCCCACCACGGCACAGATGAGGGCCAATGTCCAGCGGCCGGTCTGGCGCCGGGTCAGCGGAGCCAGGCCCGCGCCAATAACGCCCACGGCCCCCCAGGCGGCCATCTGCCACGGCGTCCACGGCCCCTGGCCGAAGAAGAAGTTGGACGTCAGCCCGGCGATCGCTCCCACCGCGAACCCCGGCCCAGGGCCCAGCGCATATCCGGCCACGAGCACGATGACGGTGGTGGGCTTGACGTTGGGCAGGGCGACAAACGCGATCCGTCCGAGGGCGGCCAGGGCGGCCAGCGTCGCCACCAGCGCCACGATCCGGGCATCGGGACGGGCGTGCTCATACCAGGCAAAGCCTCCGGCCAGGGCGACGAGCAGGACGAGGGAGGCTGCCACCTGCCAGCTCATGTCGGAACCTCGGCCAGAACGGGATCTGTTGCGGCCTGGACGGGTCTCAACAGCGATGCCCCGTCCTCCGGCGTGAGGGCCCCGCCCGCTCCGCCCAGGATGCGGGCGGTCTCAGTGGCGAAGTACGACCCGTTGGCCAGGATGTCCGACGTCGGGCCATCCGCGATGACCCCGCCCTCCCCCAGCAGCACAACCCGCTCGGCGAAGGCGGCCACGAACTCGGGATCGTGCGTGGCCACCATGACCGCGGGGCCGAGTTCGCCCAGCAGGCGAGCCAGGCGGGCCTTCAGCGCCCGGTCGAGCCCCCGGGTCGGCTCGTCCAGGCACACCACGGCCGGAGGATCGTCGTCCCCACCGCCCAGGACGACCGCCAGGGCCACCCGCTGCTTCTCTCCCACCGAGATCTCCCGCGGGTGGCGGGTCGCGAACTGCTCGGGGTCCAGCCCCGCCGCCCGGAGCGCGGCCGCCGGCGCCTCCTCGGCCACCGACTCATGGACCAGATAGTCGGTCGGATTCTGGAGCAGGAGGGCCACCCGCCCGGCGCTCCGGATGCGGCCCCTCGTGGGGGCGGTCAGTCCCGCGGCGTGCCGGAGTAGGGTGGATTTCCCGGCCCCGTTGGCCCCCATCAGGGCCACCCGCTCGCCGGGCGCCACACGGAGAGACACATCTCGCAGGATGGCCGGTCCGTTCCGAAGCTCGTGCCACACGTGATCGAGGCGGAGCGCCTGGTCCTTGGGGCGACGCCGGGAGGTCCCCCCCTCCCAGGGACCCCCACGCTCCGCCTCTGTCAGCCCTCGGCCGCGCAGCGCCGCCCGGGCCGCCTTGACCCCCGCCCGGGGTGGCAGGCCGACACGATCAAGCAGCGAGGCTCCGGGGGTGGCCAGGTCAGGGGCCTGGACGAGTGCCCAGGCCAGGAACTCGTCCGGCGGGGCGTCGCACACAATGCGCCCCGTGTCCATGGCCAGGACGCGGTCAGCCGCGGCGATGCACCGTTCCAGCCGATGCTCGGCCAGCAGGATGGCGGTGTCCCGGTCCTCGTTCAGCCGCCGCAGGGTGCCGATGAGCTCGTCGCCAGAGACGGGATCCAGTTGCGAGGTTGGCTCGTCCAGCACCAGGAGGCTGGGCTGGCTGGCCAGCGCCGCCGCCAGCGCCACCCGCTGAAGCTCACCTCCGGAGAGCTCGCTCGTGGAGCGGGACAGCAGGTGGGCGATGCCCAGAGCCAGAGCGGTCTCCTCCACCCCCCGGGCCACCGCAGCCGCCGACCAGCCCAGGTTCTCCAGCGGAAGCGCGATCTCCGCCCTGACCGTGCCCATCACGATCTGGGTCTCTGGATCCTGGAACAGGGTTCCCACCGCCGCCGCCAGCTCTCCGGGCCCGTGCTCACGGGTATCCCGCCCGGCCACCACGGCCCGGCCGGCGAACCGCCCCCCCTGGAAGTGCGGCACGAGCCCGCTCACCGTCCGCAGCAGGGTCGACTTCCCCGAGCCCGACGCGCCCGCGACCACCACGAGCTCCCCGGGGCCGATGGTGAGGCTGACCTCGTTGAGGGCGGCCTCCGATGCACCCGGATACGAGTACGAGACGTCGGTGAGCTCCAGCAGGGTCATCGCTCCACTCCTCGCCGGTCCGCGAACGGCAGCAGTGCGCACACGATGAGGGTGACCGCGAGGGCCGCCTGGCCCGCGTCGAGGGGAGCGTGCAGCCCGGGATAGGCCTGAAACCGGACCACTCCCGCGGCGCGGCCAGCGATCGCCAAGGCCGAGATCGCCACCGCCGAGGCCAGAAAGGCGAGGTCGTGACGTGACCATGCGATGCGGGCTCGGGGGAGTCTTCGGGCCGCCCCGTAGCCCCGGACCTCCAGCGCGGCGGCCACGTCCAGCGCCCGGTCAAGCATGCCGGCAGTGGCGGCGCGCATGAGCGCGGCGCGTGAGGGCGCGGAACCGGGACGGCAGCGCTGGGCGTCGGCCAGGCGGCGCGAGTCCCGCAGCAGGATCGGAACCATCCTCGTGCCCAGGGTGGCTGTGAGGGCAGAACGAAACGAGATCCGCCGGAACAGCCTGAGAACCTCGTCCGGATCCACGGTCAGCGTGTACAGGGCGCCGGCGAGGACCAGCGCCGCAGCCCGGAGCCCCAGGATGAAGCCGTATACGGTCGCCTCAAGCGTCACGTCGGTATGTCCGAGCAACGGCAGATCACCCAGCCGCACGATCACGGTCAGACCATTCCGGGCGGCCAGCGCGTTGACCAGGGCCACGACCAGGCCAAGCACCGTGGCGAACACGGCCGCCCGGCCCAGCTGACGCCCCACACCGGCCGCGATCCCGGCGCCCACCACGGCGGCGGCCACGGCCCCCAGGGCCAGCGGCGCCGAGAGGAGCAGCGCGGCCACGGCCAGCGCCAGGCAGTACGCGCACCCGGCGGCGGCTCGAGCGGCGTGGAGCGGACTGGCTCGGCGCCGGTAGTTCATCTGGCCGCCTCCTGGGGCACGGGGAGCATTGCCGAACCCTTCACGGCCAGGGCGAAATGGTCTCGGAGGGCGGCTGGCCTGAGCGCGGCGGCCGCAGCCGACACGCCGGCGGCGTCGGTCCCGGTGACGAGCCACGTGGGAGGCGAGGAGCCCTGACTGGTGGCCGCGACCAGACCGGCACCGGCCTGCAGTCGCCTCACCTCGTGGCCGTCGGGGTCGAGCAGCGCAAGAGATGATCCGTGGTCGGTGAACCGGGCGTAGACGCCACTCGCGGCCGGGCCGTGATCGACCACTCCGGCCACCACCTCAGGAGTCAGATCGCGCCAGGTGCCCACCACCAGGGCCAGCGACTCGGTGCCTGAGCCGGCGCCGATGAGCTGCGACGCGAAGGGGACCCGCAGCGCTCGGAGCTCTCCAGAGACCTTGCGGCAGGCCGCGGACACGTCGGGCGCGCACTCCAGCGTGACCGGCAGCCGCTTTCCGTCGGTGCCGTGCAGGAACGGCTCGGGGAATGAGCCCACCACCGCTCGAGTGGATTGGGTGGCGCTCCAGTCATGGAGGTCCCACCAGATCCGATCCCCCTTGTGGACCGCTGTCGTGGCCGCGCCCCTCGGAGCCTCGACTCCGTTGACGTAATAGAACCAGTCCAGCTTGGAGGAGCTTCCGGCGCGGCCGTCGATCGACTGCACGAATCCCCCGCCGTAGCGGGTGCCCACCCGAAAGTGTCGCTCCAGCATCCGGATGACTGTTTCCGAACCGGGAACCCGGTGCGCAGTGAGGTGGCCTATCGGCCTGGTGCCGAACGCCTGGGTCACGTCCACGGTCACGTCCGAGGTGCCCGGGCCCGCCCCGAGCCCGCAGCCCGCGGCGACGAGCGCCAGAGCGATCGCCGCCGCGGTGGCTGCGAGCTGCCTACTCACCGCCTACCGATGTGCCAGGTGGACGACCGCCTCGGTGCGCACGTAGCCCTCCGGCGCCGCGCGCAGCACGAGCACACCGGGGTTCTGCTTCAGCACGTGAGCCACTCCCGAGCGGTTCGTCCGGACCGGCGTTATCCCGTTGCCTGTGATCCGGACACCCCGCAACGGCGTGGACTGCCCCTTGGTGGAGTAGCCCAGGAGCTTCACCCTGAACGACCTTCCCGCGATCGCGGTGTGCGGCGCCCGCAGGGCCGACACGCCCTCCTTGCCGCTCGTGTCGGCGAACACCAGCTGGTCGCCGCGGTGCAGGGTGACGTCACAGGCGCCGACGGACGACGGCTTGTTGTTGACGAAGATGTCCCAGAAGTCGCTGGTGCTGGGTGGCTTCTCTCCCAGGATCGAGGAGATGAAGTACTCGTTGTAGCTGTCGTACCACTTGCCGTGCCAGCGGCCATGCGTGGCCACGTCGAGCGCTCCCTGGGCGCTGTGTGCCGGGCACTTGCCCTTGGGAGCACCGTACTTCGTGATCGAGCCCGAGTGCGTCCGAACCCGGGTCGGGATGAGCAGGGTCTTACTGGATCCTTCGATCCGGATGGTGACGGGAGGACCAGATGCGCTTCCGGCGGCCAGCGCGCGTTGCGCGAGCGTTCCGGCTTCCGCAAGGGTTCCCGCCAGCGTTCCCGCCAGCGCGACTGATACCGCCAGCGCGATCGTTCCCGCCAGCGCGAGCAACATTGTTCTTCTCAACAGGGCCACCCCTTTCCACGAGGGCGTATTGGCTTTATGGCCGAGCCTGGTCTCCTGGCTTACGGGCCTACCAACCGCTGCCTTCCCGGCGATCCGTCATCGCCAGTGGCTTTTCCATGCGGCCGGCATCCCCGATCACAGTGGCGGGTCCGCGCCGGCTTCTCACCGGCTTCCCATCACCTCGACCTTGAACGAAGGGATCCTATCGCGGCCTGGCGCTGGCCGATGGCTCGCGAGATGAGAGCGACCACCTCCAGCGGCCGGTCGGCGATCGCGTCCTTGGTCACCCGAATGACGATGATCCCCATCTCCGCCAGCAGCCTGGCATCCCGCCGGCGGTCGGCCTCAAACCGTGCCGGCGACCCGTGTGTCCCGTAGGCATCGACCTCGACGGCGAGGCAGAGGTCCGGCCAGAACAGGTCCAGGCGGAACCCCAGGACAGGGGCCTCCAGCCGCGGCTCGGGCAGTCCAGCCGCCCGGATCAACCCTCAGAAGCTTCTCCGTGCTTGGAGAGTCGGTCTGGGTGGAGTGGGTGCGCGGGCCGGCGACGCGGGCCAGGCGAGCGCGCCCCGGATGGTTGCCGGCGCGCCTCAGGAGCGCACCGATCTGTGCCGCCGTAACGATTCCCCGTGCAAACAGCGCTTCGTCAAGCAGCCGCTCCACGTCCCGGTCCGGCAGCGTCGCCGCGACATCGAGCAGCGTGCGCGCGGGCGAGGTGACGGGAAGATCGTCCAGGACGCGAACGTCGGCGTTGGTGAGCGTGCGGCTGCGGTGGAGCTTGACGCCGTCCGGGGCAGGGCCGCTTCGGACATCGGGAATCGTCACGTGAACCGGCCGAGCCTGACCCGGCCGTAGCTTCCATAAGACTGCGGCACTGTGGTAGCTGAGAGCTGCTCCCGATCCGCACGTCAGCAGCGCGGCGGCTTCAGTCCCCAGCGGAACATCCGAGGTGTGCGGCAGGCGGTACACACCTGGGTGTTCACGTTCCAGCCGACCACTCCTCACCCGCCGATCGATCGCGCTGGAACTCAGTCCGCCTGCGAGCAGCTGCTCCCGGCTGACGCAGCCGCGCTGAAGATCAGCGATTGCGTCGATCACTCCGTTGGACCGGTCATCGCGACCGACGCTTAAGCGCCGACGACCAAGCAAATGGACTATCCGCGGCGCGGAGCCGTCGCTTTTCGACGCCTCTGCGCCGCGGACGCCGCGGTTGGACTCTCTGCGGCGCTGAGGCGTCGGTCCAGCGGGAACGCCCATACGCTTAAGAGCCCCGCCAGCCCAAAATTGCCCCCCTTAGACTCCAGAGAGCACAGTGACCATCAACCTCACCCGCATCTACACCAAGCTCGGGGACTCAGGCGAGACGCATCTGGGGGACATGAGCCGCGTGTCCAAGACGCATCCGCGGATCGAGGCCTATGGAACGGTGGACGAGCTGAACGCCCACCTCGGCGTGGCGCTGGCGCAGGAAGGACTGCCCGAGCCCTACGCCGACTGGCTGGCCCGGGTTCAGAACGATCTCTTCGACGTGGGGGCCGATATCGCGGCCCCTGAGGACCCGGACCATGAACGACTGCGCGTGCTCCCTGAGCAGACCAGGTGGCTGGAGGAGCGCTGCGACGAGGTCAACGCGACGCTGGAGCCGCTGAAGTCATTCGTTCTCCCTGGGGGGACACGGGCCGCCGCGCAGCTGCACGTGTGCCGGACCGTCTGCCGGCGCGCCGAGCGGCTCGCCGTGGCCGCCGGGGACGAGCTGAACCCGGAGGTGGTCCGCTACCTCAACCGGCTCTCTGACCTGCTGTTCATCCTGAGCCGGGGGGCGAACCGTGGCCAGGAGCCCCTGTGGCAGCCCGGTCGGTTCCGGGAGCCCGGGTCGGATGGGTCGGACGCCGCGGCAGCGCCGGGCGCTGACGACTGACGGTCATCTCCGGCGGGCTTCCGGTACGGCGCAGATGGGAGTAGTGCTCGATGTCCTCGGGTGAGGCCACCTCGACCGTGATCTCGGGGCTCAGATCGAAACGGATGGCTTCGTAGAGCAGCTCCTGGTAGCCCGAGGCTCCCGCGGCGCCGCTGGCCGTCGGGGCCGCCGTGCCCACCACGTCGATGGGGTACGGCCCGCACCACAACGTCCAGATGTACTCCATCATGAGGTGTTCCTCGGTGATTCGACCGGTGGGCGCCGGGTGGGGATCGGGTGTCCCGTCGTCATCCCGCATGCGAGCCTCGCCCGCGTTCAGAGCACGGGCCAGCCGTTCCATGTTGCGCCCATAGGGGGCGGGCACGATGGCAACAGGACGGGAGGTGCCGGAGCGGGTGTGGACGGCCTCGGCCACGGGGCCGACGAGGACGAAGTCCACTTTGTTCTCCTTCAGCCAGCGCAGGACGACCATCACATTTCGGTCAAGGTGCTGGAAGCCGGGGTTGATCTCGATGGGGCGGGTGGGGTCAATGCGCGGGGGGCGACGTTTGAGCAGCATGTTCTGCCGTTTCGCCCCGCCGCCGCAGAGTCCTTCTAGTTCTGAGTCAGGATGGCCGCGTGGAGGGGAGAGTCACGACCCCTGCGGTGTCGCGGCGCCGAAGAACTCTGCGAGCAGTTGGTTCACCCGCTCCGGCTCGTCGTGTTGTACCCAATGCGATGCGTTGGGCAGCCGGACAACGCGCTCGAGGTTCGGAACGTCGGCCCGCTCAGGTTCGGCCAGCTCGGCGCCGAGGTGACGGTCACGTTCGCCCCAGATCACGAGAGTTGGGGCGGTGATCGGGCGGATGTCGGCTTCAGCTCGCCGCGGTGAGCGACGAAGCCCCGCGCGGTAGTAATTGATCATCGCGGTGGCCGCGCCCGGCTGGGACCAGGCCTCCACATAGCGGTCGATGTCATCCGGGGTGAACGCGCCAGGGCGAGCCTCGTGCTCAAACGGGTAGCGGAAGCCCCGCCAACGCTGGGCCCGGGCAGCCTGCTCCGGCAGCCACGGCAACTGGAAGAAGAACATGTACCAGGATTTGAGGAGCTGGCGGGGTCGGCGCAGGCCCTGGAGCATCCGGCGGGGATGGGGGACGTTCAGGATCGCGAGACGCTCCACAACCTCCGGGTGGTTCATCGCGGTTGCCCAGGCCACGAACGCGCCCCAGTCATGGCCAGCCAGGAGTGCCGATCCCGCTCCGCGCTCTGCGATCAGCTCGCGGATGTCACCCGCCAGATGGTCGAGCCCGTATGCGGAGACACCTGGCGGGCGCGACGACAGGTTGTAGCCGCGCATGTCCGGCGCCACCACCCGATAGCCCGCCGCGGCCAGCGCGGGAAGCTGGAAGCGCCAGCTGAACCAGAACTCGGGAAAGCCGTGGAGCAGGACGACGAGTGGTCCCTCGCCCACCTCGACGTAGTGCAGCCGGACCTGGCTCAGATCGGCGTAGCCCTCGCGCATCTCGGTTGGGTGAAGCGTCGTCATTACGAGCCTGAGTCAACCCAGCGCTTACATTGCCGCACCAGCTTGGCGGGGTACTGTGGCATGACGTGAGAATCATGGCGGAAACCCCTGCGCAGGAGCTGAGCCAGACCCGGCGCCGGCTCGTTCTGGCCATCTGCTGCATGAGCCTGCTGATCGTGGGGCTCGACGCCACGATCGTGAACGTGGCGCTGCCCGCAATCCACAGCTCGCTGCACGCCTCGGTGTCCGGCCTTCAGTGGGTGATCGACGCCTACACGCTGGTGCTGGCCAGCTTCCTCCTGCTCGGAGGCTCCATGGCGGACCGCTTCGGCCGCCGGCGTGTCTTCCAGATCGGGCTGACGGTGTTCTCGCTGGGGTCGCTGCTCTGCGGCCTGGCCCCGACGCTGGGCTGGCTGATCGCCGCCCGCATCCTCCAGGCCGTCGGCGGGGCGATGCTCAACCCGGTGGCCATGGCGATCATCCGCAACGTGTTCGACGATCCCCGTGAGCGGGCCATGGCCATCGGGATCTGGGGCGGCGTGTTCGGGCTGAGCATGGCCCTGGGTCCCGTGCTGGGCGGAGTGCTGGTGGACTCCGTGGGGTGGCCGGCCGTGTTCTTCGTCAACGTCCCGGTCGGCGTCGCGGCCATCATCCTGACCGCGATGTTTGTGCCGGAGTCCCGCGCCGCGCGGCCGCGGCGCCTGGATCCGATCGGTCAGCTGCTCGTGATCGCCGCCCTTGCCACCCTGACCTACGCGATCATCGAGGGGCCGCGTTACGGCTGGACATCGCCGGAGATACTGGGTCTGTTCGGTGTCTCGGCGGCCTCGTTCCTCGGCCTGGTTCTGTACGAGCTCCACCACCCCGATCCCCTGCTCGAGGTCCGGTTCTTCCGCAGTGTCCCCTTCTGCGGCGCCGCCGCGATCGCCATCCTGGCCTTCGCGGGGTTCAACGGATTTCTGTTCCTGAGCACCCTGTACCTCCAGAGCGTGCGCGGCCTCTCGCCGCTTGAGGCCGGGCTGTACCTCCTGCCCACGGCGGCAATGCTGCTCATCTTCTCTCCCCTCTCGGGGCGGATCGTGGGCCGCCACGGCTCCCGCCGTCCAACCGTGATCGGAGCCGTGGCCATGATCGGGGGCGCGGCGATGCTGCTCAGCCTGTCCCCCACCACCCCGTTCGGATATCTGCTCATCGCGTACTTCGCCTTCGGCGTTGGCATCGGCCTGATCAACCCGCCCATCACCAACACCGCCGTCTCAGGCATGCCCGGAGACCAGGCCGGCGTGGCCGCCGCCGTGGCCTCCACCAGCCGGGTCGTCGGCGTGACACTGGGGGTGGCCATAATCGGCGCGGTAACAGGGGGTGGCGTCGAGGGGCCCATCGGACCGAGCTTCGCGTACGCGACCCACTCGGGCTGGGCGATCATCGTCGGGCTGGGCGTGGGCGTGCTGGTGCTGGGCTTCGTAACCACGGGCCGCTGGGCCACCGCCACGGCGCGCAGGACGGCCGAGCGGCTGCGGGACGGGCGCGTGGCGCCGGCGATGGCCGGCACTCAGTAGGCCGAGGGGTCCGCGTGAATCTGGCGGTTTGATCCGCCGCGGCCGTGGGAAAACCCGTGACCACTGGCATGACGGAGGCAGGGCCGACGTGTCTGTTCTGTCGCGGCGCGATCGACGCCGAGGAGGACGTGATCGCGGTTGACCACGACGGGGAGCGCGAGACGTCACTGGCCGACGAGCCGGACCTAGTGGTGCGCCAACAGACGCTGCTGGTTCACGCCGGCTGTGCGCCGGTGAATTGGCGCGAGCACGCCTCGTCCGCCTAGCGACTCTTCCCCACCTGTCTGATCATCCGTCGGTAGGCCGCGAAGGATTTCTTGCGCGCGTAGTTGGCGCGCAGTAGCCCGTCGGTGGAGAAGCTCAGCGCCACCTGGCTCTGTGGCCCGCTGTCGGTGGAATCGCGCAGGTTGAACCACCGGTAGTCGGTGATGTTGTAGGTCGCCGAGTAAGCGTGAGCAGCTCGGACCAGCTGCTCCAGCGCCGCCGCCTGCTCGGCCTGGGAGGTGTGGTCGTTGGTGGGGATCCCGTTCTCGGTGATCCAGATCGGCACCCGCCGGCCGATGTGCGCCTGCGGAGCGAAGCACTTCCGCAGCACCCCGGCGGCCTGGGCCAGGTCGGCCCTGTAGGTCTCTCCGGGCGACCTGGCCGGTGGGTAGAAGGTGCCCGGGTAGAAGTCGAGGCCGATGAAGCTCAGCGCTTGATGAAAGCGCCGTCCGCCGTGCGTCCCCAGGTAGGAGAAGAAGGCGGCGTCGGATTTGGGTGACCACCGGTAGGCGTAGGTGAAGCCGAAGCGGAGCTGGCGATATCCCCGCCGCAGAGCCTCCGCGTGCGCCGCCTCGGTGCCCCTGATCAGCGCGTCCTCTGACCCGGCGTAGGGACCGTCGGAGGTATTGGACGAGACCGTGAGGTTGACCTCGTTGGTGATCGTCATGTCCACGACGCGGCGATTTCGGCCAAAGACATCTACCACGTGTCGCACATAGGCCGTCCAGGCCCGGATGTCGCCCTCCTTGCCCGAGGGCGGGTGGTAGCGGACCTGGAGCTCCACCGGGAAGCCGGCGCGCGTGTACATGCGAACCTGGCGCTGGAACTTCCGAATTCCGCGCTCCCCGTCGGACCAGAACAACCGGTTCAGACGGACCACGAGCTGGCGGTGAGGGACAGCCAGTGCCTTCACCGCGGCCAGGTCACGCGCCGGGTCATCAGGCACCGTGGGGATCTGACTTCCGCCCGCGCTGCCGGCCAGGCCCGGATCGATCCCCATACGCAGGGCGGGCAGCGCGTGGGCCGGCGCTCCACCATAGGAACCGGTGCAATAGGGATCGGAGGCTGATCCGGCACGCGACGGAGCGGCCGCGGCAACCGCGAGCGAGATGAGAGCCGCGATGCAACCCGCTCGCCGCACGGTTGCGATGCTACAGGGCATGGTTCGCCGCGCCGGAGGGTCGGATTTCGCCTCCCTGTACAGCCACGGGTTCGCCCGCCTGGCCGCCGCCGTGCCCCACGTCCGCATCGCCGAGCCTGAATTCAACGCCGAGCGCACGCTCGAGCTGGCCGGCCGGGCCTCGGATGAGCACGCCGCGCTCGTGGTGTTTCCCGAGCTCGGCCTCTCTGGCTACTCGATCGAGGACCTCTTCCACCAACAGGCCCTGTTGGACGGAGTGCTGGACGCGCTGGCGAGGATCCGGGAGGCCAGCGCGGAACTGGCGCCGATGATCGTGGTGGGCGCGCCCCTGAGGGGCGACACCGGCGTGTTCAACACGGCGGTGGTGATCCATCGCGGGAGGTTCCTGGGCGTCATCCCCAAGAGCTTCCTGCCCGAGTACCACGAGTTCTACGAGAAGCGCCACTTCCGGGCCGCGCGGGACACCGTGCTGGACGAGCTCGCCCTGCTTGACGAGCGGGTGCCCTTCGGCTCCGGGCTTCTGTTCGCCGGCCGTGACCTGCCGGGGTTCTGCCTGCACGTGGAGGTGTGCGAGGACCTGTGGGCGCCGATCCCCCCGAGCACATACGGCGCCATGGCCGGGGCCACGGTGCTGGTGAATCTCTCGGGCAGCGACATCACCGTGGGCAAGGCGGACTACCGGCGCCTGATCTGCGCCGCCCAGTCAGGCAGGGCGATCTCCGGCTATCTGTACACGGCGGCGGGTCTGGGCGAGTCGACCACCGACCTGGCCTGGGACGGGCAGGCGCTGATCTATGAGAATGGCGACTGCCTGGGCGAGGCCGAGCGCTTCAGCGAGGAGGAGCAGCTCCTGTTCGCAGATCTCAACCTGGACCGCCTGGTCGCCGACCGGGCGGCCACGAGCAGCTTCGCCGACTGCGTGCACGATCATCGCCGAGCCCTGGCCCGCATGCGGAGGATCGAGCTGGAGCTCGGCCTCACGGCCCCGGGCAGCCCCTCCGTGCCCCTGAGCCGGGTGATGGAGCGTTTCCCGTACGTGCCCGCCGACCCCGTCCTGCGCACCGAGCGCTGCGAGGAGGTCTACAACATCCAGGTCCAGGGCCTGGAGACGCGGATGCGGGCCACCGGGATCCAGAAGGCGGTGATCGGCGTCTCCGGCGGCCTGGACTCCACTCATGCCCTGATCGTGACCGCGCGGGCCATGGACCGGCTCGGCCTGCCTCGGGAGAACGTGCTGGCCTACACGATGCCCGGCTTCGCCACGAGCCCGCTGACGCTCCAGAACGCCCAGCGGCTGATGACCGGACTCGGCGTGAGCGCACACGAGTTGGACATCCGGGCGGCAGCCACCCAGATGCTCAAAGACATCGGGCACCCCGCGGCTGATGGCGCGCCCGAGTACGACATCACGTACGAGAACGTGCAGGCCGGGCAGCGCACGTCGGCCCTGTTCCGTCTGGCCAACTACCACCATGGGCTGGTCGTGGGAACCGGCGACCTGTCAGAACTCGCGCTGGGCTGGAGCACGTACGGAGTCGGCGATCAGATGTCCCACTACAACGTCAACGCGTCGGTGCCCAAGACGCTGATCCAGTTCCTGCTCCGCTGGGCCATCGACACGCGGCAGTACCCGGAGGCCGCCGAGGTGCTCCAGGCCGTGCTGGACACCGAGATCTCCCCAGAGCTCATCCCTCGCCACGACGAGGACTCCGAACAGCCGGGGGCGGACAGTGAGAGCGTCGTGGGTCCGTATGAGCTGCAGGACTTCTTCCTGTACAACGTGCTGCGCTTCGGCTTCCGGCCCCCGAAGGTGGCCTTCCTGGCCCACCAGGCCTGGGGCGATCGCGACCGGGGACCCTGGCCCGACCTGATCCCGGTGGACCGCCGCAGCGAGTACTCGCTGGGCGAGATCAAGCACTGGCTGGGTGTGTTCCTGGAGCGCTTCTTTCACACCAGCCAGTTCAAGCGCTCCGCGCTTCCCAACGGACCGAAGGTCGGCTCCGGTGGCGCGCTCTCGCCGCGGGGCGACTGGCGCGCCCCCAGCGACAGCACCGCCGCGGCGTGGCTGGCTCAACTGGAGGCCGAGGTGCCGGACGACGACTAACGCGATGCGCACCGCCCAGGCCTTGCCATCACCACCCATCCGGTGGTACCTTGCTGGGACCGTTGGGGCACGGGAATGGACACCCGCGGTGACAACAGGAGGGCGACATTGGCTGATCAGCACCCCATTGACCATGAGGAACCGCGTTCGCGAAAACGTCGCGGCGCATTCTTTCTCCTTCTTCTGCTCGCCATCTTCGGGCTACTGAGGCTCTCGCAGCGGCGAGCGGCACACCAGGAGCAGCTCGCCGCTGATCCCTCCGCGCCTGACACTCCCCGCCCGTGGACGGATCAGTCCGTCCCCGTC
>JBJMLC010000110.1:0-5149 GCA_045805485.1 Solirubrobacteraceae bacterium | reverse complement strand
AACGGAGCGCTTCTGACCATGGCCTTCGCCCCGGCGGTGCTGGGGCTGCTCGGGTTCCCCGCGCTCCTGGCCATCGATCGTCAGTCCTCGGCCCGGGTGGCCGCCCTGGCTCCGAAGGTGGCCGTGCTGACGGGCCTTGACATCTTCGCCTCGGCGACGCGGTCGGTGCTGGAGCGGCTGGCCGCGGCGTCGGTCGAGGTCGAGTTTGGAGCCGGCGAGGCGATCGTGCGTGAGGGGGATGCCGCGGACGCTCTTTACGTGCTGGCGGACGGTGAGGTTGAGGTGACCGCGCGGGGCGAGTCAGGCGGCCGTGAGAGCCACCTGCGCACGATGTCCGCGCCCAGCTACTTCGGGGAGATCGGCGTTCTGCAGCGAATCCCGCGGACGGCCACCGTGACGGCCGTGACCGATTGCCGCTGCGAGCAGATCGAGGGCGAGGAGCTGCTGGAGGCGCTGACCTCCGCTCCGCCGTCCACGTCCCTGATGGAGAACGCGCGCAGCCGGCTGGCGCTCACGCACCCGTCGCTGAGACTGGACTTCGCGGGCCGCTCGTCGGACTAGGGCCTGATCACAGCCTCGCGGAGGGCGCGCGAGTGTCTGGCTGCCATCATGGATTCATGACCTTTGACCAGATCGGCTCTGTGGACGCGGTCAGCGACGCCCTGGCTGCCCAGGGCTACCTGGCCGAGCGACCGCTGGCGCTGGCCATTCACCTGGCGGTCACGCTGGAGCAGCCGCTGCTGCTGGAGGGCGAGGCCGGGGTGGGGAAGACCGAGGTGGCGCGGGCGCTGGCCGCGGCCACCGGAGCGCGGCTCATCCGCCTGCAATGCCACGAGGGAATCGACCTCCACCACGCGGTGTATGACTGGGACTATCCGCGCCAGCTTCTGGCCCTCCGCGCGGCCGAGGGCGGGGTTGACGAGGGGGCGTTGTTCTCACGGCGCTTTCTGCTCCGCCGTCCGCTCCTGGAGGCGCTGGAGCACGACGGCCCGGTGGTCCTGCTGATCGACGAGGTGGACCGGGCCGACGACGAGTTCGAGGCCTTCCTGCTGGAGCTGCTGGCGGACTTCGCCGTGACGATTCCTGAGCTGGGCACGATCCAGGCCGCGCACCGGCCGGTCGTCGTTCTGACGTCCAACCGCACCCGTGAGCTGCACGACGCGCTCAAGCGCCGCTGTCTGTACCACTGGATCGACTACCCCAACCCCGATCATGAGCGGGCCATCGTGCATGCGCGCCTCCCGGGCGTTCCGGAGGCCGTCGCCGCGCGGGTGGTGGCCGCGGTGGGCCGTCTGCGGGAGCAGGGCGACCTGTACAAGCTGCCGGGCGTGGGGGAGACCCTGGTGTGGGCCCGGGCGCTGCTCGCCGTGGGGGACGACGTCGACCTCTACGACACCCTGGGCGTGGCCCTGAAGGTGCACGAGGATGTCCAGCGGGTTCGTGATCGACGAGTGCTGGAGAATGTCTGATCCCGTGATTGCCCCGCTGGCCTCGCTGGCCGCGGAGATGCGCGCCCTGGGAGGGCGTGTGGGGGTGGGCGAGCTGCTGAACGCCCACCGGGCGCTGGAGGCGGTGGACTCCCCGTCGCCTGAGGACTCCAGGCTGGCCCTGCGGTCCGTGCTGTGCTCAGGGCGAGGGGATCTGGAGCGCTTCGAGCTGGCCTACGAGGCCGTGTTCGGGGCCGGACGAGTCGTGGCTGACCCGTCGGCCCTGGACGAGCTCGGCGGGGTGGAGCGCGCGGTCCTCCCGCGCGCCGGCATGCCCGGGACGGCAAGGCCCGATCAAGGGCCTCGGGACTCCCAGCCCGTGCCGGCGGCCTGGAGCGATGTCGAGCTGCTGCGTGAGAAGGACTTTGCCCAGTACACCGAGGAAGAGATCGCGCTGGCGCATCGGCTGGTGGTGAGACTGGCTCGCCGGGGGCCCACCCGACTCTCACGCCGCACCCGTCCGGTGAGGCGCCGCCGAGGCCACAGCCCGGACCTGCGCCGCATCCTGCGGGCGTCGCTGCGCACCGGAGGGGAGCCGGTGCACCGGCACTGGCAGGCGCCGAGTCGCCGGCCCCGGCCGGTGGTGCTGGTGTGTGACGTGTCGGGCTCGATGGCGCCGTACGCCCGGATGCTGCTCCAATACATGCAGGCGTGCGTGGCCGCCCGGCGACGGGTCGAGGCATTCGCGTTCGGCACGAGATTGACGCGCATCACGGGCGAGCTTTCAAGCCGTGATCCGGACCGAGCCCTCCGGCGGGCCACCGAGGCGGTGACCGATTTCTCCGGCGGCACCCGGATCGGGTCGGCACTGGCTCAGCTGAACCGCGGGCACGGCCGTCGTGTGGGCCGCGGGGCCGTGGTGGTCATCCTTTCGGACGGGTGGGACCGCGGGGAGCCGGAGCTCCTGGAGGTGGAGATGGCCCGGCTGCGCCGGAGCGCCCACCGCCTGGTCTGGCTGAACCCGCTGGCCGCGCATCCTGATTTCGAGCCGCTGGCCAGGGGCATGAGGACCGCGGTCCCGCACGCCGACGAGCTTCTGCCCGGGAACTCTCTGGCCTCGCTGGAGGACCTGGCCGGGGTACTGGAGGAGATATGAGCAGGCAGGACAAGGAGGACATCTAAATGCAGGACGTACTGTCCGAGATTCTCAGGTGGCGGGAGCGCGGTGACGGCATCGCGCTGGCCACGGTCGTGGGCGTCAAGCGCTCGGCACCGCGGGCTCCCGGAGCCAAGATGGCCGTGAACGACCGGGGCGAGATCGCCGGCGGCGTATCCGGCGGGTGCGTGGAGGGGGCGGTGGTGGAGATCGCCGAGGGTGTGATTCGGGGGCAGGCCCCTCAGCTCGTGCACTTTGGCATCGCCGACAGCGAGGCCTGGGACGTCGGCCTGCCGTGTGGCGGCGAGATCGACGTGTGGATCCAGCGCTACCAGGAAGGCCGGCTCGGCGAGGTGGCCCGGGCTGGCGGCCGGGCGGCCGAGGTGACGGTCCTGGAGGGACCACAGCTCGGAGCCAAGCTGGTCGTGGAGCCGGACGGGCAGAGGTCCGGCTCGCTGGGGTCGCCGGAGCTGGACGACGAGGCGGCGCGACAGGCCTCCGAGCTGCTCTGGACGGACACCTCGGAGCGACGCGGCGAGCTGTTCGTGGATGTGGTTGCGCCCCCGCCCCGGCTGATCCTGTTCGGAGCGGTGGACATCGCGGCTCCGCTGTGCACTCTGTCTCGGGCGGCCGGATGGCGCCCCTTCGTGATCGACCCCAGGGCCAGGTTCGCCACCGAGGAGCGGTTCCCGGATGCCGAGGCGGTGCTGGCCATGTGGCCCGAGGAGGCGTTTGACCGCCTGGGCGGCATCGACCCGGCCACCTCGGTCGTCGTGTTGACGCACGATCCCAAGCTGGACGATGCGGCGCTGACCGTGGCGCTCCGCTCGCCGGCCGGCTTCGTGGGGGCGATGGGGTCCCGCCGAGCCCAGGCCGCCCGGCGCGAGCGGCTGCTGGCCCTTGGTCTGGGCGAGGACGACCTGGAGCGCCTATCGGCTCCAGTGGGTCTGAACCTGGGAGCGATCGGCAAGGAGGAGACGGCGCTGTCGATCCTGTCCGAGGTGGTGGCCGAGCGGCACGGCCGGGACGGAGGCCGCCTCCGCCACGCCCAGGGCCGCATCCATCAGGTTCCGGCGTGAGCAGGCTGTGGTCGCTGGTCTGATCCTGGCCGCTGGTGAGGGGGTCCGGTTCGGTCCGGAGTCGAAGCTGCTGGCCGAGTTGGACGGCCGCCCGCTGTTGGAGCACGCGATCCGGGCCCAGTGCGCCGTCCCGGAGCTGGAGCAGGTGGCCATCGTGCTGGGGGCCCGGGCCGATGACGTGCTGGCTTCGGTCGAGCTGCTGCGGGCCGAACCGATTGTGTGTTCGGACTGGAGCCGAGGCCAGGCGGCCTCCCTGCGCTGCGGGATGGAGTTCCTGATCGAGCAGGCCCATGCGGACCGGGTGGTTGTCACGCTGGGCGACGAACCGCTGATCGGCTCGGCCACCGTGGCCAGGTTTGTGGAGGAGCCGGCGGGGAGCCGGGCCCTCTGGCACGGCAGGCCCGGACACCCCGTCGTCCTGGGGCCAGAGCATCTGGAGGGCATCCGGGCGCTTCGCGGCGATCGCGGAGCGCGCGGCTTGGCCGGGGCGTTCGAACGTGAGATCGAGTGCGCCGAAATGGGAGGATCCGGCTTGGACATCGACACCCGCGAAGACCTGGAGGTCGTCCGCGATGAAGCTAGAGCAGTCCTTTGAAGTGACCGCGCCCCTGGAGCGGGTGTGGCAGGCACTGATCGACGTGGAGCAGGTGGCGCCGTGCCTGCCCGGCGCCGGGATCACCGGCCGCAACGACGACGGGAGCTACAGCGGCACCTTCACGGTCAAGATCGGGCCCACCACGGCGTCGTACACGGGCAAGCTCCACATGGAGGACGTCGACGCCAGCGCCCACACGGCAACCATGCAGGCCCAGGGGAGCGACAAGCGTGGACAGGGTGGAGCGACGGCCACGATCCGGTCACACCTCGAGCCCGTCGACGAGGGCAGGACGCGCGTGGACGTGGATACCGATTACCACATCACCGGCCGTCTGGCCCGGTTCGGCCGCGGGGGCATGATCGAGGACATCTCGGCCCGCCTGCTCAGGGAGTTCGCCAAGCGCCTCCAGGAGTCGTTGGAGGGCGCGGGACCGGCGCCCGAGGCACCGGCTGCAGAGGCGGCCGCGGTGGCGGAGGCCACGCCCGCTGACGAGGCCGCCGAGGCGCCGGCACCCACCGAGGCGGTCCCGCCCACCGAGGCGAGCCCGGCGCCCACCGAGGCGGTGAGTCCAGAGGCGCCGCCGCCCACCGAGGCGCCGCCCCCCACCGAGGCGCCGCCGCCCACCGAGGCGCCGCCTCCTGAGGCGGCGCCGCCGGTCGAGACCGCGCAACCCGCGCCGGCTCCGGCCAGCGAGCCCATGCAGGGAGCGAGTGTGGTCGGCTCGGTCCTGCTGGATCGGGTCAAGGCCAACCCCTGGCCGTTGCTCGCCGGGCTGATCGTGCTGTGGCGGATCCTGCGGCGGCGGCGCCGCTGAGACCGCCTGGCGCTACTTGACCAACCTGCCTGACGGGCTGACCGCCGGCCACTTGCCGCCGGACTGGAACTGGTT
>JBJMLC010000109.1:0-20890 GCA_045805485.1 Solirubrobacteraceae bacterium | reverse complement strand
GGTCGGTGGGGTCAGAGCGCGACCGCTGACGAGCGCGCCACGGACCTTCGAGAGGGCGGAGAACCCGACGTTTGGGACCTCCGAGATGCGAAGAACCCGACCATTGGCGATGCGAGTGACCATATGTCACGCAGATCGCCATCGGTCGCGCTGTCGAGGCGAGATGTCACCGCGCCACCGTCTTCAGCCGCCGCCCCCTTCAGTCCCACCTTATATAAGCATGTGCTAATCTTCTCCCGATATCCAGGTGCGGCACTCTTGCGGCGCCAGAAAGGAGCGGGAAATGAAGATTCGATCGATCTGTGGAGCGGCGGCGTTGGCCGCGGCACTGTCTTCGGCAGGCGCGTGGGCCGCCCCCGCGGGCGCGGTGACCGTCTGCACATGGGCCGGGACTCCGCAGGCCCCGACGGGGACGTTCAGCCTCAGCCCTGGCATAACAAACCTTCCGGCGCCCCGACCTCTCAAGTTCGTGGCCACGGGCGTGCTGGGCGGCGGCGGGCGCTGCGGGACCAACACAATGACCTGGAGGGGCCAGGCGGACGCCGGCTCCAGCTGCCTGAACGCGTCGTTCGAGGGCACCGTCCAGGGCCTGCCCGGCGTGGCGCGGTTCCGGGGCGAGGGACCTGGGCCCGACGTGCCGTCGTTGCTGTACAACCGGGCGGGCAAGCTTGTGGGCCTTGAGAACGCAGAGCTGCTCACGCAGCCCAACCTCCCTCACACGGTCGATTGCACGACGCCGGGTGGGTTCAGGGGAGGCTGGCCGGGCATGTTCAGCTCCACCGTCGTGCTGTTCGACCGATGAGCACGAGCGTCGAACGTCGGGGACAGCCCCCGGGACCGGTCGGTACGACTTCTCCCGCGGGAGGCGAGAAGCTCGAGACTCCTCCGGTTCTTTGGCATCTGAAGGTCTCCAACTACAACGAGAAGGCCCGGTGGGCACTGGACTACAAGCACGTCGCCCACCGGCGCCGTGCCGTGATTCCCGGCCGCCACCGGGCCATAGCCAGGAAGCTGACGGGTGCGAGCACGTTCCCCGTGCTGGCGCTGGGAGCTGAGGCGATCGGTGACTCCACCCGCATCATCGCGGCACTGGAGCGCCGCTACCCCGAGCCCGCGCTCTACCCCTCAGATCCCGTGGACCGGCGACGGGCGCTGGAGTTGGAGGAGTTCTTCGACGAGGAACTCGGCCCCTACGCCCGGCTCCTGTTCCTGAATTACACCCTGCGGGATCCGGCTCTGCTGCTCGATGCGTTTGCGCCGGACCTCAGCCGCATCCGTCGAGGCATAGCCCGCGTGACGTTTCCCAGCCTGCGCGGGCGGGTCAGCGCGGGGTTCGGAATCAACTCGGAGAGTGTGGCCGTGGCCTACGAGAAGCTGGCGGCCGCGGGAGAGCGGTTTCGGGCCGAGCTTCAGCCCAGTGGATATCTGGTCGGGCGTACCTTCACCGTGGCCGATCTCACGCTGGCCGCCCTGCTCGCCCCGCTCGTGGCGCCGACCGAGTTCCCCTACCCCCAGCCGCAGCGCCGGCATCCGCTGCTGGCGCCGCTGCGCGAGGCGCTGGCGCGTGAGGGACTCCTGTATTGGACGAGGGACGTGTACTCCCGCCATCGGGGACGGTCGGCGGAGGTTAGGAGCGACTGACCTCCGACCGCCGCCACTCCCCCGAGCGACCGCCTGACTTCTCCACCAACTCCACCTGAGTGATCTGGGCGCCGCGCTCGATGCCCTTGACCATGTCGTAAACGGTCAGCGCGGCCACCGACGCGGCCACCAGGGCTTCCATCTCCACTCCGGTGGGGCCTGTGGTCCGGGCCTCGGTGGTCAGTGTGATCTGGCCGTGCTCCACATCGACGGTCGCGCCCACGTCCACGTGGCTGAGCGCGATGGGGTGACAGAGCGGGATCAGCTCCGCCGTTCGCTTGGCAGCCTGGATGCCGGCCAGGCGGGCGGTGCCCAGCACCTCCCCCTTGGGCGTATCGCCGCGCTTCACCGCGCGAGCGGTGTCCTGAGAGACGACCACGGTGGCCCTGGCCACCGCCCGGCGAGCCGTGGGAGCCTTGTCTGAGACGTCGACCATTCGCGCCTGGCCGGCCTCATCCAGATGAGTGAGTCGGTCCTCGCTCACGTGTCGCGCATGATGACCGGTCGCGCCGAGCGCATCAGACCGCGGCCACGTGGGCGCGCTGGGCCGCCTCGATCAGGTCTCGGACGGCCTGCACGTCGCCCGCGCGCAGCAGCTCGATCGGGTCTGGCTCTCCGTTCACGATGCCCTCGAAGAACTGCTTGCGGTCCTGGTAGGTGGGGAGGGTCGCCTTGGCCCAGCCGCGGGCCTCGTTCAGGAGGATGGCCAGGTGGGCGTAGGGCTCGCCGAAGAGCTCCGCGATCTCCCGCTTCATCCGCTTGGCCAGAGCCGGGGAGGCGCCGGCGGTGGAGATGGCGATGGCCAGAGGCCCGTTGCGCACGATCGCCGGGAGGATGAAGTTGCACAGCGGCGGCACGTCCACGACGTTGACCAACATCGAGCGGGCCTCGGCGTCCTCGAACACACGAATGTTCAGATCGGTGTCATCGGTGGCGGCAATGGCGATCAGCGCGGCGTCCAGGTCCTCAGCGCGGTATTCCCGCGGCTCCCAGCTGATCGACCCCTCCAGAGCCAGCTGGACCAGCTCGGGATGTGCCTCGGGTGAGATCAGGGTGACGTCGGCGCCGCAGACCAGCAGCCCCTCGACCTTCTCCAGGCCGACCTCCCCGCCGCCGATGACCACGCACCGCCGGCCGCTGAGCCGCAGGCAGGCGATGTAGAAGGGCGTCTGGAGCATGTCCTGGACGCACGACTGGTCACAGATCCCCCGGCGCAGCTGACAGACGCATTCCTTGCCGCTGTAGGCCTGGGCGGGCATGGACTGAAGGGTACTTAGGCGGGATGGGCGCCTCCCCCGCGCAAGTTGCACCTGCTCGGTGCGTTCCTTGATCGATCGGTACCAGCAAGGTAGGAGGCAATTCGTGAACAGGATGGGATTGCGGACCCTCGCTTTCGTGGGGGCCTTGGCCTGCATACTCGCCGCCCTTCCTGGTCCGGCCTTCGCCGGCGCGGGAGCGCGCCACGCCCGAGTGTTCGCAAAGGCCGAGGTCGCCTACTACGCCTCGAGGCTCCCCGCGGGTCTCCGGTCCCTGGCCGCCCTGCCCGGCTCCGCCGTCGACAAAGAGTGCTTTGCCGCCACGGACAACCACCTGGACCCCGGCGCTCCCCCGGGCGGAACCCCCAGCAATCCCGCCTGGTATCGGCGAGATGCCCTGAACCAATACTGCGCGACGCTGCGGCTGCGCGACCAGTTCGCCAACCGGGCCTACGGCTACGAGAACCTCGCCCAGGGGGACGGACTGTGGCTTGATCAGCTCGGCCAGCAGATCAGCGTCGGCCCCGGTCACATCCATGGCGGCCTCACCACGCTTATCCCGGGCTCCCAGGCCGCTGACTCCTTCCGCACCGTCGACGCCTGGAGGCAGCGCACCGGGGGGACGGTCCTCCCGGTGTCGTTCGCGTCCTCGGACGGAGCCACGCTGCGGGGGAACATCTGGATGCCGCCTCCGGGCACGCCCGCATTGAAGAACGGCCGCCACCCCGGTGTCGTAGTCACCGACGGCTCCATCCAGGCCTACCAACAGCTCTACCACTGGATCGCCGAGGGGCTGGCCCAGTACGGCTACGAGGTGATCACCTTCGACCCGCAGGGTCAGGGCGACTCAGATCTGCTGCCTTCCACCGGTCACTGCGGCCCGACTCAGTTCCAGTCCGGAAACGTCGCCTGCCAGGGCGTTCCCTACCAGCAGAACTACAACTTCTACCAGGGGACCGAGGACGCGCTGAACTTCCTGCTCTCCACGCCATCGCACCCCTACCGAGGCACGTTCAACCCCGGCTACCGGAGCCTGGCCCGCAACGATGTGGCCATCGCGGGTCACTCCCTGGGTGCCTCGGCGGTGAGCTGGGTGGGGCAGTGCGACAGGCGGGTCAGGGCGGTTATCGCGTGGGATGACCTGGAGCCGATCACGATGTCCAAGTGTCAGGCCAACGTGACCGTTCCCAGGGCCGACCGAGCGCGCACCCTGCACGCCCCCGCCCTGGCGATGACCAACGACTACGAGTTCAACATCCAGTCTCAGCTCACCGTCCCGGACCCCAACGGGTCGGCCAACGGCGGCGGTCTGTCAGGGACGTCCGGGTACCTCAGCCTGGTCAAGCACCGGATCGACTCGGAGATCATCTCGATCCGAAACGGCACCCACCTCACCTACAGCTACATCCCGTACGTGCTGCCGTCCAACGAGATCGGGGAGCGAGTCGCCTTCTACTACACGTTGGCCTGGCTGGACGAGTACCTGCGCGGTGGCCGTGACGGGTTGCTGCCCGCGCCGGACACGGCGTACCACCGGTTGACCTCCCTGGGGAAGTTCGATCAGAGCCCTGACCACAGCGACAACCGCGCGTACCCGGGAGCGGCGGACATCTCCTTCGGGGCGGGCACCTACAACGAGACCCAGGCGGCGGCCCATCCCACCGATCAGAGCGCGGGGAACGTCCCCTACAAGATCCGCGGCATCCCCATCCGAAACACGCTCTCCTTCTATTACTACTCCGAGTTCAGCCTGCACGACCGCGGCGCCAAGGGGAGCCCCCTGCGGACCTGCGTTGACATGCTCGCGGGCTGCCCCGCCAAGCAGCCGCGCACGCCGTAGAGCAAGCGACCGGAGCCGGGCCCCGGCTGGCCCTACCGCTTGAGCCCGTCGCGGGCCAGGCGGATCCCCACCTTCAGGAGGGGCTCGAACCCCTCCTTCAGCGCTCCGAATCGGATCGAGGGGCGGCCGTAGAGGATCGTGGCCGCCTGACGGAGGGCTCGGCCCAGAGTCTCGTCGTACGGGTGCCACCACGGATTCCTCACCGTCCCTGGCTCCCAGACCCGCAGCTTGACGTTGACGCATTCGTAGAGCCCGAACTTGGAGTGGGTGCGCCCGATGCCCGAGTTCTTGATCCCGCCCCAGGAGCACTGGCAGGCGCCGTGGCTGAACATGTGGTCATTGATCCAGACCATCCCGGCCTCGAGCTCCCGGGCCATGCGCTCGCCTCGGGGGCGATCGGACGTCCAGATCGAGGCGCCGAGCCCGAACTCGGAGTCGTTGGCCAGCATGACGGCCTCGTCCTCTGAGTCGACCACCATGATCGGGAGCACCGGTCCGAAGATCTCCTCCCGCATGATGCGCATCTGGTGCGTGACCCCCGTGAGCACCGTGGGGGCGTAGAAGGAGGCGGACTCGAACCCATCCGGGGCCTCCGCCGGACCGCCGCAGAGCAGCGAAGCCCCGGCGGCCAGGGCATCATCCACGAGCTCCTTGACCGTGTCGAACTGCTCACGGGACACCATCGGCCCGATCTCTGTCTCCCAGCCCATCGGATCACCCATCCGCAGTCGCTGGGCTCCGGCCACCACCCGCTCGATGAACCGGTCGGCGACCTCACGCATGACATACACGCGCTCGATCCCCGAGCACGTCTGGCCCGCATTGGCGAAGCCGCCCCACAGAGCGCCGGCGACCGCGTGATCGAGGTTGGTGTCCGACAGGACGAGCATCGCGTCCTTACCCCCGAGCTCCAGAACCGAGCCCTTCAGGTGGCGGGCGCATTGCTCGCCGACCTCACGGCCGGTTGGGACCGAGCCCGTGAAGAACACCTTGGCGACGTCGGAGGAGATCAGAGCGGGTCCGGTGCCCGGACCGTGCACCACCCGCACCAGGCCCTCCGGGACACCCGCCCGCTCGAACACCTGCGCGATGCGCTGTCCGGTGAGGGGAGTCAGCGACGCCGGCTTCAGCACCACCCCGTTGCCGGCCATGAGCGCCAGTGCGACCTCGCCGAACGGGATGCTCCACGGGTAGTTCCAGGGCGAGACGATCCCGATAACCCCCAGCGGCTCATACGTGAACACCGACCGCTTGGTCTTAAGGAACAGCTGGGGCATGGGGATCTTCTCGTCGGCCAGGATCTCGGGCCCCTGGTGCGCGATCCAGGTCAGCGTGTCGATCGTGGGCAGCACCTCCATCGAGAAGGCCTCATTGCGGGGCTTGCCCTGCTCCTGAACGATCAGATCGCGGATGGCATCCCCCTCGTCGATGACAACCTGGGCGGCCCGCTCCAGATACCTGGCCCGGTCAACCAGGGTCAGCTGGGCCCAGAATGGCTGGACCTTCGCCACCTCCTGCACGACCGCCTGCACGTCCGCGGGCGGGGTGGTCGGGACGCCTCCGACTCGTTCCCCGGTGGCCGGGTTGAAGCTGTCCAGCTGCGCGGTGGCTGTAGTCGGCACCACGGCTGAACAGGGTAATCGAGCGGGACGACCGTTAGGCCAGCGGCCGCACGGCCCTGCTCCTAGGCGGCCCGATCACGAGAGGTGACCTCGGCCGCGCTGACCAGCGCGTTCCACAGCAGTTCGCCCACCGGGGCTCCGACGCTGGGGTCGAAGACCAGGAGATCTGGCTCGCCGACCTCGTGCGGGTCAAGGTCAATGGCGCCCACCCCAACCAGCCGCTCGGCCGAGTCGATCAGAGCAGTGGCGCACAGGACGTAGCGCCGCCGGGGATCGAACTGGACCACCCGGCCGGCCTTCAGGTCGTCCTGGTTGACGGGCTGGCCCCGGCGCGAGAAGAGCTCCGCGATGGTGTCAACGTCGGTTGTGCGCGCCAGCCGTAGGCGCACCCGCAAACCGTCAGGCAGCGGGAAGCTCTGGCCCAGGAGGAGGCTTGGAGTGGGGTTTTCAGCCATTTCCTACAGCGTAGTAGCTTCGCTGTAAGTGTCCGGTAAATCCCTGTAAACAGGCGGGATTGTGTGACCGAAAGCACTCAGGCGGGTGCTCTTGGCTCCGTCCGTGCCGAGGGCCGCCCCCTACGCCCTCCCCCGCGCCCGGCGCACCTCCTCCAGCCGGGCCCGCAGCAGCTCCTCGGCCTCATCAGGCTCGTAGAACCGTGCGCCGACCGCCTCGTCAGGCATGAGCTCCTGCGGAGAGAGGCGACCCGGGCGGCGGTGCGGGTTGTCGTAGTTGCCGTCGCTGCGGGTGGAGGAGCGAAGGTGGGCA
Organism: Solirubrobacteraceae bacterium; assembly: GCA_045805485.1. Lineage (GTDB taxonomy): Bacteria > Actinomycetota > Thermoleophilia > Solirubrobacterales > Solirubrobacteraceae > Palsa-465. Next base: position 13,766 of record JBJMLC010000109.1, on the reverse strand, counting down.
GGCGGGGCGTGGGCGCCCTGCTCACGGACGTACCCGCGGGCGGCGCCGATCGATCGCTTGGCGGCGTCGGACTTGGGGGCCAGCGACAGGTAGATGGCCGCCTGGGCCAGCGCGAACTGGCACTCGGGCAGGCCCACGTGCTCCACGGCGTGTGCGGCCGCCGTGGCCACCACCAGGGCCTGCGGGTCCGCGTTGCCGACGTCCTCTGACGCCAGCACGACCATCCGACGCACGATGAACCGGGGGTCCTCGCCACCCTCCAGCATCACGGCGAGGTAGTACAGGGAGGCGTCGGGATCGGACCCCCGGGTCGCCTTGATCCAGGCCGAGATCGTGTCGTAGTGGCGATCCGCCTGACGGTCATAGAGGAGCGCCCGCTGCTGAAGCGCATCCTCGGCACGGGCCAGCGTCACCGGCGTGTCGGGACCGGCGGTTTCGCAGGCCAGCTCCAGGGCGTTCAGGGCGATCCGAGCATCGCCGCCGGCGCGCTCGGCCAGGAACTCCACCGCGGCATCCTCGACCTCCACACCGCACTCCCCGCGCTCCACCGCCCGCAGCAGGAGCACGCGGACCTGAGCGGCCGACAGCGCCTCCAGCTCGTAGACCCGAGTCCGTGAGATCAGCGCCGAGTTGACCTCGAAGTACGGGTTCTCGGTCGTGGCACCGATCAGCGTGATCAGGCCCTCCTCCACCGCGGGAAGCAGCGCATCCTGCTGGGCCTTGTTGAAGCGATGGATCTCGTCCAGGAACAGGATCGTCCGGCGACCGCTGACCGAGAGGCGCTGCCGCGCCCGCTCGATGACGGCCCGGACCTCCGCTCGCCCGGCCTGGACCGCGCTCTCCTCCTCGAATGCGGCATCGGAGGTGGCGGCCAGCAGCCGGGCCAGGGTCGTCTTGCCGCTGCCCGGCGGGCCATGCAGGATCATCGAGTGCGGTCGGCCCTCCTCGATGGCCGTGCGGAGGGCCGAGCCCGCGGCCAGCAGCTTGTCCTGACCCACGAACTCCTCCAGCGCGTGGGGCCGCAGCCGAGTGGCCAGAGGGGCAGCGACGGCCAGCGAGGCGTCGCGCTCCTCTGTCGGCGGGGTACCCGCCGACGGCTCGTTCTCGCCGAACAGGCGCTCCATGGGGGAAGTATGGCCCGCCGGACGTGCCGATTAGGTCAGGGCTACTCGTCGGCCGAGGAGCCAGGGGCCGCGGAGACCTCGATGTACGCGACGTCCAACCGCCGCCGGAGGAGCCTGTACACCCTGCGGCCGAGTCCGTAGCGGGCCTGGAGCGCACGCTCCCCTGTTTTCGACTCGCTCTCCCCGAGCAGCCGGGCTGTGCCCTCCATCGGATCGCCGAGCGGCCTGCCCCGCGCCGTGCACGGCGTCACCAGAACGCGTGAATCACGGCGAATCCGCTTCACCTTCCCGTCCTGGCCGCCGCTGCGGACGTACACCCGATCGCCGTCGATGCCGAACCACACGGGCGTGCTCACGCCCGCGCCGCTCTTGCGGAAGCTGGTGAGCAGGCAGTACTTGTGGCCGGACAGGCTGGCGAGGCTCCACGGGCGAGGATCACGCTGCGTCACGTCAGCGGCGTGAGCGTCCTTGACGCCCCCGTAGACGCGATTCTCAAGCGCGCGGAGGTTCACGGAGGGTTTCTTATCACGGTTCGCCGGTCAATCCAGCAGGTGCACGATGGCGGAGATCCCCACTCCGAGGATGACCAGGCGCAGACCCCAGGCGGGAAGCCGGCGGGCCCCGTGCGCTCCCAGGTATCCGCCCACCGTGGACCCGACGGCGATCAGCACGGCCGGGGCCCAGGCCACGTCGGCAGCGAACACAAAGATCACGCCTGCGACCAGGTTGACGAGCCCTGCCAGCACGACCTTGAGCGCGTTGATCCGCTGCAGGTCGTCGTCGATCGACACCCCCAGAATGGCCAGGAGGATGATCCCCTGCGCGGCGCCGAAGTAGCCGCCGTACACACCGCTTCCGAGTACCGCCGCGGTGCCGATCGGCCCGGCCTGCTCACGCCTGCGGCCAGCCCGGCTGGCGGCGATCACCCATCGTGAGATAAGGGGTTGGAGGACGATCAGGACCAGCGCCAGGGCGATGAACACGACGACCACGTGCTTGAAGGCGGAGGCGGGAAGTACGAGCAGGAGCACCGCCCCGGTCGTGCCCCCGACCACCGAGACCGTCCCCAGGCGGAGCATGCGAGCCCGCTGGCCGGAGAGTTCACGCCGGTAGCCCACCGCCCCGGCCGCGGAACCCGGTACGAGGCCCACGCAATTGGACACGTTGGCGACCACCGGGCTGTACCCGAAGGCCAGCAGAACCGGAAATGTGATCAGCGTGCCGCTGCCCACGACAGCGTTGATGGCCCCGGCCACGAAACCGGCGCCGAGGATCCCGACCGCGTGGAGGGCGCTCAAAGGGACCTCCGCTCAGACGCCGAGGATCTCGAGCGCCGCGTCGTGCAGCAGGCCGTTGGTGGCCAGCGCATTGCCGCCGTCAGGCCTGGGCACGCCGGAGAGGTCGGTCTGTCGGCCGCCCGCCTCCTCCAATATCACCTGTGAGGCGGCCAGGTCCCACACCGAGACCACGGGATCGGCGGCGATCTCCGCGGCGCCCTCGGCCACCAGCATGTAGGACCAGAAGTCGCCCATTCCCCGGGTGCGCCAGCAGCGGCGTGAGAGCTCCAGCAGCGCCTCCTGGCGCCCGATGCCCTCCCACTCGTCGAGATCACCGAATGTCACCTGGGCGTCCCCCAGCTCCCGGACCGCCGAGACGTGGATGCGCCGTGGCTCGGCAGAGAACCCGTCGGCCACAAAGGCCCCCATCCCGCGAGCGGCCCACCAGCGCCGGCGCAGCGCCGGCGCGGAGATGACGCCAACCGTGAGCTGATCTCCGTCGTCAAGGGCCAGCAGCGTGGCCCACACAGGCATGCCCCGGACGTAGCCCTTCGTCCCGTCGATGGGGTCGATGATCCAGCGCCGATCGGCGCCCTCCTTAGAGACGCCGTACTCCTCACCCACGACCGCATCTTCGGGTCGCGTGTCCGCCAGATGCGCCCGGACCGCGCGCTCGACCTCCGTGTCGGCCTCGCTGACCGGGGTCATGTCCGGCTTGGTATCGACCGTGAGGCCCTCGGCCCGGAAGTGCCTGAGGGTGATCGAGTCAGCCAGGTCGACCAACTCCAGGGCGAGAGCGAGATCATCGCGGGTAGGGGGCACGGTCGGATGCTACGCACTAGGCTGACCTCGACCATGGTCGGCGATCTCCAAGAAGAGAGCACCGAGGTCCTCCAGCGGCTGCTTCGCTTCAACACGGTCAACCCGCCGGGTAACGAGCAGCCGGCGATCGAGTACCTGGCCTCCTACCTCCAGGACGCTGGGTTCCAGGTCCAGCTGCTGCAGCCCACTCCGGGCCGCCCCAGCCTGGTGGCGGACCTGCCCGGCACGGGTGACGGGCCCACGCTCTGCTACCTGGGCCACGTCGACACGGTGCTCGCCGATCCGTCGGAGTGGGAGCACGATCCATGGTCCGGAGACCTGGCGGACGGGTTCCTGTGGGGGCGGGGCGCGCTGGACATGAAGTCCCAGGTGGCCGCGGAGGCGGTGGCCGGCGCCCAGCTGGCTCGCTCCGGGTGGCGCCCGTCCAGTGGCCATCTCAAGCTCGTGTTCGTGGCCGACGAGGAGACCGGCGGCGAGCTGGGGGCGCAGTGGCTGACCTCCGTCCATCCGGACAAGGTCCGCTGCGATCTCCTGCTCAACGAGGGCGGCGGCCATTCCTTCACATACGACGGGCGGCGCATCTACGGCGTGTGCTGCGGCGAGAAGGGCGTGTTCCGCTTCAAGCTCGTGGCCCAAGGCGTCGCTGGACATGCCTCGCTTCCCAAGACCGGAGACAACGCGCTGCTCAAGCTCGGTCCGGCGCTGGTCAGGTTCGCCCACGCGGGCGCCTCCTTCGTGCTCACGGACACCACCCGGGAGATGCTGAGCCAGCTGGGATTTGATCCATCGGATCCGGCCCGGGCGCTGAATGAGATCGAGGCCCGCGAGCCGATCCTGGCGGGCCTGGTGCTGGAGCCGATGCTGAGCGTCACGTTGACCCCGACCATGGCTCATGCCTCGGACAAGGACAACGTCATTCCCTCCCGGGCCGAGATCAAGGTCGACTGCCGGGTGCCGCCGGGCCTGGGAGCCGAGGCCGCGCGGCAGCGCGTACAGGAGGTGCTGGGGGACGCCATGGATGGTCTGGAGCTGGAGTTCGCCGAGCAGGTGGTGGGAAATCAATCTCCGGTGCAGACGGACCTCATGGAGGCCATCTCAGGCTGGGTGAGCCGCAGCGACCCGGAAGCCGAGACGGTGCCGGTCCTGCTTCCGGGGTTCTCGGACACACGCTGGTTCCGCGACGCGTTCCCGGAGTGCGTGGGCTACGGGTTCTTCCCCCATCGCCACATGTCGCTGTTCGAGGCCGCACCGCTGGTGCACAGCGCCAACGAGCGGATCGACGTCCGCGACCTGGCGTTTGCCACCACGTTCTACGCCGACGTGGCGCGCGAGCTGCTCGGCAACCCATGACCACGCGGGCCTCCGCTCGCCAGCGCCTCGATCCCGCCGTCTTCCGCCTGCCGGTGGAGCGCATCCGGAGTGGCTACTACTCCGACGCGTATTTCGTGTACACGAAGCAGCTGCTGGAGGAGGAGAACCAGCACCCGCGGGTGACCATGCAGGTCTTCCAGAAGAAGGAGTCGCTGCTGGGCGGGATCGACGAGGCAATCGCGATCCTGAAGCTGTGCAGTGGCCACGAGGAGCCGGGGGGAGAATGGGTGCCGGGATGGGACGAGCTGGACGTGTTTGCCCTGGGAGAGGGGGACCCCATCGGGCCTCGCGAAACGGTGCTGATGATCGAGGGCGACTACACCCTGTTCGCGCACCTGGAGACGGTCTACCTGGGATGCCTGGCTCGGCGGTCGTTGATCATGCGCAACGTGGCCGAGGTGGTGGAGGCGGCCCGGGGCAAGCAGATCTTTTATTTCCCGGCCCGGCATGACCACTGGCTGGTGCAGACCGGCGATGGCTGGAGCGCGCACGTGGCCGGCGCGATCGGCGTGTCCACCGACGCCCAGGCCTCATGGTGGGGCGGACGGGGCATGGGCACGGTGCCGCACGCGCTGATCGCGGCCTACGGAGGGGACACGGTCCGGGCGGCGTCGGTGTTCGCGGACCGCTTCCACGAGGAGATGAGCATCACGGTGCTGGTGGACTTCGAGAACGATTCGCTTCGCACGGCGCTGGAGGTGGCGGAGGCGCTCGGCCCCAAGCTGTGGGGAGTGCGCCTGGACACCAGCGAGGACCTGGTGGATCGGGCGCTGTGGGACGAGATGGGCGGTTTCAAGCCCACGGGAGTCAACCCCCGCCTGGTCGACAAGGTCCGCCGGGGCCTTGACGCGGCCGGCTTTGACCAGGTGAGGATCGTCGCCAGCGGGGGCTTCAACGTCCAGCGGATCCGCGAGTTCGAGGCAACCGGGGTACCGGTTGACGCCTACGGCGTCGGCTCCTCGCTAATCCGGGGGGACAACGACTTCACGGCCGATGTCGTGCGGCTGGAGGGACGACCCGGTGCGAAGGAAGGTCGGCGGTACTCGCCGAATCCCCGTCTGGAGAAGGTGGACTAGACCAGGGCCGCGTCGAACCGGCCGACGATCCTAACCTGGCGTCAAAGGGTTGAGGGATCGCGGCCGGCTGCCGATAGCTGGCCCGAGGCCTCAATGATTCAAAGCGCATTTCTCGGCTATCCAGACGCATACTCGTGGGCACACGACTGGCTGCCGATCATCTTCATGGGCCTATTGGTTTTCGCCGTGTTCGGGCTCATGCGGTTCATGCCCCGCACCCGACCGGCGCGGCTCAAGCCCGACGCAGCGCCACCCATCGCCTGGGATGACATCGCAGGGGCCGACGAGGCCAAGGATGAGCTGCGGGAGGTGGTCGACTACCTCCGCCACCCCAGGCGCTTCAAGCAGATCGGAGCCAAGGTCCCCAAGGGAATCCTGCTTCACGGACCACCGGGCACCGGAAAGACCCTCCTGGCCAAGGCGGTGGCTCACGAGTCAGGGGCCACGTTCTTCTCCCAGTCGGCGGCCGCGTTCGTGGAGATGTTCGTCGGCGTGGGCGCGGCCCGCATCCGGCGGCTGTTCAAGACTGCTCGCAAGCATGCTCCGGCCATCGTTTTCATCGACGAGATCGATGCCGTGGGCGGCCGGCGCGGGTTCGACGTCGCCGGTGAGCGCGACCAAACCCTGAACCAGCTCCTGGTGGAGCTTGACGGCTTTTCGGCCAGCAAGGACGTGGTCGTGATCGCCGCCTCCAACCTCCTGGAGAAGCTCGACCCGGCCCTTCTGCGGCCCGGCCGCTTCGACCGCCAGATCTTCGTCTCTCCCCCCGATGTGGGCGGTCGCGAGCGGATCCTCAAGGTTCACAGCGCCAACAAGCCCGTGGCCGACGGCCTGGACTTCAATATTCTGGCCCGCCAGACCTCGGGGCTCACAGGAGCCGACCTGGCCAACATCTGCAATGAGGCCGCCATCTGTGCCGGCCGCCGCGGCTCCCAGGTCGTGGAGCTTGTCGACTTCGACCATGCGCTGGAGCGGGTGGTGGCCGGGATGCAGTCCCGGCGCACGCTGACCGATCACGAAAAGCGCGTCGTGGCCTATCACGAGGCCGGACATGCTCTGTGCGGCGAGCTTCTGCCCTCGGTCGACCGCGTGCACCGGATCTCGATAGTGCCCCGCGGCCGCGCCCTGGGATACACGCTCAACCTTCCCGAGGAGGACCGCTACCTGAAGACCCGGGAGGAGCTGATCGACTTCATGACCATGCTGCTCGGCGGACGGGCGGCCGAACAGCTGGTCTTCGGTTCCATCACCACGGGGGCGCAGGACGATCTCAAGCGGGTGGGCGAGATCGCCGGGTCGATGGTGCGCGAGTACGCCATGGGCACGGGATCGACGGCACTGCCGGCCATGGGCGACGGCGCGGCCGAATCGACCCGCCAGGTTTACGACGCGGAGGTCCGTGAGCTGGCCGACGAGGCCTTCCGGTCGGCCGCGTCGCTGCTCGATACTCATCGGTCCCAGCTGGACGCGCTGGCGACCACGCTCCTGAGCAACGAGGTCCTGGAGCGACCTGACATCCAGCGCATCATGGGCGACACGCCGCCGGCCGCTCCCAGCCGGATCGGCGAGCTGCGGGTGGCCGCCGCGACGGCGAGCAACCCGGCGCCGCGGGCCACGCGGAAGTAGACGCGGCCGACAGCAGCCCGTCGGGTCGCCGGCCCAGCCGCGACCCCATCGCTAGCCTTCGGCCGGCGTGCTCTCTGCCATCGATCACATCGGCGTGGCCGTCGAGGACCTCGATGCCGCCCTGGCCCTGTATGAGAAGGGACTCGGAATGACCCTGGTCCACCGGGAAACGGTGTCCGAGCAGGGGGTCGAGGCGGTGCTCCTGGACGTCGGAGACAGCCACGTGGAGCTGCTCCAGCCGCTCGGTGCAGACACGGCGGTGGGAAAGTTCCTGGCCCGCCGGGGACCGGGGCTACACCACGTCGCCTACCGGGTGGCCGACGTGGAGAGCGCTCTGAGGCAGCTGGCGGCCGCCGGGCTGCGGCTGATCGATGAGCAGCCCCGCCAGGGCATCCGGAACTCGCGGGTGGCCTTCCTGCACCCCGCCAGCACAGGAGGAGTGCTCACAGAAATCGTGCAACCGGCAGCGGAGGATCACTGATGGCAGACGAGAAGCCCCAGAAGGTGAGCGTCGGATTCATCGGCAGCCAGGTGCTGAGCGGCCGGATAGCTCCCGCCGAGCTGGCCAAGCTGCGGGATGCCCTCGGCTCGGAGGGCTGGAAGGACGTGCGCTTCGAAGACGGAACCGTGGCTCTGGACCTTGGCCGGGTGGTCTACGTGCTGGTGGAGGACGAGGAGCATCGCGTCGGCTTCGGCGCTTGACGGCGCCGTCCTGAACTTCGCCCGGCGGCGGGGGCATGACCCGTTCCTGGAGCGGGCGCTGGCCATCTACTCCCGGACGGGCGAGCACGCCGCATGCTGGCTCGGTCTGGGGCTGGCTGGTGCGGCTCTGACCTCCGACGCCGACCGGCGCCGGCAGTGGCTCCACGGCGTGCGAGTGGTGGCCGGCTCCTACGCCTTCAACTACGCCGTCAAGATCGCCGTGCGTCGCCCCCGTCCGCAGCTGCCCGGGCTGCCCCCACTGACCCACACGGTCTCCGGATTGTCATTCCCCAGCGCCCACGCCACGACGTCATTCGCGGCCTGCCGCGCCTACCGGGGGCTGGTTCCCGCGGCCGTCCTGTACGCCGCCGCCGGGCTATTCGCCCTCAGCCGTCCCTACCTGGGCGTCCACTATCCGAGCGACGTCGCAGCCGGGGCCATCCTCGGTACGGTGATCGGAGAGGGCTGGCCGCGATGAAGATCGGGATCGTGGGCCTGCCCAACGCCGGCAAGTCCTCGCTGTTCAGCGCGCTCACCGGAGTGGCCGCCGAGGCGGCGAATTACCCCTTCACCACGATCGAGCCCAACGTGGCCGTGGTGCCCGTGCCGGATGACCGCCTGGAGGACGTGGCTCGCGTGATCGGAGCCTCCAGGGTGGTGCCGGACACGATCACGTTCCACGACATCGCGGGGCTTGTGGCAGGGGCGCACCGGGGCGAGGGGCTGGGCAACCGCTTTCTGGCCAACATCCGTGAGACGGACGCGATCGTGCACGTGGTCCGGGCCCATCACGACCCCAAGGTCGTCCACCCGGACGGTCAGGTGGAGCCACTGCACGACATGGAGACGGTGGAGACCGAGCTGATCTATGCGGATCTGGAGCAGGCCGAACGGCGTCTGGATCGCGTCTCGCGCGCGGCGAAGAGCGGCGACCGGACGTCGGTGGCCGAGGCGGAGTGGCTGAGCCGGGTGATCGAGGCCCTCCAGTCAGGGAAGCCGGCGCGGACGGTGCCGGCACCTGCGGACGCTCCTGACGCCGCCGTACTGCTGGGCTCCCTGACGGCCAAGCCGGTCCTGTACGTGGCCAACGTCGACGAGGGCTCCACCGAGGTGCCGCCGGAGATCGCCCGTCATGCCGAGGAGCAGGGGGCCTCCGCAGTCGCCGTCTCAGCGCGGCTGGAAACCGAGCTGGTGGAACTGGATCCCGCCGAGTCTGACGCCATGCGGACCGAGCTGGGGCTCAGCGAGTCTGGACTGAGCGCGGTGATCAGCGGCGCCTTCGCGCTCCTTGAGCTGATCGCCTTCTTCACCGCCGGCGAGGAGAAGCCCGCTCAGTCGTGGCATCTGCGGCGCGGCCTCTCGGCCTGGGCCGCGGCGGGCATGATCCACACGGACATCCAACGGGGATTCGTCCGGGCGGAGGTCATCGCCTGGGATGAACTGGTCGATGCGGGCGGCTACGCCGGGGCGCGGGAGCGAGGCACCCTGAGGATCGAGGGCCGGGACTACGCCGTCCAGGATGGGGACGTGATCACCGTGCGCTTTACGCCCTAGTGTCCTGAAAGAACGCTGGGGCCGCTGCGTTCAGTCGAGTAGGAGGAATTCGATTCTGCTCGGAGGTTGGGGTACATGCTTCTAAGACTTCTCATCGGACCCGGACGGACGGCCTGGCTACGCCTGGCTCTGGCACTTGGACTGCTGTCGGCGGTGGCGCTTCCGGCGCAAGCACCGGCCCGCGGCCGGGCCGCTCATGCTTCGTCAGGCAAGCCCCGCTGCACGTACGCCTTCTATGACCAGAGCTCGGACGCCCCCGGCCTGACCGGGCAGCAGGAGGATCAGCTCGACCTGGTCCAGGGCACGCTGGGACTGAACCCCACCCACACCAAGCTGCGCGTGGTTCTCAACCTCAAGAACCTGTCGAAGACGATCGCGCCCGGCTCAAACTACAACGACTACTCGCTCTACTGGAAGAACCCGTCCGGTGACACCGGGCCGAACGCGGTAGACGTGACCGTGAACAGCTCCGGCAAGGTCACCTACACCGACGGGACCGTGACGCTGGTCAACGGCAACAGCCAGTACAACGCCAGCGGCACCACGGCCGCCACGGGTAAGTTCGGTCACGGCCGCAACGGCGCCATCGAGATTGATGTGCCTCTGTCCGAGCTGAAGCTGAAGGTGGGCAAGGTCCTGGGCAAGCCCACTGGGCAGACCGCCAGCGGCGCCAGCACGCCGGTCGGGAGCCTGGGCGGGATCGCCGACAGCGACGTGGGCAAGAGCTACAAGCTCGGTCAGCCGACCTGCATCGACCCTGAGCGTCACCGCAAGCGCTGAGGCGCGACGGATCTAGCGGGCCCGGACCACGAGCGGCATCCCCTCTCGGGGGCCGATCGTGGGCATCTGACGCGTGCGGAGGCGGTAGCCCGGAACGAGCGAGAAGTCGTAGCGGCGCACCAGTTCGCTGGCGATCCGCTTGACCTCCAGCTGCCCGAAGCGCATCCCGATGCAGATCCGCGAGCCGGCGCCGAAGGGCACGTAGGCCCCCTTGGGGAGCGCCGCCTTCCTGTCCGGAGAGAAGCGCTCAGGCCGGAACTCCCGCGGCTCCTCGAACACGTGCCGGAGATGGTGGGACACCCATGAGCTGTAGTTGACGTAGGCGCCGCCCGGCACCGTGACTCCGGCGAGCTCAAACGTCTCGATGGCCTTCCGGGGCCCGATCCAGGCCGGCGGATACATGCGCAGGGTCTCGTCCTGCACCATCTCCAACAGCTGAAGCTGTCCGCTCATCAGCAGCTTGGCGTCAGGGCGCTCGTCGCCCAGGACGCGGTGCTGCTCCTCTCGCAGGGCGGCCGCAACGTCCGGATGGTGGGCCAGCTCGTAGAACATGAAGGCGATCGTGGAGGTCGTGGTGTCGTGGCCCGCGAACATCAGCGTCATCACCTGATCACGAACCTGCTGGTCGTCCAGGCTGTTGCCATCCTCGTCGGTGGCGTCAAGCAGCAGGCTGAGGACGTCCTGCCCGCGCTCGCCGCTGCGCCGCCGCCGGCTGATCTCCCCGAAGATGACCTGGTCAAGCGCCCGGCGCGCCGCCTGCATCTGGGCGAACGGCGTGCGGGGGCCGCGCAGGACCTGGAGCAGGTAGTCCCGGGCCCAGAAGCCCAGGCCCAGCTCGAACTGGCGCGCCGCGTCGGTCCGGGCGCTGGCGGCGTCCGGGTCCAGCCCGAACAGGGCCCGCATGGCGATCCGCAGGGCCAGCCGTCGCGTCCAGTGATACAGATCGACCGTCTGGCCGTCCCGCCAGCCCTCGAGCCCTCGATCGATCTCGGTCGTCATGGTGTCCAGTGCAGCCGCGATCGCCTCGTGATGGAACGCGGGCAACATGATCCGGCGCGAGCGTCGGTGGTAGGAGCCGTCGATGGTCAGCAGGCCGTCGCCGAGGAGCGGGATGAGGTCGCCCATGTGGCCCTCACGCCAGCTGAAGTTGTCGGCATGGGAGACCAGCATGTAGTGGTTGGCCTCAGGCCCGAGCATGAACACGGTGTTGCCGTGGAAGATCCGGAGCGTGAACACAGGACCGAAGCGGTCGTAGGCATTCAGCAGGAGGCTCAGCGGATCACGGGCGAAATCACGCGTGCGACGCAGATTGAATGAGGTCTCTCCGGGGGGGAATGGAGTCCCCATGCGGCGCTCGGTCAGCAGGTCCCTGCTCAGCCGACGCACCGGGTTGAATGAGATCGGCGGGGGCGCGGTCAGTGCCACGCCTGAAGCCTAACCGGCCCAGCGAGCGCCGGCCCGAAGGTCGTCCACGTCGCTGGACCTAGAGGTCGCCGACGTCGCCGGGCCTAGAGGTCGCCCACGTCGCCGGACCTAGAGGTCGCCCACGTCACCGGCCTCCTCGAGGCGCTGGGCGAGGCGGTTGAGCCCCAGGCCGCGGGCGGCTCGGGCCCCTCCGGCCAGGTCGGTGGGACGGTCCTCCGGCCGTCTGATCGCCACCGTCTGGAGCTGGGCGATCTCTCGGAAGGCCAGGAGCTCCTCATGCTGCTCGGTGAGCGCCTGGGCAATCCGTGGGCGCTCCTCTGAGGCGGCGGCGATCACGTCCTCCAGCGAGCCGTGGCGGGTGAGGAGCTCGGCGGCTGTCTTGGGACCGATTCCGGCCGCGCCCGGGAGGCTGTCGGAGGGATCGCCGCGCAGCGCGATGAAATCAGGGACGAGTTTGGGCGGGACCCCGTAGCGGCGCATCACCTCCTCGGCGTCCACCTCCTCCACGCCGCTGGTGCCCGACTTGAGATACAGCACGCTCACCCCGTCGCCCACGCACTGGTACATGTCGCGATCCCCGGTGAGGAGCAGGGCCTGTCCACCGGCCTCCGTCTCGGCTTCGGCGAGCGAACCCAGGAGGTCATCGGCCTCCATGTCCTCGGAGTTCTCCGACTCCCACCCGAACTGGGCGAAGAGACCGGGCGCCTGCTCGAACTGCCAGGCCAGCGCCTCGGGCACCGGCGGGCGGTCGGCGTGATACGGCGGATAGAGCTCAGTTCTGTAATGGGCCGCCTCGGCGCCGAAGCAGATCACGATGGCCCGCGGCCGGCGATCCGCGGCGATCCGCAACAGCGCATTCGTCGCTCCCAGAAGCGCGTTCACCGGCCTGTTGTCGGCCCCGTGGATGCTGTCCGGCAGCGCGAAAAACGAGCGGTACAGGAGGAACGGGGCGTCGACGACGAGCAGGGGCGCGGGCATGCGTGGGACAGGTTATGAGGCGGGGGCGATTTCTTTCGCCTGGCGAAAGGAATCGCCCAAACCATCCGCAGAAAACGAGGCAGCGAGAGACCGCGGCGGGCCCCGACCTCTACCGCACGTCCACCGCCGGGCCGTCCAGCCCGCGGTACACGATCCTGTAGTGGCCGGGGCCCGGGAGGTTCACTCGGTAGGCGCCACCCGAGCCGACGCGCACGTGGCTCAGCACGGCCTGCCATGTGCCATCGAGCCGCTCTTGGACATCGACCGCGGCCCCGGCGTCCGCAGGCTGCACCCGCCCGCGCAGCGACGGCGCACGCGCCCGCGCCCGCGCCCGCGCCAGCAGCGCATGGGCGCCGCCATGGCTGACCGACGCTCGCGTGTCCGCGGCGCTGGTGGAGATCGTGGAAAAGGACATGTACGTCGACATGAGACCGAAGGCGCTCTGGAGCCGATCCCCGGTCACGCTGGTGCTCCCACCGCTGCCGTGGACGGTGGCATCCACCACCCGCGGGGAGGTTCCGCGCTGAGTCACCGTGATCCCCTGGAAGGTGCCCTTGACCAGAGAGCCCAGCCTGGCCGCCGCCGAGCCCATGCTCATGCTCACCGACCACCGGTAGTACGGATTGCCGGCCACGTCGTCGTAGGAATCGTCCACGCCCCGCAGCCACGGCTCCGAGCTGGCGCCCGGCCAGACGTACTGAATGCTCTCGGTGTGGCCGCCGGAGCTGGCGAAGAAGTAGGTGACAACGGGCATGCCGTGCAGCGTGACGACCTGTCGCTGGGTGCCGGCCACGGCGGCGTCCGTGGAGGACGTCTCGGCCGAAACACCGCGGTACATCTGAGACCTGGTGTCCGAGTACAGGCCGTAGCCATTTCCGCTGACCGACGTGGTGATGGCATACGTCCGGGCGGCCACGGCCTGCGCGTCCAGGGCCTGGGTGGACCAGCTGGAGGGCATCTCGGCCGAGACCACCCCGCGCACATAGTCATCCAGAGACAGATCGTAATAGGTTTGTTTTTGGAAAGATTTT
>JBJMLC010000108.1:0-10090 GCA_045805485.1 Solirubrobacteraceae bacterium | reverse complement strand
TGAGAGCGACGCCATCAAGGGCCGCATCAACCAGATCAAGACCGAGATCGAGAACACCGACTCGGACTTCGACCGGGAGAAGCTCCAGGAGCGCCTGGCGAAGCTCTCGGGTGGTGTGGCCGTGGTCAAGGTCGGCGCGGCCACCGAGACCGAGATGAAGGAGAAGAAGCACCGCGTCGAGGACGCGCTCCAGGCAACTCGGGCCGCCCTGGAGGAGGGCATCGTGCCCGGAGGCGGCGTGGCGCTGCTGGCCGCGCAGGACGCCCTCAACGTGGACGCGCTGTCGGAGCCCGACGAGCGGACGGGTGCGCTAATCGTGCGCCGGGCGCTCGAGGAGCCGCTGCGCCAGATCGCCGACAACGCCGGTCTGGAGGGATCCGTCGTGGTCAACGACGTCCGTAACGCCGACAAGGGCCAGGGCCTGGACGCCGCCACGGGCGAGATCGTCGACCTCGTCAAGGCCGGGATCATCGATCCGGCCATGGTCACGCGCTCGGCGCTCCAGAACGCGGCGTCGATCGCCAAGAACATCCTGACCACCGAGGCCATCGTGGCCGAGGTGCCCGAGAAGGATGGCGGCGGCGGCGGTGGCGGTGGCATGCCCGACATGAGCGGGATGATGTAAGGCCCGCCCGGCCTGGTGTAATCCAGGCCAACAGGCGAGTGTTGAAGGAGGGCTCGGTGAAAGCCGGGCCCTCCTTTGTTTGCGCTCAGGCCCCCCGGTGCGCGGGTGCTATGCCACCGGGCGGGCTGTGCCGTATCCGCCACGCAGGCTCATTCGGGCCAGCAGGTTGGCGATCAGGAAACCGACGGCGAGGTAGACGACCGCGGCGAGACCCCAGTTCAGGGCCATGTGCCAGTTGGCTCCCTTGACCGAGAACACGTTGGCAAAGGGTCCCACGAGCCACGCGCCCGCATCGTGAATGTCGCTGACCACGACGTTGTGCGGGTTGGCTGACAGGACCTTCAGGATGATCGCGATGACGATCACCGCTGCCACTGCGGCTGCCACCGCGCGAACGACCCGTGCAAACACCATGCTGTCTCCTCCTTGACGCTCTACAGGTACAGGCAGGGCCTACCCGGATGGGAGCGGTCCAACCTCGCCCGCCCGGCTGGCCCCAGTCCAACCCCGCGTCACCGGCGCACGGCCCAACGGGCTCCAGCATCATTAACGCCGGGTAAGCGCACCGCCGGTATGGGTAGAGGGAGTCTCGTGGCCGCCACCGTTTCAGAACGCGAATCTCGCCAGATTGCCGAGGAAGCGCGCGAGCGCGAGTGGCGCCTCCCGAGCTTCGGCAAGGAGTTGTTCCTGGGGCGCCTTCGCCTGGACCTGATCCATCCCCAGCCGCCGCTCGATCCCGCGGCGGTGCAGAGGGGAGAGGGTTTTCTGGGGCGGCTGCGGCTGTTCCTGGAGTCCGAGGTCGACGCGCTCGAGATCGAGCGTGAGGCCCGGATCCCAGAGCCCGTGATCGACGGCCTGAAGGAACTCGGTGCGCTGGGCATGAAGATTCCCGAGCAGTACGGCGGGCTGGGGCTTTCCCAGGTCTATTACAACCGAGCGCTCACCCTGGCCTCCTCCGCGCACTCGGCCCTGGGGGCGCTGCTCTCAGCGCACCAGTCGATCGGGGTGTCGGAGCCGCTGCAGCTGTTTGGCTCCGAGGAGCAGAAGGAGCACTGGCTGCCGCTGGTGGCCCGCACGCACATCTCGGCCTTCCTGCTCACGGAGCCGGACGTCGGTTCAGACCCGGCCCGGCTGGCCTGCACGGCCACGCCTACCGAGGACGGATCCGGCTACATCCTGAACGGGCGCAAGCTCTGGGCCACCAACGGCGCCATCGCCGATGTGGTCGTGGTGATGGCCAAGGTCCCCAAGAGCGAGGGACACCGCGGCGGCATCACCGCCTTCATCCTCCCCTGCGACACCGATGGGGTCTCGGTGGAGCGCCGCAACAGCTTCATGGGTATCCGGGGCATCGAGAACTCGGTGACCCTCCTGGAGAACGTCTCCGTCCCGGCGGAGAACGTCATCGGTCAGGAGGGCCAGGGGCTGAAGATCGCGCTGACCACGCTGAACACCGGACGCCTGGCGCTCCCGGCCATCTGCCTGGGAGCGGCCAAGTGGTCGACCAAGATCGCTCGCGAATGGTCGGTCGAGCGCGTGCAATGGGGTCAGCCGATCGGCAAGCACGATGCCGTGGCCCAGAAGATCTCATTCATCGCCGCCACGGCATTCGGCCTGGAGGCCATGCTGGACGTGGCCAGCCGACTGGCCGATGACAAGAAGAACGACATCCGCATCGAGGCGGCCATCGCCAAGCTGTACGCCTCGGAGATGGGCTGGCGCGTCGTGGACGAGCTGATGCAGATCCGCGGAGGGCGCGGCTTTGAGACCGCCGCCTCGCTCAAGGCCCGCGGCGAGAAGCCCGTGCCGGTGGAGCAGGCGATGCGGGACATGCGGATCAACCGAATCTTCGAGGGCTCCACGGAGATCATGCACCTCCTGATCGCCCGCGAGGCCGTCGACACGCACCTTGAGGTGGCCGGGGACGTGCTGGAACCGGAGACCGAGACCGGGGACCGAGCGCGTGCCGCGGCCAAGGCCGGACTGTTCTACGCCCGGTGGCTACCCCAGTTGACCGTGGGACATGGCCAGCTCCCGAGCGCTTACAAGGAGCTGGGCCCGTTGGCCGAGCACGTGCGCTTCGCCGAGCGCTCATCGCGCAAGCTGGCCCGCTCGATCTTCTACGCCATGGCCCGCTGGCAGGCCAAGCTTGAGAAGCGCCAGGCCTTCCTGGGCCGGACCGTGGACATCGGGGCCGAGCTGTTCGCCATCGCCGCAGCCTGCGTGTACGCGCAGACGGTGGGCCGCGAGTACCCCGAGCGGGCCGAGCAGGCCTCCGAGCTGGCCGATCTCTTCTGCCGGCAGGCCAGGCTCCGCGTCGAGCGTCTCTTCACCGACCTGTGGTCAAACGAGGACGACGCCGGGTACTCGTTGGCTCAGAAGACCCTGGCGGGCCGGTATGTATGGCTGGAGGAGGGGGTCATCGACCCCTCGGGAGAGGGTCCGATGCTGACTCCGGGCGCCGAAGCGGCCCGGCAGCCCGCCGGGGCGTAGTCGCCCGGGCCTGCTCGTAGACCTCCCGCGTCCGGAGAGCCACCTCGCCCCAGCCCCACTGGAGCACGTGCTCGCGGGCGTCGGCCACCACCTGGGCGCGGGCCTCCTCGTCGACCAGCGCCTGCTCCAGGACCTCCTCCAGCGCCTGAGCATCCTTGGCGCGGAAGCGCAGCCCGACACTGCCGTCGCCCGGGACCACCTCGCGCAGGCCGCCGGTGTCTGCCACCACGCACAGGCATCCAGAGGCCATCGCCTCCAGCGCCACCAATCCAAACGGTTCGTAGATCGAGGGCACGATGACGATCTCGGCCACCCGGTAGAGCGCGTGCAGCATGTCATCGCCCACCCATCCCAGGAACGTGCCGTGCCTGAGAAGGCCCAGACGCCGGGCCTGACGCTTGAGCTCGACCTCGGCGGTCCCCGTTCCGGCGACGACAAAGCGGACGTTGCCCAACCGAGCCGCCACCGGCGCCAGCGCGTCCAGAGCGAGGTGGAAGCCCTTCTCATAGACCAATCTGCCCACCAGCAGGACGAGGTGCTCAGTGGGTTGGGCAAAGCGAGCCCGGAGCCCGGGGAGGTCATCCACGAGCGGCTCCACGTCGCCGGGATCGATCCCGTTGGGGATCACGGTGATGCTCCCCGCGGCGATGCCGAACACATCCGCCACGTGCGCCTGCATGAACTTCGAGCAGGTGATCACGCGGTCGGCTCGCCGGACCATGGTCCGCTCCAGCCGGTGGATGTGGGACTGTGGGTAGTTCTGGACCCAGCCCTGGTGCCGGCCTGACTCGGTGGCGTGGACCGTGGCGATCCACGGAACGCCCAGCCGCCGAGCCAGGCGCCGGCCGGTCTCGGCCACCAGCCAGTCATGCGAGTGCACGGCGTCGAATTCCAGACCTCGGCACAACTCGCTGCCCAGCTCCAGCATGTCCCGGTTCATCGCCTGCACCCAGCGCACGAACGCGGTCACGTCCTTTGGAAAGTCAGGTTCACGCACCCGGTGCACGACCACGCCGTGCCGGTCTTCGTGGACGGCCAGGCGCCCGCCGCCCCGGGTCAGGACGTGGACCTCCACGCCGTCGGCGGTGAGGTGTTCGGACAGCTTGCGGACGTGCCTACCCAGCCCGCCCTCGATCACGGGCGGGTACTCCCACGACACCAGCAGGACGCGCATGGGCGCCGGACCCTAGCGGGACAGAGCTACCGAAAGTGGCTCGAACTGCGGCTCGCGCCGCTCGAGAAAACTCTTAACGCCCTCAGCGAAGTCCGGGCGCGAGAAGGACTCGGCCATCAGCCGGTTCGCCTCCTCAACGCTCTCGGCCAGAGTGCGGTCGTAGTCGCCGTACACCTGCTGCTTCATCAGCGCCATGCTCGTGGGCGAGCACTCGGTGGCCAGCATCCGCGCGTAGGCCAGCGCCTCGTCCAGCGCGGTCCCGTCGTCCACCGCACGGTTGACCAGCCCCAGCTCTGCCGCCTCCGATCCCAGGAGGACTCGCCCTGAGAGCAGCAGGTCAAGGGCTTTGGCGGGCCCCACCAGGCGCGGCAGCATCCAGGACAGTCCGTGCTCGGCCACCAGCCCGCGTCGGGAAAAGGCGGTGGTGAACTTGGCTCCCGCGGCGGCGATCCGCAGATCGCACATCAGGGCGTGAACCAGCCCGATGCCGGCGCAGGGACCGTTGATGGCCGCGATCACCGGCTTGGGGATGCCCAGCGCGTAGGTCACGGGGCGGGAGTCGCGAGCGAAGCCGGATGCCGCCGCGCCGCCGTTGGACGACCCGTCCGCACCTCCCCCCTCACCGGCTGCCTCCTGGAGGTGCTGCATGTCCGCGCCGGCGCAGAACCCGCGGCCGGCCCCGGTCAGCACGATCACCCGGACGTCCTCACGGCCGGCGCAGTCGTCCAGCAGGTCGAAGTACCGCGTCTGAAGCTCCGGCGTCCACGCATTCAGCCGGTCTGGCCGGTTGAACGTCAGCACCGCCACGTCATCCTGAACCTCGAACAGCACGACCTCGCTCATCATTCCTCCTCGTAATCGGACGGGGTAAACCGTACGCCAGCCAGCTCAAACGCGGTGATCGGTGGACCCGCAAGCACGATCTCCACGAGGCCTCGGTCCTCCTCGTCAGGCGTGAACAGGATTCCCGCATCGCCCGGTGCGCCACCCATGGCCGTGGACCAGCGCTCCTCCGTTTCCCCGGGCTCGGCGACTGCGATGGTCGCCCCGGCCAAGGCGGGCGGCGCGCTCCTGCTCTGCCAGTCAGGTCCGCCCCAACGCCAGCTTCCGTGCGGCACGGGCTGGCTCAGGGACACGATCGCCCCCCGCATGTCCGCGGGATGAAGGTGCACCTCAGACATGTCCTCGATATCGACCTCGAACACCTCGCGCACGCCCAGACCGTCGACACGTTCCCGCGCGCCCGCCAGGTCATCCACCTGGAACATCAGCATGTACCCGCAGTCTCCGCCTCGGCGCTCGATCAGCCGTCCCGCCGCAGTGTTCTCCTGAACCGGCGAGACGACCTCCAGGAACGTGTCGCCGAGCGCGAAGACCGCGTTGCGCAGGCCGAAGTGCGCCACCCCGGGGTCGGCGAACGGCTCGCCCAGCTTCAGGCGCTCACTGAGCTCCCCGGCCACCGCGTCGAGATCCCTGGCCGCGAGCACGGCCTGGCGCAGCCGGGGCAGGGATGGATAGGGAGGCTCCGCCACTGGAGCGATTATCGCTCAGTGGCGAAGCCTCCGTCCGTCTAGCGGCGACGGGGTCCGATCTGGATGGTGCCCCCGTCGGCCGCCGTGCGACGGCCGCTGCGGGCCGTCAGCACCACGACATAGGAGCCGGCGGGCGCGTGGGGTCCGACAGTCCAGACGACGCTGTGCGTGCCGGCGTCGACACTCCGCCGCCACTGGGCGATTTGATTTCCAGCGTGCTTGATCACCATGTGCACCGAGGAATGGTCCGAGACGAAGTAGCGGACCCGCACGTGCTGGCCGTGCTGCACGTGCCGAGGCAACCTGAGAATGAACGCGTACAGCGGCCCCGGCGGCGGCTGGCGGGGAGGGGCCTGGGTCACGAAGGCATCTTCAGGGCCTTGGATCAGTGGTCTTGGCGTTCCCGCCGTGGCCACCGGCATGAACGAGTAGACCGAGCTCGGCGTCAGTCCACTGATCGACCTGAACGAGAACGCCGGGTTGCCGCTGGCAGGCGAGGGCGTGGTCGTGTGGGTCAGTGTGCTTCCGGGACCCCATTTGAATCTGACCGGATAAGGCAGGCCGTATGTCTGGAGCTTGGTCACCAGCGTGGCCGAGGTATCTGATGGCTCAGCGGAGTCGCTCAGGAAGCTCGGCTCCAGTCGGCTGACCCGGACCTGAGTGCAGCACTGCGGAGTGTTGTTGCCCCCGGGCGTTGTCTGGTCGTCCTCGACGAACCCGATCCAGGGGAAGCCGTTGACGTTCGTAAGCGAGACGGCGAGTTGGTTGCGTCCGATCGGACCAGCCGGTGAGCCGTTGCTCGCATTGTGGTTCGGGTTGTTGTTGGCCACCGATCCGACCGGCTGCCAGGCGCCGCCTGAAAGCTGGGCCGTCTGGATGACGTGCGACGGCTTGTCGGTGAACCAGCTGACCCAGGGTGACCCGTTGATATCGGCGATGCTGGGGCTCTGAGCGTCCACGCTCGGATCGCTCGCCGGGCCGCCTCCCACCGGGCTCCAGCTGGTCCCGTTGAAGCTGTAGACAACGACTCCGGCGTTTCCGCCGTTGCTGGAGGTGAAGGTGACATACGGCGTCGTCCCGATGTGCGCGATCGACGGCTGACCGACGGGAAATCCGTTGTTCCCCAGCGGGGCGGTCACGATCGGTCCGTCCTGCACCCAGCTCTGTCCGTCGCCACTCAGATGGGCGACGTCGACGGCCACCGACGGGGGCCCGTTGTTAGGCGGGATGATCTGCCAGTAGACGACCCACGGCACGCCGTTGATCACGGTCATTGCGGGAAACAGCGCGTCATTCGCGGGATTGGCATTTGCTGAGCCACCTCCGACCTCGTTCCAGCCGTCGCCGGCTTGGTTCAGCTGATCAACCCAGATCTGACCCGGACTGAACGTGTCGCCCTGAACGAATTGATTGAGCAGCGAACCGGAACCCTGATCGAATTCTGAGAATGAGACGAAGGGGTGGCCGGTGCCGTCGTCGATGAGGGTTGCCTGCGAGGCGTCTCCGCCGCCGTTGTCTCCCGTCCGATTGTGGTTGATGGGATGGTTGATCGGATTGTCAGTTCCCGCCGGAATCTCGTTCCAGCTCGTCCCGTCGAACTTGGCCACCCTGATCTCCACGTCAGTTTGGGTAACTCCCTCCTGCCAGGCCACCCACGGGCTCCCGCTCACGTCCGCCAGTGACGGCTGATCCGATGAGGTGTCGGCGATCAGGCTGATCGGATTAGGGGTGCCGTTCTCGCCCACCTTGAGCCACTTCAGCCCGTTCGCGGCCAGCTTGGCCACATGGATCGTGCTGGAGCTGCCCTGACCCTGCTGCGTTGTGTCCTCGTTCCAGGCCACGTACGGCGTGCCGCCGATCACGGCCATGTTCGCCGCGTCGGCGTTGCGAGAAGGCGAGGCATTGATCGGCGAGGCGCCACCGACGGGCTCATGCCAGTCGGCGCTGGCCGCGGCAGGGACCGCCGCGCAGGCCACAAGCGCAATGGGCAGCGAGAGACGAAGCCGGGTTCGTATCAGCACGGTTCACCTTTCCTTTGGATCCGTTGACGACTGGAAAAGGGGCCTCCAGCCGACACCCCCCTTTTGGGATGACTGCTAACTGAGACTGAAGCTGACCCTGGTGGGAGCTGTGTTGCGGAAGCGGTCCTTGGCCGTTCCCGCCAGCAGGAACGTCACGGTCTTGGCCTGACTCAGCTTGTGCTTCGCCGTGGCGGACAGCGTGAGTGTGAACGCCTTACTCCCGGCCCTGGTGAGGATTGGCTTGGCCGTGGCCACGATGCCGGCGACAGTGATCGGTGCGCCGGTTTTGCTCTTGGCGCTCTTGACCTTCAGCGTGAGCTGATCCGAAGCGGCCTCGTTGGCCCTGAATGTGCCCTTGATCCCGTGCGCCAGCGCACCGGCCAGCTTCTGGCCTCGGGTGATCGCCACGCTGGCCCGGAGCTTCTGGAAGGTGATCTTGTGGGTGACGGCCGTTCTGCCGCCGTCCCGGTCGGTCACGGCCAGCGTCAGGTTGTAGGCCCCGGCCGGCTTCGTGAAGCTGAACGTGTGCCCGCTGTGGTGAGTGGTCCCAAGCGTCCAGGCCTCGGTCAGCGGAGGATCGCCCAGAGCCGCGTCGGGATCGTGGTCAGACGCGGTGCACTTGGTGAGCTGCTTGGCGAACGGCTTGGCCGGGCTGCAGGTGAACCCGACCACCGGCTTCTGGTTGACGATCGTGAACGGGAATGTCTCTCGCTGCGAGATGCCATCCGCATCCGTGACCAGCAACGCCACGGTGTGCGGGCCCGGCCCGTACGCGTGCTGGACGGACGAGCTCGTGCCGTCGCCGTACGTGGTCCCGCCGCTCAGATCCCAGGCGTACGTCAGTCCGGGGTTGCCGTCGTCGGCGGAATATGGATCAACGGGGTTGGTCACGTTGAAAGTTTCCGCCACGTGGTTCTTCGGCTGCGCGTCGGGCGAGGATGTGATGCTGGCGCTTGGGGGAAGGTCCACGTAGTAGAAGCCGCCGCTGATGTCGACCTGCGTCCGGCAGTTGCACAGGCCTGTCGGAAGCGGATTGCCATGGGTCGAGTAGGTCATGGTGATCGTGGGCGGGCTGGTGCCTGAGACCTGCCAGACCTGGCCGATCGCCGCGGCTTTGGAGGCCTGGTCCGCGTAGCTGCCGAGATCGTGGAACGTGCCGATCGTGTTGGCATCGACAGCGGCACTGGGCAGGTGCACGGTCAGGAGATCCTGAGCGTCGCTCGTGCCCTGGTAGACGAGCGTCCCGTTCGCTGGGTCGGAGGCAGAGCTGTCATAGGTCATGGGTCCGCTGGTCACCGGCGTACCCGTGCAGGTGTCAGGTGGCGAGTCCGTCGTGGGGGTGCAGTAGGAGAAGTCGGTATGGGCCGGATCGATCCCCCAGTAGAGCGTCTGGAAGCGAGTCAGGTCGAACGCGATGGTCGGCGCGGCGGCGTCGTTGCACTCCGTGCTCACGTCCTTCGAGGGCATGTCGTTAGCCGGGTCGGGTCCCAGGACCCAGGTCAGCGTGTGGCCGGCGTAGACATCTCCGCTGTGGAAGCACGTGCTTCCGCCGTGCGACCGATGAGCCGTGTCGGAAACGCCCGGCAGCGGGTACGTCGGCCCGAACACCGTCGGCGTGTCCGCCATCGCGCTCGACGCCCAGCCCAGGGCGCCTGCGACCACCAGCCCTACCAGCCCCCGATTACGAAATCTTCCATGCACTACTGAACTCCAACCCGGTCCCTTGGGTGAACTTCTGACCCCCATCCCCCTGCCATGGGGATGCTTTACGACGCGGCCGATCATAGCGCCGAATCCGCTCAGCGCAAGAGCAGGGTCGACACCTAACCTAGCTAGCGTAGTCCGTTTGTGGGAGGGGGGAACTCGTGCGGAGAGCGACCGCTTGCGCAGGGGAATTCCGCTCGGACCGCAGGCCCCGCGCGGAGCGGAGCCGGCAGGCTAGTCGAGCCGCCCGCGGAGGGGCCGGCGGGGGATCGGGAGATCCACGGCGTCCTCCGAGGGAGCATCGGCCAGCGGCAGGTCGGCCACGTGGTCAAACCAGAATGTGCCCTGGCGACCGAGCTGGGCCAGCGGGCCGCCGGTGCGGAGATAGCTCGCGACCCCGGCCACCGCAGCGCCGATGGTGGTTATGAAGGTGACGGTTTCAAATCCGTACATGCTCTTCAAAGTAGGACAGCGCCTGCGATCCGAGCGTGACATCCGCCACACTCGCCCCAGGGCTCAGCTGCGTTCGATCCGCACCGGC